>CAVGMD010000158.1:0-2018 GCA_963630275.1 Bacteroidaceae bacterium | reverse complement strand
AGAGCGTCGCATTGGTAGTGCGGAGGTCACGGGTCCGATTCCCGTCAGCAGCTTAGACGTAAGGAGCGGAGACGTTGATTTACAACGTTTCTGCTTTTTTTTTGAATTGTATTGCAGTGCATTGTATGCAAGATTCGCAGAACTGTCTTCAGCTATTTGGCAGCGGCATGGAACCAGAGAACCTTGCAATATTCGCAGGAAGGATCTCGTCTCATAACATGATCAGTGAATGCGGGGACTACAAAGGATGTACCTGGAAGCAGGGGGATTTCTTGGTCACCTATGAGTGCATAACCTTTTCCCTCCAGAACATAGAAGCCTTCCTGATCATCATGCTGCTGCGGTGTATGATAAGCATCATTCCGGTAAAAAGATACTCCCATGCGACAGCCGTTTACACATCCCTGATTTTCATTTAACAGTGTATATCCGGTACGCTTTGGAGTATTGGCAATAATAGTGTCTGCTATAGTATAAGGAATCATTTTTGTGCCTTTCCTGATTGGTTTTTCTGTAGTGTAGCAGACCTGCAGAAGAAATACAAGAATATGACGAGGGAAAATATGAAGAAAATATCTGAAGCCTCGGAGACTCTGACAATGTCTTCGGAATTATACAGTGACAATGGAATCGAGATTACCTGGGAGCAGGTGCAGGCTCTTGCCCCGGACAGCTATATCCTGGTGGATACCCGAGGCGACGAGGCGGTAAACTACGGAAAGATTCCGGGTGCCATCGCTATCTCCGAATGTGAACTTATGGACAAACTGGCTGCGGCAGCAGGGGATAAAAAAGTCATCCTGTATTGCAGCCGTGGACAGAACAGTAAGGTGTCCGCAGAGTATTTCAGAGAACAAGGAATGGATGTCTACAGTTTACAGGGCGGTTATACCGGATGGCTGTTAAATCTTATGCAGAAGGAACAGCCCGGGGAGCAAGAGAATGAACGGGCACGGGAGATTGAAAAAAGTATCCGCAAAAAGTTCCACAAAGTCCTGTTTTCCCGATTTGCTAAGGCTATCAATGAATATGATATGATCCAGGAGAACGACAAGATCGCCGTATGCATTTCCGGTGGTAAGGACTCCATGCTGATGGCAAAGCTGTTTCAGGAGCTGAAACGCCATAACAAGTTCCCCTTTGAACTGGTATTTCTGGTAATGGATCCCGGTTACAGCGAGGCGAACCGCAAGATCATTGAGAACAATGCGAAGCTGATGGATATTCCCATCACCATCTTTGAATCCCAGATATTCGATGCGGTGTATGACATAGAGGATTCGCCCTGCTATCTGTGTGCGAGAATGCGCAGAGGTTATCTGTACAGCCATGCAAAAGAGCTGGGCTGTAATAAGATCGCCCTGGGGCACCATTATGATGACGTCATCGAGACGATTCTAATGGGCATGTTGTACGGTGGACAGGTGCAGACAATGATGCCGAAGCTGCACAGCACGAACTTCGAGGGTATGGAGCTGATCCGCCCCATGTATCTGATCCGTGAGGACGACATCAAACACTGGAGAGATTATAACGATCTGCATTTTATCCAGTGCGCCTGCCGGTTCACGGACACCTGCACTACCTGCCGTACCGATGGCAGCAGTCCCTCTAAGCGCATGGAAATCAAGAACCTGATCGCTTCCCTGAAGCAGTCCAATCCCTTTATCGAAGGGAATATTTTCAAGAGCGTGGAGAATGTAAACTTACGCACGATCATCGCCTACAAAGAGGACGGCGTGAAACATCATTTTCTGGAGCATTACGATGAGTGGAAATAGGAGTGGAGAGAGTGCGGGATTTGTCTACATTTTGTCCCCTTCCGGGTGTATAATCAAATTAAAATGATGTCGGGGTCAAAAGCCCCTCTATAGTGCCTTGAAAAGTTCATATATTTTGTAGTAAATACAAGTCTAAATGGTTTACTTGCTGTATAATAGAGGTAGCAAAGCCACAGAATGGCTTGGAAAAGAAGGTAATCTCTATGTCATTTAAAGAAAACACTTACCAGCAAATGT
>CAVGMD010000157.1:0-2130 GCA_963630275.1 Bacteroidaceae bacterium | reverse complement strand
ATACGAGGGTCTCTGGTAAGGAATCCAGCCTTCTTCAGAACAGGTCTGAAGTCGCCGTCTACCTGAAGCAGAGCTCTTGCAATACCGTGTCTGATAGCACCAGCCTGACCGGTGTATCCGCCACCACGAACGTTAACCAGAACGTCGAATTTCTCAGCAGTCTCAGTAGCTGCCAGAGGCTGACGAACGATAACCTTCAGAGTCTCCAGACCGAAGTACTCATCAATGCTTCTCTTATTGATTGTAATATTACCATTACCGGGTACCAAATATACTCTAGCGATGGATTTCTTTCTTCTACCGGTTCCGTAGTATCTTTCTGTTTTAGCCATGATTTATTTTCCTCCTCTCAGTCCCTTAGAATGTCAGTACTTCAGGCTTCTGAGCTTCATGCTTGTGCTCAGGTCCTGCATATACGTGAAGTTTGGTGAACATCTGTCTTCCTAAAGGTCCCTTGGGAAGCATGCCCTTAACTGCAAGCTCGATAACCTGCTCAGGCTTCTTTGCGATTTTCTCTCTCAGGGTAGCTTCTTTTAAGCCACCAACGTAATCGGAATGATGATAATAAACCTTCTGATCCAGCTTCTTACCGGTTACTTTGATCTTCTCAGCGTTGATAACGATAACGTTGTCACCGCAGTCGATGTGGGGAGTGAAGATAGGCTTATTCTTGCCTCTCAGCACTTTAGCAACCTCAGATGCCAGACGGCCTAAGGTCATGTCAGTAGCGTCTACTACATACCATTTTCTATCGATTGTAGCTGGACTAGCCATAAATGTTTTCATTATGTTCCCTCCATATTACTTTCGCCGATTCGTGATCGACTTTTTCAGTGTTCTGGTCCGATGGTAATCTGCAGATGTCCGGCTACATTTTACTTCTTCCCAAAACGGTTGAATACTATATTTCAATGCTTCGTCGGGGCTTTGACTCAGCATATTGAAACACTGTCACAGTCATATATTATATGATACCGCTCAATGTGTGTCAAGATTAAATTTACAAAAATTCGTACTTAATTAGTGTCAGTCCATGCGCCGGTGCGGTAGGTCCCGCCGCACTGCGGTCTTTCGCCTCCAGGATGGTGAATATATCCATGGGATCCCGTTTCCCCTGACCGATATCCAAAAGGGTTCCGGCAATGATTCTTACCATATTATATAGAAATCCGTTGCCGCAGACCCGGATCACCAGGTCATTCTCTCCCTGTTCTTCCACTTCCACGAAATAGAGGGTACGCACAGTGGATTCCACCTGTGCTCCGGTCTGACAGAAGCTCTTGAAATCATGCTCGCCCTCCAGATAAGCCGCGGCTTCCTGCATCCGGTTCACATCCAGTTCATGATAAGTAAACAGCGAATACAGCCGTTTCACCGGCATGGGAAACTCCGCGCGGTAGATCCGGTACTCATAGGTCTTACGGCTGTCACATCTGCGGGGATGCCAGTCATCCGCCACCTGTTCGGACTTTTGGATCCTGATGTCTTCCGGAAGTCTCTGGTTCAGTGCATAAGAGATCTTCTCTGCCGGCATACGGCTGGTGGTGTCAAACACCGCAATATTCCCCAGGGCATGGACACCGGAATCCGTCCGGCTAGCACCGATGACTTCGATGGGCTCCCGCAGCAGATCCGTCAGGCACCGGTTCAATTCACTCTCGATAGTGATCCCGTTATTCTGAACCTGCCAGCCGTGGTAATTCGTCCCGTCGTAAGCCACGGTCAGTCGGACACGCTTTGTTGTTTCTGTCTGTGTCTTGTTCTCCGTATCCACGGCCTTTCCCTTCTTTCTCCCTGTCTCTTAAGGTAAAAACGGCAGTCTTCCCACTACAATGCTGATTACCATATAGGCTGCGATACAGCCGTAGGCAATGTAATCTCTCTTATGATAAATCAGCGGCTTCATCTTCGTTCTGCCCTCGCCGCCACGATAGCATCTGGCTTCCATCGCCATCGCCAGGTCGTTGGCTCTGCGGAATGCGGAGATGAACAGCGGTACCAGCAGAGGCACCATAGCCTTGGCACGTTTGAAAATATTGCCACTCTCGAAGTCCGCGCCTCTGGCGATCTGCGCTTTCATAATTTTATCTGTTTCTTCTAATAAAATAGGAATGAAACGAAGGGCAATGG
>CAVGMD010000156.1:0-2533 GCA_963630275.1 Bacteroidaceae bacterium | reverse complement strand
TATTTCTAACTCAGAGTAACACAATCCCACAAAAAGAACAATACAAAGAAAGACCATCTATCAAACAGATGATAGACAGCCTTTCCCTTTTTCCTAATTAATTATCAATATACCGACGTATAGATCTCGCCGTTCGCACAGTCAAATGTCACCACATCCGAGTATGCGTAATTGCCAGCGGCATCCCACATTTCAAAGATCATAGCATAACTTCCGTCGTACAGAGGGGCTTCGCCGAAAGAAGTGTCCGCGGTCACGGTCAGCTCTTCCGCTGCGTACATTTCAAAATCATCATCTCCGCTGTAGGAAGCCAGCTGCCAGATCGTGGTGATCTCATCGCCTTCTTCCAGGAGACGCAATTCCTTGCTCGCCATACCGGAGTCATCCAGTCCCTGGCTGGCGCCGATGATGGACCATGCTTCTTCTGTAAAATCATAGGCAACCTGAAGGTTGTACTCTTCACCGTTCAACAGGATGGGTACGGAATACAAGTTGTAGTCGTCACCCTCATAGGAAAGCTCCATGTACACCAGATGACCATCAATGGCACCCCAGACACCGCGGAAATTATCATAGAAAATACCGTTGTCCCAATCCGCCGTCATGTCATTATCGGTACCGAGCAGCATCATCTGATTATTATCGGGATCCACATAATACAGGGAGAATCCGATGCCAGCCAGCACGTCTCCGGCATCTGCACACGCCACAAGGCTTAAGCACATGACCAGTGAAAGTAATACTGCCAAAAATCCCTGTCTTTTTCGTTTCATAGAATTCCTCCTCATATGTTGTTTTTGTAACTGCATTATATAACAACTTGATGCGGAGCGAATGTTTTGTGCACGAATCGCCTCAAATATGTAGTGAATCGACCTTGCTTAGCATTTGGGGGTCAAATTGAGCTTATTACGAATTTTCTTCAAAAATATATATCCCACCAGGCAGGCAATCAGCTCTGTGATCGGAAATGCCCACCAGATGAGGGTGACACCTGTCTGACCGTTTCTGACAAAGACAGAGAAGATTCCTGCCAGCGGCAATATGATCACAAATTGTCTGAGCAGTGAGATCACAAGGGATTCAATACCGCCTTCCACTGCTTGAAAAATTCCCTGATATGCTACATTGATTCCCGCAAAAAGGAAGCTGACAGAGATGATCCGCATGGCACTGATAAAATATTCCTTGGACTGTCCCGCATTAAACAGCGTTGCGAATACTCCGGGGAAAATCTCTGTAATCAAAGTACCTGCAATCATCAATGCTGCGGTATACAGGATGCCATATTTGATTCCATCTCGAATCCTCTTCTTGCTTCCCATTCCGTATGCATAGGCAATGATCGGTGTGATGGCATCTCTCAGTCCAAAAGCAAGGAATAATACAAACTGCTGCACCTTATAGAACAATCCGTATGCGGTCTGTGCGGAAGGACTGAATTTCAAAATCAGATTCATTACATAAACCATAATGGACATCAATGCCTGTGCAATAATCGCCGGAAGTCCGATGGCATAGATTTCTTTTATAATTGTTAGATTCGGTTTCATATAGCTGATACCGTGCTCAAACTCTTTATTTAACTTTATATGGAAAATAAATAACAATACCGCTGATGCGACCTGACCGATCACGGTAGCATAAGCAGCACCCTCTACTCCCATCTCCGGAACCGGTCCGATTCCATAGATCATGATGGGATCGAGAATAATATTTACAACAGCTCCCACGACCTGACCGATTGTAGAATAAAGAGATCGTCCGGTTGCCTGTAACAGCTTTTCAAACAGAGAAAAGAAAATGATTCCAAAAGAGATCACACAACATATCCTCAGATAGCTTGTTCCCATGGAAATCACCTGTGGATCCACCGTCTGCGAAGAAATATAAGCCTTCACTCCGAAAATCCCGAACAGTAACCATACAATATATATAACCGCTCCCAAAAACAGGCTGTTTCCTGCCACTTTCGCCGCTTTCTTCGTATTTCCCTGCCCAAGCGTCATTGCCAGAAGTGCATTGGTTCCCACACCGGTTCCGATTCCGATGGCAACCATAAGCATCTGCACCGGAAATACCAGTGTCAGCGCATTCAGCGCCGCTTCACTCCCCACTCTCATATTTCCGACGAAGGCACTGTCCACAATATTATAAACTGCCTGCAATGCCATGGATAAGATCATCGGTATTCCCATCTGCACCATCAGCTTATTTACCGGCATTTCCTTCATCCGATTACTTTCTGCCATTTTTTGATCCTCCTTATTTTGTCTCACTTTTCTGCACAAAAAACGAGCAGCAAAACTGGATTTACGCTAGTTTGCTACTCGTTCAAAAGCTATTATATTTGCAATTTTTCAAAAAGTCAAACAAAAATCTATCACACGATCCAGTTCACGATCTGCACCATCACGCCGATGAGCAGGCACATGGGGAGTCCGATGACCATTCCTTTCAGGCTTCCGATAAACTGGAATTTTTTTGTCAGTGCAGTTTATAATATCTTATAAATTAGGCTGAATCACAACGG
>CAVGMD010000155.1:0-2621 GCA_963630275.1 Bacteroidaceae bacterium | reverse complement strand
CAAACAGTCTGGGAACTGCCCGCTCCAAAGCTTCCGAGGTAATCTTCTCTTCCATGAAAAACAGGGAATCGAAAGCCTGATTGTTTTCCAGATCCATTTTCCGGTAACTTTCCAGACGATAACCGCATTGGGATACTTCTTCTAATTCTTCTTTTGTCAGATCCGTGAGATTTTTCCGTAAGATATCTTTCTCAGGATCGATTCTCCGGTCGCAGCGGATCTGTTCCAGTGCCCGGTTCAGATGTGCCACAGTGTCCTCACACTGTTCCTTCGTGGCGGCATCCGCATGGCTTAAGATGACTTTTCCGGCATTGGCGACTTCCGATGCCAGCAGATAGTCCGCCTGCTGTGAGAGATTTTTCTCCAGTCTCGCATCCAGTATGGCGATGACATTGCCGATTTCATACCATTGGTCCAACGGTTCCTCCCGCAGTACATCAAAAAATTCATCCACATCATAGATGCCCGACGGTTCCACCAGCACTCTGTCGTAACCGCACATCCGCATGGAGATCAGCTTCGTACGAAAACGTCTCCTGTGGCTCTCCGCATCACACCCTCCGGCGATCATCTCCAGTTCACACTGATCCCCTCTGAGTTCATGGAGCATCAGCATATCTACGTTGATGGCGCCGAAATCATTTTCCAGAATCCCGATATGCAGTCCCTGATCCATCAGGTACTCCGCATATTTTTTCAAAAAAGTGGTCTTCCCGGATCCCAGGAATCCCGTGATCAGATCGATCGTTACCATAGATTATTTCAACTCCTTCTCATAGCACCAGTAGGAATGCCCGAAAAGATCACATTCCCCTGCCGTGGTAAAAAGCAATTTTTCATAAGAACGCAGGGCTTTTACATTGTCTTTTGCCACTAAAATGTGTACCGCCTTATACCCCTGTGCCTTCAGTTCCGCCATAGCTTCCTGCAATAGGATTCTTGCAATGCCGCGGTTCTGATATTCTGCCGACACCCCAAGTCTTGACAGTTCCGCTACCGGGGTGAGGTCTTCTGACCAGCAGGACAGCGCCTTCACTTCCGGGTCATCATCGATGGAGATTGCGCCCATTAAATTTCCCGAAGACTTCTCCCGCAGGACAAACAACGCATCCCTAGACAGGTCGAATTCCACTTCCCGTTCTGTGGGATAATTTTCCGTCCAGACACAATATTGGGTTCCGATCAGCGATCGGTATAATTGCAGGATCTCTTCCGCTTCTTCCCGGTTTGCCCTGCGAAATTCCATGTTATCCGTCATGTTACCTATCCTCTTTCGTTTTCTACAGTTCTCCGCTGCCGCCACAGGTACCACAGGTCTCCCACAGGGTTCCGCCACAACGTTTACAGGGTGCTGTCTCCCCTGGCATTCCTGACAGATTCCCGTACCGTCACAGGCGGTACATTTTGTCTTCTGTGAAACACTTGTCGCCTCTCCGTTCCCTATGTTTCCATTTTCCGGGGCAGTACTATTGTTCTTGTCCGAAACAGACGATGTTTCCACCGGCGTACCGGCATCCTGCAGCTGTAATGTTGCATCCACACTTTGTTCTTTTAATTTCGCGGTGACTGCCGCTGCAATTACCCGTTCCACTCTGTCTGCATGCTTTCTGCCGTTGTCTGTTCAGTGGGGGCTGCCACTGTGATTTCTGTCTGCGTCTCCACACCTGCCGCTTCCTGCGCTTTATTACCGCAGCCGGTCATCAGTACCAGACTTACTCCTGCCAGAAGGGCAGCGATTTTAATGTTTCCTTTTTTCATGTGCATTTCTCCCTTTTCCTCTGTTTATACTTTTACACCTTCAAGGTTTTCAGATATTCTTTCTGCTCCGGAGTGATCCGGTAGCTTTCCCGTGCCTTCTGGATCGTCTTGTTATGGGTCCATGGTTCTAAGCACTTCTTCTCAATATAGCCTACCGTAGCATCCCACTGTTTTGCCAGTGCCGTGGCATAGAACCAGGCAATCATCATGTTCACATAATATTCTTCGGAATGTACCGCTGCCGGGATCTTAAGATATTCCGGTCTGAAATCCTCGTCTAGGAAATGCGTCATCAGCATTTCCATTCCGAAGCGGCAGGTGTAGGGGTGGTCCGAAGCTGTCCATTCTCTTATTTTGTCTATGAGTTTGTCTTTGTTTTTACGGAACACCTTCGGGGAAAAAATGTCACACACCGCCCAGTTATCCACATAGGGCAGGAAGCGTTCCACCTCTTTTACACAGGTGTCGTAATCTTTTATCTCCGCCACCAGCAAGGCATGCAGAATATTCTCATCATAATAAGTATGCGGCAGCTGCATCAAAAACGCTGCACTCTCCGGATCCTTGGCATATTCTTTTGCAAGTTTCCGTATAGCCGGCGTGCGGGCGCCGATAATCGTCTCCGCCGGAATCGTCGGGATCAGTTTGCTCTGAAAATCCCGGTAACCTTTATCTTGCAATTGAAGTAATAATTCCTGTGCTTTCATACAATTCTCTCCTGGGGTGACTGCTTTCTGTTTATTGTAACACAAGCCCCGGGGATATGCAAAAGATCATATAGATAACTGGAGAGTTCGTTAAGAAATGCTATCGAATCCCCGTAGCCCTTGGCAGGGTATAAGAAACGCGACACGCTCGCGCTC
>CAVGMD010000154.1:0-2714 GCA_963630275.1 Bacteroidaceae bacterium | reverse complement strand
GACCGTATACAACGTAGTAGCTCCCGCTAAGGTTCCTGTAATCGCAGGTGAAGAGGGTATCTGCAACGGTTGTGGCGTAGCTACCTTATCCATCAGCTACTATGATCTGGGATATGCTACCGGTGAGATGGCTTACGAGATCCTGGCTGAGGGCGCAGACATCACCACCATGGATGTTCGTTACGCTCCCAACGTTACCAAGAAGTACAATGCGAAGATCTGTGAGGAACTGGGCATCAGCGTTCCCGATGATTATGTAGCAATTCAGTAATCATTCCGTTAATTCAGTACGAAACAAAATATACTTCGATAGGGATAGCGCCAGATAGCGGTATCCCTATCGGAAGTTTTAGGAGGAAAAAGAAATGTCTTACTTTATGTCACTGAATCCCCTTTCCCTGTTCAGGGCAATGCCGGGATCCATAGCGCAGGGAATGATCTGGGGAGTCATGGCACTGGGAGTGTATATTACGTTCCGACTGCTGGATTTCGCGGATCTGACCGTGGATGGTTCCATTGCCACCGGTGCTGCGGTATCCGTTATGCTGATCCGTGCGGGAGTCTCTCCTTTAGTTACATTGCCCATTGCTTTCCTGGCGGGAGCACTGGCAGGAATGGTAACGGGACTGCTGAACACAGCACTGGGAATCCCCGGAATCCTGGCAAGTATTCTGACGCAGATCTCCCTGTATTCCATCAATCTGAATATCATGGGAAAAGCAAACCAGCCGGTCAGCGTAGACAATTATCCGCTGGTGGCATCCCTGCGTTATGTGACGGACGGTTCAGTGAGCAGACTTCTCTTTTTCCTGGGAATGATCGTATTCTTACTGGCGCTGATCGCTGTGATGTACTGGTATTTCGGTACGGAGCAGGGACATGCCATCCGTGCTACCGGATGTAACGGCAATATGGCGAGAGCACAGGGCATCAATACCAACTTTATCAAGGTGCTGGCACTGATGATCTCCAACGGTCTGGTAGGTCTGTGCGGTGCATTGTACGGACAGTTCCAGGGTGCGGCGGATGTCAATATGGGACGTGGTGCCATCGTCATCGGTCTGGCGGCTGTTATCATCGGTGAGGTACTGTTCGGTAAGTTTGCCAGCAAGAGAAA
Organism: Bacteroidaceae bacterium; assembly: GCA_963630275.1. Lineage (GTDB taxonomy): Bacteria > Bacillota > Clostridia > Lachnospirales > Lachnospiraceae > Acetatifactor. The sequence continues at coordinate 1,597 of CAVGMD010000154.1, read as the reverse complement.
GCTTGCATTTGCATTTACTCTGGCATCTGTAATTCTGGGTGCTGTGATCTACTACATGGTATACCAGTTCGTTCTGTGGCTGAAGATGCCTTCAGAGGATATGAAATTATTCTCCGCTATCGTAGTTGCCATTTTCCTGGCAATTCCTTACTTGAAGGAGAAGAGAACACTTCGGAAAGGAGCGTCAAAATAATGGCTTACGCATTGGAGATACAGGATATACATAAAGTATTTAACAGAGGAACCATCAATGAAAAGGTGGCGTTAAACGGGGTAAACCTGAACTTAAATCCCGGAGATTTCGTGACCATCATCGGAGGTAACGGCGCCGGTAAATCCACCACGCTGAATGCCATCGCCGGTGTATGGCCCATCGATTCCGGTAAGATCATTATCGACGGTACGGATATTACGAATCTGCCGGAGCACAAGAGAGCAAAGTACCTGGGAAGAGTATTCCAGGATCCCATGACGGGAACCGCCGCTACCATGGATATCGAAGAGAACATGGCGATTGCCTTAAGACGTGGCGAGAAGAGAACTCTTCGCTGGGGTGTCTCCAGAGAGGACAGAGAGCTGTTCCGTGAAAAGTTACAGACGCTTGGATTAGGACTGGAGGATCGTATGACCAGCAAAGTAGGTCTTCTGTCCGGTGGTCAGCGCCAGGCGATAACCCTTTTGATGGCGGCATTAAAGCAGCCGAAGCTTCTGCTGTTGGATGAGCATACTGCAGCATTGGATCCCAAGACCGCAGCCAAGGTACTGGAGATCAGCGACAAGATCATCGCTGAGAATCAGCTGACTGCCATGATGGTAACCCATAACATGAAGGATGCCATTGTACACGGCAACCGTCTGATCATGATGCACGAAGGCAAAGTCATCTACGATGTGGCGGGAGAAGAGAAGAAGAATCTTCAGGTGAAGGATCTGCTGGCGAAGTTCGAAGAAGTCAGCGGCGGAGAATTCGCAAATGACCGCATGATGCTGGCATAAAATGTGCATAGTAAAAGTATTTAAAACACGTTGTCCGGATTCGGACAGCGTGTTTTTTTGATGTGCGCCGATTCATGAATAAAAAGCTTTCTGCATATACATATAACACCAATGGCAGGAGGTATTTTTATGGACTATGCAGTGAATACATACGATCTGTATCGGGATATACAACAAAGAACGGGAGGAGAGATCTACATAGGGGTGCTGGGACCGGTGCGGACCGGCAAATCCACATTCATCAAGCGTTTTATGGATGAAATGGTGCTGCCTTATATGGAGGACGAACATGCCAGAATGCGGGCGCAGGATGAGCTTCCCCAGAGTGCCGGTGGGAAGACCATCACCACCACGGAACCGAAATTCATTCCCAACGAAGCGGCAAAGGTGAGACTGAATGACGATATTGAAGTGTCGGTACGGCTGATTGACTGCGTGGGCTATATGATCGACGGCGCAGCGGGGTATATGGAAGAGGATGCGGAACGCATGGTGAAGACGCCCTGGTCGGAGGAAGAGATTCCCTTTACCCAGGCGGCGGAGATCGGCACGGATAAGGTCATGCGGGATCATTCCACCATCGGTCTGGTGATCACTACGG
>CAVGMD010000153.1:0-2730 GCA_963630275.1 Bacteroidaceae bacterium | reverse complement strand
CAATCTCTTGATCTTTCTTCCTCTCCATTGTTCTAGTTGTACTATAACACGCACACATTAGTATGTCAATTAAGGAAAAATTATATAATTATAAATTAAAAATAAACTGCAATTGATCTTATTTATCCTTTGCAGTGAAGAATACGAAGAACACATCTCCCTCGGTATCATTGGAGAACTGCTCCAGATAAGAGATGGAATAATCCTTGGAATCTTCCGGTACTTCAAATACCAGCAGACCGGTTCTCTCTTCGTTGACACCCAGATCATACTCTTCCGGCAGCTGCTCATCGCTTACCGCATCGGTATAATAGGTAATCGGTGCATCGTATGCGTCATCGTTATCATCATCGCCCCACTGAATCTGGAAATCAGTGTCGTACATGGTAACGGTAGAACGACCGGTGTTCTTAACAGTTACTTCTGCTACCAGAAGCTTATTGCCCTCGGAAGGGGTATATCCTTCATAGTCGGTGCAGGTGTATGCGCTGTTTACCATATAATCGAAGAAGTAGGTTCTCATTACATCTCCGATACGACCCTCTGCATATCCGTCATCATCTGCGGTTACCACACCACTGTTACTGCTTCCGCTGTTGGAAACAGCTCCTGCCAGGTTCTGAACGGCGCTGTCTACAGGACCGCATGCTACCAGGCTGAATGCCAGTACAGTTGCTACAATAATTCCAGCAAATTTTTTCATTTCTTTTCTCCCTCTCATAACGAATTGTTCTGCGCACAATCGTCCGCGCGCAGGGTCGGTATAGCACACAAATCGACACATTGCAACGCTTTATTGCGCTACTTTGTGAATGTAAGCGCTTACTCGCGGGTCAGATGCAGAATTACTTCCCGGTGTTCAGGGTATTTTTCCAGCAGTTCTTTACGATCAAACAGCTCAAACTCTTCATATTTAAAACAGGGCGATACCATACAGCCCACCAGACTGAATCCCTCTTCCTCCATGGCAGACCCGAAGATCATTCCCTTCGGAACCAGTACCTGTGGTACTTCGCCCTTTTCCAGATCCAGTCCCAGCTTCGCAGCGGTAAGCTTCCCTTCTTCATCAATCATATAGATGGTCAAGGCATTACCGTCGTGGTAATACCACACCTCGTCCGATTTCAGACGATGAAAATGGGATACCTCTCCCTTCGCCAGCATGAAATAGATGCTGCTCCACAGGTTCCTTTCTTCTTTTTCCAACAGGCATTCCTTGAAATAACCGCCCTCCACATGGGGCTCCATCTCCAGGTGCTCTACATAATATTCCGCTGAATGCTTCATACTCTTATCCCTCCGGCTATTTTCTTTTCCATTAAATTAGTGTATACTATGCAGAGAAAAAGCGCAATTGCAAAAGTACTGCATAGGCGCGGAAATGGAGAATATCATGGAAAAAATAGCTAGCTTCACCATTGACCATATCAAGCTGCAGCCCGGTGTCTATGTATCCCGCAAGGATCACATCGGTGCAGAAGTCATCACCACTTTCGACCTACGTATGACCAGTCCCAACGAAGAACCGGTGATGAATACCGCAGAAGTGCACACCATCGAGCATCTGGGTGCGACTTTCCTGCGCAATCATCCGGAGTATAAGGACAAGACCGTCTACTTTGGACCCATGGGCTGCCGTACCGGCTTCTATCTGCTGTTAGCCGGCGACCTTAGCTCTAAGGATATCGTTCCTCTGATGGTGGAAATGTTTGAATTCATCCGCGATTACAAGGGTGAGGTGCCCGGTGCATCTCCCAAGGACTGCGGTAACTACCTGGATATGAATCTGGGCATGGCAAATTACCTGGCAAAACGTTACCTGGATAACGTGCTGTATGGCATCGACGACAGCCGTCTGGTATACCCGTGCCAGGGTTAAAAGGTCTAAGCCCACATGAGCTCGCTCATAGGTGGGTGAAAGACCTTGGAACCCGCCCCGATATGAGCATAAAAGTGAGATGATAATCTCACGATATGCGAATACCGGGTAGGATTGTGGGAGTGCGTAGCACGGAACAATCCGTAGGCATCATAGAATTATATTGTAGTAGAAAGAACAGGAAGACACACATGAAAAAAATCGGAATTATCGGTGCCATGGAGCTGGAGGTAGAGACCCTCAAAGCCCACATGACCACCACCAAGATCACTACCAAAGCTCACATGGAGTTTCACGAAGGCACATTAAACGGTACTCCCGTTGTCATCGTCCGCAGCGGTGTCGGCAAAGTCAATGCCGCTCTCTGTGTACAGATCCTGGCAGACCTCTTCCAGGTCACTGCCATCATCAATACTGGCGTGGCAGGTTCTCTGAACGCCGCCCTGGATATCGGAGATATCCTGATCTCCAAAGATGCTCTGCACCATGATGTGGATGCCACTATTTTCGGTTATAAGCCCGGTGAGGTTCCACAGTTAGGCTGCCGGGAGTTCATTGCAGATGAGCATCTTGCAGAAGTTGCCGTATCCACCTGTCAGGAAGTCAATCCGGACATTCACGTTCATACCGGACGCGTGGTCAGCGGTGACCAGTTCATCTCCAGCAAAGAAGTCAAGAATCGCCTGATCAAAGAGTTTCAGGGCGACTGCGCGGAGATGGAGGGAGCTTCCATTGCCCACGGTGCTTACTTAAACGACATTCCTTTTGTCATCATTCGTGCTATTTCCGACAAGGCTGACGACAGCGCCGAGATGGATTATCCTACATTTGAGAAGGCGGCAGCTCTGCAC
>CAVGMD010000152.1:0-2812 GCA_963630275.1 Bacteroidaceae bacterium | reverse complement strand
ATTGTCCCAGATCCATGAATGTGGTTCCTATCTGACCGTTCAGCCATGCAATTCCGATGACAAGTACTGCTCCGAGAATTCCGAACCAAATTCCCTTTGCCACCTGGCGAAAGCTTTCCTTTTCCTCATTTATGATCAGTGGAATGGAACCCGCGATAAATCCGATAAACAGGGAACTCACCACATAGATCTGACTTTCAAACAATGCAGACAGCACTACTACTGCCAGTCCCATGCCTATGATCCAGCCGATTCCCAGTTTCACAAGATACTTAAGCGCTTTCTTTTTTTCTGCCAGATTTCCGAATACCAGCCGGTCTATGGATCCGATAAACTGATCGTAAAATCCCATGATAAAAGCGATGGTACCGCCGGAGACCCCCGGTACGCTGTCCGCCAGCGCCATGCAGAATCCACCGACTCCGTCCATGATAATATTCTTGATTTTTCTGCTTTTTTCCACAATCAAAACCTCCTGTCTCTTTCTGAAGACCATAGTACAGGTCTTCTCTAAACAAACAGGATGTGATTTCTTAAACAATTTCTAAATTTTTGAGATCATGGCTTACTTATTCAGCCGATACCCGGCGCCCCACACCGTCTCCAGTATTTTCGGGTTCTTGCTGTCCTCTTCGATCTTTTCACGAATACGGTTAATGTGCACCATCACCGTTGCGCTGTCTCCCACATAATCGTAGCCCCAGATTTTTTCAAACAGCTGCTCCTTGGAAAACACGATATTGGGGTTCTTCGCTAAAAATTTCAACAGTTCAAACTCTCTGTTTGGAAGATGCAGTTCCTGATCTCCTTTGTAGACTTTCCAGCTGTTCACCAAAATTCTCAGTTTTCCTATGCGGATTTCCTCTGTCTCCTTGTTCTGTACATTCTGCGTCTCGTGCCCTCTCTCAGACTGTCTTACGTTCGCCCGCACACGCGCCACCAGTTCCGCCGGATCAAAAGGCTTCGCAATATAATCGTCCGCTCCCACGCCAAAGCCTTTTAATTTGTCTACGGTCTCCGTCCGGGCGGTGACCATCAGGATTGGAACATCCACGTGATCCCTGATCTCTCTGCAGATCTCATAGCCGCTCTTGCCCGGCAGCATCAGGTCCAGCAGAATCAGATCGTATTTATCCTGTTCCAATAATGTCCGAATGCCGTTTCCGTCCGGCAATATTTTTGTCCGAAACCCTGCGGATTGCAGATAGACTTCCTCTATCATGCTGATATCCGGATCGTCTTCCACGATAAGTATCTTTTTCTCTTCCGCCATTATTTTTCCCTCTTTATTTCTTTCCAACAGGCAGTTCTATCCGGACTGCCAGACCGTCTTCATTTGCCGCCTTTACTCTGCCGCCCATGGACTCCGTCAGGCTTTTCACTACATAAAGCCCAAGTCCACTGCCGCTTTTTTTGTTCCTGGATTCATCTGCCCGGTAAAATTCCTCGAAGATCTGAGGTAGCTTCTCCTCCGGAACACCTACACCGTTATCCCGGAAACAGATCTCCGGCGAGTTCTGCTTTTTTTGCAGTGTGATGTCTATCTTAAGTTCCGCAACTTCGGCGTATTTCCGGCTGTTTTCCAACAGATTATCCAGGATCCTCTGCAATGCTTCCGGGTCGATCTGCGCTTCCAGGGTCTCTTCGCATTGTGACCGGTAGACGATCTGTATGACCTGTCCTTCCCCGGTCAGATCCTGCCGCAGCATTTCCTGCTTTCCTTCTGCATAATCATGAAGATATTTTCCCAAATCAATAGACTGCAAATGCAGAGGCATGACTCCCGTCTCCAGTTTCGACAGATAAAACAACTGGTTCAGCAGTGCATTCATGTCCTCCGTCCTGCGATAGGCCGTAGTGAGGAATTTTTCCTGTCCCGCCCGATCTGTCACCACACCGTCCAGCAATGCTTTGACCGTTCCGCGGATCGCCGTCAGGGGCGTTCTGAGATCATGGGAGATTCCCGCAATCATCTCCGTTCTGGCTCTCTCATAGGCTGCATTTTTCTCCTGTTCTGCCAATAACTGTTTCTCCAGCTTTCGTGTGAAAAAGAGACTGATTCCCAGCATCAACGATACACAGAGCACAAGATCCGCTGCCGTCAGCACATAAAAGGAGCGCTGATGCACTGTCCAGTCCTTTAACAGCTGTTCCACATCCGCGCCGTCCGCCACTGTCTCCATGCTGGACTCCCAGTCCCTCTCAATAAATTCCCACTGGATCTTGACCGCCGCCAGGTTCACTAATGCCACCGCTGCCAGTGTCAACAGAATCATCAATGCATTCGACAGGAAAATCTGCTTTTTCAAAATCTGTGTTTTCATCCGGGATATCCTTTCCGTCAAATAAAATCAGGCTACTATTCTATCTAAAGAATAACAGCCTGATGTAAAATCTATCTGTGATAAAGTTAAATTTTTACTAAACTTTCAGTTTTACACGTCTTGTTTTGTGAATTTCTGGTGTAATTTCCAGTATATTTGGGGGTACACTTTCTTTTCCTGCCTGTTCCTGTTCCACAATACGCTTACCTACATGCCAATAGGTAAGCACCATAGCTTTATTTGCTGCATTATAAGCCACTTCACGACCAGATGAAATAATTCCCTTTATGGCAGTAATCACATCCTGATAGTTAACGATATCATTTGCCATATCAACTTACCTCACTTCCCAGTTCTCTATAAATTCTTACTCTTTTCTACTCTAATAGCTTCGCTCTGTTTTTAATCGTATTTTCAACCTCTGCAATCCGAACTGCAACCTTCTTTACTTCCATCAGCTTCCATGCTTCTAAACAGGTTAAGAATTC
>CAVGMD010000151.1:0-2895 GCA_963630275.1 Bacteroidaceae bacterium | reverse complement strand
GGTTCCACCACTGTCAAGATTGCTATTTTGGACGAAGAACACAATATTTTATTTTCTGATTATGAGCGTCACTTCGCCAATATCCGGGAGACTCTGTCTGCCCTTCTTCAGAAGGCTTATGACCAGCTGGGTGAATTGCAGCTCCACCCCATGATCACTGGTTCCGGCGGACTGACTTTAGCCAATCACTTAGGCGTTCCTTTTACCCAAGAAGTCGTAGCCGTAGCTACTTCCCTGCAGGAGCTGGCACCCAAGACCGACGTAGCCATTGAGTTAGGCGGTGAGGATGCGAAGATCATCTATTTTGAAGGCGGTAACGTGGAGCAGCGTATGAACGGTATCTGCGCCGGCGGTACCGGTTCTTTCATCGACCAGATGGCGAGCCTGATCCAGACGGACGCTTCGGGTCTGAATGAATATGCGAAAAATTATAAATCCCTCTACACCATTGCTGCTCGCTGTGGTGTATTTGCCAAGACCGATATCCAGCCCCTGATCAACGAAGGTGCTACCAAGGAAGACCTGTCTGCTTCTATTTTCCAGGCAGTGGTGAACCAGACCATCTCCGGTCTGGCATGCGGTAAGCCCATCCGCGGTCATGTGGCATTCTTAGGCGGACCGTTACATTTCCTGTCAGAGTTAAAGACTGCCTTTATCCGTACTTTGAATCTGGATGACGAGCATATCATCGATGTGGACAACTCCCATCTGTTCGCTGCCATCGGTTCCGCGCTGAACGCGAAGGAAGATGTCTGCATCAGACTGTCCGATATGGTGAAGAAACTGTCTTCCGATATTAAGATGGAATTTGAAGTAGAACGTATGGAGCCCCTGTTCGCGGACAAGGCTGCTTATCAGGAGTTCGTGGAGCGTCACAGCAAGCATCATGTGACCACCGGCGATCTGCAGTCCTATCAGGGCAAGGCATTCCTGGGTATTGATGCCGGTTCCACCACCACGAAGATCGCACTGGTGGGCGAAGACGGATCCCTTCTGTACTCCTTCTACTCCAGCAATGACGGAAGTCCCTTGAAGACGGCGATCCGCTCCCTGAAGGAGATCTACTCTCTCCTGCCCGAAGGCGTGGAGATCGTGCGCTCCTGTTCCACTGGTTACGGCGAAGCGCTGATGAAAGCTGCTTTCCTGTTGGACGACGGCGAAGTAGAGACCGTAGCACATTACTATGCCGCTGCTTTCTTTGATCCCAGTGTAGACTGTATCTTAGACATCGGCGGTCAGGATATGAAGTGCATCAAGATCAAGAACCAGACTGTAGACAGCGTGCAGTTGAACGAGGCATGTTCCTCCGGCTGCGGTTCCTTTATCGAGACCTTTGCAAAGTCCCTGAACTACACCGTGCAGGATTTCGCACAGGCTGCCCTTTTTGCAGAGCATCCCATCGACCTGGGTACCCGTTGTACCGTATTCATGAACTCCAAGGTAAAGCAGGCGCAGAAGGAAGGAGCTTCCGTAGCGGACATCTCCGCCGGACTTGCTTACTCCGTTATCAAGAATGCATTATTTAAGGTAATCAAAGTCTCCGACGCTTCCGAGCTCGGTAAAAATATCGTGGTACAGGGCGGTACCTTCTACAACGATGCCGTTCTGCGCAGCTTTGAGAAGATTGCCAACTGTCAGGCGATCCGTCCTGACATCGCCGGTATCATGGGTGCTTTTGGTGCGGCTCTGATTGCAAGAGAGCATTATGAGGACGGTTATGTGACCACTATGCTGGATTACCAGAAGATCTGCGACCTGCAGTTCGAGACCAGCATGGCAAAATGTAAGGGCTGTACCAACAACTGCCGTCTGACCATCAACAAGTTCTCCGGCGGTCGTCAGTTCATCTCCGGCAACCGTTGCGAACGTGGTATCGGCGGTCAGAAGAATGCCCACAATGTACCGAATTTATACGAATATAAATTACATAGACTGTTCTCTTATGAATCCCTGGATGCCGACAAGGCTCCCAGAGGTGTGGTTGGTATCCCCAGAGTGCTGAATATGTACGAGGACTATCCGTTCTGGTTCACATTTTTCACCGAACTGGGCTACCGCGTGGTGCTCTCTCCCAGCTCCAACCGCAAGATCTACGAGCTCGGTATTGAGTCCATCCCCAGTGAATCCGAATGTTATCCGGCGAAGCTGGCGCACGGTCATGTGACCTGGCTGATCCGTCAGGGCATCAAGTTCATCTTCTATCCTGCGCTGTTCTATGAGCGCAACGAGTTCGAAGATGCGAACAACCATTACAACTGCCCCATCGTTACTTCTTATTCCGAGAACATCAAGAATAACGTGGAGGAAATTGCCGGTGGTGAGATCACGTTCCGCAATCCGTTCATGTCCTTCAGAGATCTGGGTACGGTGACGGATGCACTGACCAAGGAATTCACTGAGATTCCCGCTGCTGAGATCGCTGCAGCCTGTGAAAAGGGATGGAAGGAACTGGCAAATGCCCGTCACGATATGGAGAAAAAGGGCGAAGAGACGCTGGAATATTTACGTCAGACCGGCAAGCGCGGCATCGTGCTGGCAGGTCGTCCCTATCATGTAGACCCGGAGATCAACCACGGTATTCCCGAGCTGATCACCTCCTACGATATGGCAGTACTGACGGAAGATTCCATCTCCCATCTGGCGAAGCCGGAACGCCCCTTGATCGTATCCGACCAGTGGATGTATCACTCCAGACTTTACGCCGCTGCAAGCTATGTGAAGACTGTGGAGAATCTGGATCTGATCCAGCTGAATTCCTTTGGCTGCGGTCTGGATGCCGTTACCACCGATCAGGTGAACGATATCCTCTCCGGTTCCGACAAGATCTACACCTGCCTGAAGATTGATGAGGTCAACAACCTTGGTGCGGCGCGTATCCGTATCCGTTCCCTGTTG
>CAVGMD010000150.1:0-3134 GCA_963630275.1 Bacteroidaceae bacterium | reverse complement strand
ACGGTACGCACGGTGGTGTGAGAGGACGGCGGTTAGTCACCGTCTCCTACTCGATCTTTTTGACTTTACTTTGATAGATTCGTTAGATATGATAAAGATAGAAAATGTATTTACCGGCTGCGGTAGAACCGGGGAGGCATTGGAGATATCTGATACCGAATCTGTACAGGCGGAACAAACAGGTCAGGAGATCACCGCAGCCATTTCGCAGTCTACCCCGGAGACAACATCGGAACCCAAACCGGTATCTATGTGGAAGGACTGTATTATGTAGATGTAAAAAAAGGAACACCGAAGGTATCGGAATATACACAGGTGGTGGAAGATTTTTACAGCCGGATTCTTGCGGTGGACACGCTGGATGAGCAGTTCCACACACTTCATGTAGATTTTCTGGATAAAAACGGGGAGTTAGATGCGCAGGAAAGTATTGATCTGGATCTGACCCATAACGGCTACAAGGAAAAGGTCGTAACGAAGGTTTATCTGGAGGAAGAAAACGAAAATCTTACGGAAGCACTGCACAAGGCTGGAAACTGGGGGACGGTAGAGGTCTATGAGTATCTGGTAGTGACGAGCTTATGGATGGGGTAGATCACTATGATCAGCAGTTTTTCACAGGGCTGGAAAACTGGCTGAAGGAGGATTTTCTTCTGCTTGTGGCAACGGACATTAACATGCCGCAGGGACAGGAGGTCATCCTGACAACCGACGAAGAGACACACTATGCCGGAGAATATTTAACGGTAAAAAAGAACGGCAGCAGCTGGTACAGGAAATAGAGTAAGAACAGAAAACAGAATAGGAAAATACAAATGTGACATTTTACAGTATTTCCAGAGAGGGGATTTTTTGATAAAATATGACCAATAAGAATTCTTTCAGTAGATATATGGAGGATAAAATCATGGACGAAATGATCAGAAAAAGAAATGAACAGCTGGCAAAAACGGTCATCAAGGGCTTACAGTCCCGCAACATGTCAGGTTATTATGCAGAGGATAAAGAAGCTGCACTGACACAGGCGCTGGAGCTGATCCCGGAGGGAAGCACCATTGCCATGGGCGGATGCCACAGTGCCGGAGAGATCGGACTGATCTCTGCTCTGGAGGCAGGCAATTACCACTATATCGACCGCTCCAAGATGGATGCCAGAGCCGGATTGATGGCTGCTTACGATGCGGATATTTTCCTGTCCAGTGCCAACGCCATCACCAGTGACGGCATCATGGTCAATATCGATGGCAATTCCAACCGTGTTTCCTGCATTGCCCAGGGCCCGAAGAAGGTAATCTTCATCGTCGGCATCAACAAGGTCTGCGCAGATTTAGACAGCGCCATGAAGCGTGCGAGAAATGTGGCTGCACCCATCAATGCTCAGAGATTCGACATCAAGACTCCCTGCAAGGAGACCGGAAAATGCTTTGACTGCAAGTCCCTGGATACCATCTGCTGCCAGTTCCTGATCACAAGATATTCCAGACATACGGACAGAATTCATGTGATTCTTGTGAATGACACCATCGGTTACTAAACAGCAAAGGGGAAAGAACATGGCATTGGAATTACAAAAAGGAAGACCTGCCGACACCACAGGCAGAATGGACAAAGAGATCCGCACCTATGATTTGCTGGACAGTTTAGGCGTGGAATATGACCGCGTGGATCACGCGCCGGCGATGACCATGGAGGACTGCAAGGAAGCCGATGAGATCTTACAGGCTATGGTCTGCAAGAACCTGTTTCTGTGCAACCGTCAGGAGACTGCATTTTATCTGCTGATGATCCCGGACACCAAGGTGTTCCATACCAAGGATCTGTCGGCACAGATCGGCTCGGCAAGACTTTCTTTTGCCAAGCCGGAATACATGGAGAAATATCTGGATATCACCCCGGGTTCTGTCAGCGTGCTGGGATTGATGAACGATAAGGAACATCAGGTGAAGCTGCTGATCGATGAAGAGGTGCTGGACAGCGAATATTTCGGATGCCATCCCTGCATCAATACCTCCAGCCTCCGCATGCGGACGGCGGATCTGATCGAAAAGGTGCTTCCCGCCATGGAACATGATTTTGTAAAAGTAAAGCTGTAAAAGGATGACCTATGAGAGATCCCTATGAACTTGCCAAAGATATATTGCAGACGGCGGAGGCTTCCGAACGGTTTACCAGCATTGATCTGTATGGTACAGCTGTTCATGAGAACGCCGCAGGAGAATTCCCACCAGTCGGAGTTCCCCACGTCCCATTATCACGGCATCACGGTCACCGTGGATTTCTCCATGATCACCGGGGAAATGAAGAAGATCCGGCGGAGCATGCCCGTTTTACCGAACAGCAGATCGAGATCATCAAGCAGATCCATACCTTTGTGACAGAGCATTTCAGCGAGCATCATACCATCGAGGAGCTGGCGGAACGCTTTGAGATGTCCCCTACGGTATTGAAGAAATGTTTTCGGGGTGTCTACGGGGATTCCATTTATTCCTACCGGAAACTATATCGGTTGCAAGTAGCGGAACGGCTCCTGAAGGAAAGCAAGCTTACCGTAGGCGAGATTGCCGCACAGATTGGGTATCTGAATCCGAACAAGACCGTCCTCGTCATCGCTCACAGAATGAGAACTGTGGAAAATGCTGATAAGATTGTCGTCCTTGCTGACGGAGTTGTCGCAGAGAGCGGCACCCATACCGAACTCATGCAGAAAAACGGTCTCTATGCAAGACTTGTCAGCCTGCAGACCGCATCCGCAGAGTGGAAATTGAAATAATTTCTCAAATTCTCTTGACCTCAAGTCAACTTCAAGTGGTATTCTATAAAGTAGAGAAGAGAACCCAGAAGTTGACAGAAGGGAGAAGAGAGAATGTATTTTGATGAAGTGAAGAAGAATTTCGGCTTCGGCTGTATGAGACTTCCCATGATGGAGAACGGAAGCGACGTTGATATTGCCGAGACCACGAAGATGGTGGATACTTTCCTGGAGCAGGGCTTCAATTATTTTGATACCGCCCATGGATATCTGGGCGGCAAGAGCGAGCTTGCCATAAAGGAATGTCTTACCAGCAGACATAAAAGAGAAGAATATATCCTGACGGATAAGCTGACCATGCCGTATTTTAACAAGCAGGAGGATA
>CAVGMD010000149.1:0-3149 GCA_963630275.1 Bacteroidaceae bacterium | reverse complement strand
GATCTGCAGAGCATTGAACTGACTCTCGTCTACAGCAGGAGCGTTCTTCAGAGCGCTTGCGGTATGCTGTGCGAATACAGGTACCAGTTCATCAGAGGTCATGTAGCTTACGAAATCAACAGCTGCTGCTCTCTTGTCGGGATCATCCCATGCTTTTCTGGTGATGTAGTAACCCATGGACAGACCACCGATTAAGTCGGTTGCTTTTCTGTCGCCATTGCCGGGTACATAAGTAACGGTAAAGTTAGCCAGCTTGTCAGCATCCAGAGTAGAAGCATCTTCGGGATCGGACTGGCATGCATTTACAATACCGCCAACCTTCCAGGAACCATCGATCAGGAATGCCGCCTTGCCATCTACGAACATAGCGAAGGTCTCATCGTCAGTTGCGGATAATGTATTGTCAGGGAAATAACCCAGTTCATACAGCTCCTTGATATCCAGCATACCGTCTACCCAGGAAGTAGCATCTTCGATGCTGTCGGGAACCTGTACGTGATTCTCAGGAGTGTCATGGTTGAAGATTGCGTACTCCCACCAGTAATGAGGAATGTTACCCAGAGCTGCTGCGATCGGAGTATAACCTGCATCTTTGATCTTCTGGCAGTCTTCCTTGAACATGTCCATGGTATAATCAGCGCCGGGTACTTCTACGCCTGCTGCATCCAGGACTTCCTTATTAACGAACATTGCTTCCCAGTAACCGTTTACGGGAACTGCGTATTTCTTGCCATCTACCAGAGAGTCAGCGATCAGATCATCGTTCATGTTAGATGCATAATCGGGATACTCTGCACGAATCTCATCGATAGGAACTACCTTGTCTGCTTCGATGAAGCTGTTAGCGTCTGCTCCGTTGAAGAAGAACAGTACATCGGGTTCGGAACCTGTCTCAAAGTCGGTGGTTACTCTGGTCTTGAAGGTCTCATCAGAAGTAGCGGATGTATCTGCTACGGTGTTACCGGTCTCGTCACACCATGCCTTTACGGCATTCTTGAAGTTCTGTGCGTTACCATCTTCACCTGCGAAGGTGGTGGTTACATTCAGTTCTACCGCTTTCGCTGCTGTGGTTGTTCCCTCGGAACTTGTTGTAGTACTTTCTGTTTTTGTGCCGGTCGTCTCTACGCCCCCGTCAGACGCCTGGCTGCCACATGCTGCAAGAGAGAAAATCATGGTACCTGCCAGCATTGCTGCAATAAATCGTTTCATACACTATACCTCCCAAATTTGTTTTTCAGATGTTGTTCATCTGTTGTAACTATATAATAGTATGAATGGGGGAAAATCAAAATTGTTGCCCTTGGCTTTTTTTGCCTATTATTGTTGTCTTCCTTCATCAATTTTGACCAAAATTATACTAACCGTATGATTATTTTTGTTATTAGTGATGAACAATCCACACTCCGGTCCGTACATCATGCGAAGTCTTTGGTCAACATTACGGATTCCGAGGCTTACGCGGTGCTCCTTTTGTGGATCCGGTTCTTCATTCAACAGCTTGTGGATCTTCGCCTGGTCTTCCTCGCTTAAGGGACGGTTGTTCTCGATCTCGATGCACAGCAGGTCTGCCCGCTTACGGTACAGCCGAATCACCAGTTCGCCCTCTCTGGTGATGCTCATGCCGTGCTCGATGGCATTTTCCGCTATGGGCTGCACGATCAGGCGGGGAATCTTATAGTTCAACAGACTTTCATCGATCTCCTTCCTGCAGGAGAACTTTTCTCCGTAACGCTGTGTAATGATGTAAAGATACGCATCCACATACTCCATCTCCTCCGCCACGGTATTGTACGGGTCTGCTTTACGGTTCATGGTGGCTTCCAGCATGGTAGACAGTGCCTCAATCATCTGACTGACACGCATATTACCGTTCAGACGTGCCTCCCAGTTGATGATCTCCAATGTATTATTCAGGAAATGTGGATTAATCTGGGACTGCAATGCCATGATCTTTGCATCCCGTAGAGCGATCTCTTCCATGTAGATTTTATCAAACTGCTGCTTCAGCTGGGATGACATATAGTTAAAGGATTCTTCCATATGATAGAATTCTTCACTGTTTGCCATTTTCTCGATCTGGGTGCCATATTCCCCGGCTCTCACCACATCAAATACCTTAATGAGATCCTGCACCGGTCTGTTGACCCAGTTATTCAGGAAATTATAAATAATGAATACCAGTGGCACTGCAAACACCGCCAGGATCCCGTAAACATAGCGGATTGTCGTAATCTCTGCATAGATTGCCGACCGGTCCAGTTCTACCACACAATCTAACGTGGAATGGTACAGCTTCAGACTCTTATATACATAAGGGTTATGCCTGCCGCTCGCATGCTCTATAAAGCAGCCGTTTTCCGCAAGCTGATTCTGCTGTTCTTCGCCATAGTGCACGTCATCGCCCCCCTCCAGGCTTAAAGCGTATGTGCCGTCGAGATAGACCACAGCGTTTTCATAACCCCAGACACTTTTTAAACTCTCCAGCAGAGATTCTTCGTTCAATTCGATCGCGAGGATTGCAAAAGGATGGAATTTCGAGTCCACCAGGTTACGGATCATATACAGTCGTCCATCGTAGCTGCGCAATTCCGTCCGGGTGTCCAGATCATCCATCTCTTCTAACAGATCCTCTGCCACATAGGTCTTGAAATAAGTGATATCACGATAGGTTCCGCCGGTACTGTTATTGTAGGTGTAATAGATATCATCGGGATATTCACGGAATACCAGGTTCACAGATTGGCAGTTTTTATTGAACATATACTGCTGCTCCAGAAAGGTAAACACCGTCGTCTGAAAATCCCGTCTGCTGCCTCCGTCCTGATACGTCAGATATGCTTCTCTGATTACATTCAGATAAGAAGCATTTTTCGATGCGGTCTCACTTTCCGCCAGCTGCAGTTCCAGTATTTCCGTTGCTTTCTCCAGGGATGTCTCTACCGACCGTTCTACCTGTGCATGTATTTTCTCCGTAGCCATTTTGCTTAAAATTCCATTGGTAAGCAGTAATGGCAGGAACCAGCCGAATAAGAGTAAAAACAGCATTCTCCAGAGCAGTGATCGCCTCTTGTGGTTTTTTTCTTTTGCCTTCATAGATCTACCTCACAAAAGTTTTCTGTATATGAAAAGATGATAACATAGTACCCGCT
>CAVGMD010000148.1:0-3201 GCA_963630275.1 Bacteroidaceae bacterium | reverse complement strand
CCGCTGTTTGTCATGGATCAGTGGATGTACCACTCCCGGATGTATGCGGCTGCAAGCTACGTAAAGACCAGAGATGATCTGGATCTGATCCAGCTGAATTCCTTTGGCTGCGGACTCGATGCCGTCACCACCGACGAGGTCAGCGACATTCTGACCAACTCCGACAAGATCTACACCTGCCTGAAGATCGATGAAGTCAACAACCTGGGTGCGGCACGTATCCGTATCCGTTCCCTGTTGTCTGCGATCCGTGTCCGTGAAAAGATGGGCAAGCACCGCAACATCCGCTCTTCCGCTATTGAGAAGGTACAGTTTACCGAAGAGATGCGTAAGGACTACACCATCATCTGTCCGCAGATGTCCCCGATCCATTTTGAGATCTTACAGCCTGCGTTCAATGCCTGCGGTTACAATTTTGTCGTGCTGGACAACGACAACAAGCACTCCGTGGATGTGGGTCTGAAATATGTTAACAACGATGCCTGTTATCCTTCCCTGCTGGTAGTCGGCCAGATCATGGAAGCTCTGTTGTCCGGCAAATATGACCTAAACAAAACGGCCATTATCATGAGCCAGACCGGTGGCGGATGCCGTGCGACAAACTATATCGGATTCATCCGTCGTGCCCTGAAGAAGGCTGACATGGAGCAGATCCCTGTCATCTCCCTGAACCTGGCGGGTATCGAGAGCAATCCCGGCTTCCACCTGAATGCGGATCTGATGTTACGTGCCGCTGTCGGTGCTGAATTCGGTGATATCTTCATGCGCTGTGTCTACCGGATGCGTCCTTATGAAGCGACTCCGGGTTCCGTGGATGCACTGCATAGAGAATGGCTTAAAAAGGTGCAGGCGTTTGTATCTGCGAAACATATCAGCATTCCGAAGTTCCGCAAGATGTGTACCGAGATCATCCGGGATTTCGATGCGATCCCGGTACTGGATATCAAGAAACCCCGCGTCGGTGTTGTGGGTGAGATTCTGGTGAAGTTCTCTCCTGCCGGCAACAATCATCTGGTAGAGCTGTTGGAGAGCGAAGGCGCGGAAGCTGTGGTTCCCGACCTGATCGACTTCATGCTGTACTGCTTCTACAACCAGATCTACAAAGCTGAGCACTTAGGCACTAGCAAAAAGACCGCGAAGATCTCCGCACTGGGTATCTGGGCGATTGAGCATATTCTCCGCGGCTCTGCCGTGAAGGCATTTGAAGAAAGTAAGCATTTTGATCCGCCCACCAGCATCTACAAGATCGTCTCCTATGCGGAGCCCATCGTATCCATCGGTAACCAGACCGGTGAAGGTTGGTTCTTGACTGGCGAGATGGTGGAGCTGATCAAGGAAGGCGTACCGAACATCGTATGTACCCAGCCTTTCGGCTGCCTGCCGAACCACGTGGTAGGTAAGGGCGTTATCAAGGCGTTGCGGAAGGCATATCCTTCCTCCAACATCGTGGCAATTGACTATGATCCCGGCGCCAGCGAAGTGAACCAGCTCAACCGAATCAAACTCATGCTCTCCACCGCCCAGAAGAATTTGAAAAAGGGCGAGGGAGCGGAATAATATTTATTTTCCTGAATGATGCCCGTGGCAGGGATTCGCAGAATCCTGCCGCGG
Organism: Bacteroidaceae bacterium; assembly: GCA_963630275.1. Classification (GTDB taxonomy): domain Bacteria; phylum Bacillota; class Clostridia; order Lachnospirales; family Lachnospiraceae; genus Acetatifactor. Next base: position 1,590 of record CAVGMD010000148.1, on the reverse strand, counting down.
GTGTTTTTTTCAACAAATACCTTTTCACTTTTGCGGCCCTATTTCTACAGATCAGGTACAGCAGATTATTACGCAGTACTTCCTGTGATTTCCAAAATAATACTACCGGATATGTTTTCCCGGTAAGGCGACCGCTATATCGTGATCCATACAACAAAAAAGGACCGGTTCGTCCGGTCCTTCCGATAAAACACAATAAGCTATTACGATGCGTTTGCCTTGCGGCTCTCGATATACTGTTGTAAGACTTCCGTGACTTCCTCCGGTGCCAAACCGGCATCCTCGATCAGCTCACTCACCGCTTCCAGTTCCTTGCGCCTCTTCTGTTCAAACAATTCCTCTAACTCACGCTGTTCTGATTCTATGCGAATGTTTAACGCATTGATCAACTCCTGCTTCGCCTGAATTTTCTCATCCAGAGATTTCCGCTGTCCTCTCGGCATATCCTTGTATGCTCCTTTCCATATTAATCTGCAAATATAAAAGCCATTCATCAGGGACTTGAAAGTCTGTAATGAATGGCCTGATATACTACAGTATATGGACAAGATTGTAAAAATATACCATGGTTCTGCCGTTTATTCCCAGCATAAAAACTTATTTCAAACTGTCTACCGCTGTTTTTAACTTATTCAGTGCAAGCTCCAACGTAGCTCTGGGGCAGGCAATGTTCACACGCTGAAAAGCTGCTCCGCTGGGTCCGAACATGGATCCACCGTCCAGCCAGAGTCCTGCTTTGTCCACAATGAACTGATCCAGCTCCTTACCGGTAATTCCCAGTTCACTGCAATCCAGCCATACCAGATAAGTACCTTCCGGTTCCACCAGATGAATCTGTGGAATCTTCTCCTGTAAAAAATCCCGTAAGAAATTCAGACTCTTAAGCAAATAAGCTCTTAACTGATCCAGCCATTCTTCTCCCGCACGGTAAGCCGCCTCACATGCCACCACGCCTAAGGCATTGGGCTCATCATAGCCGGTTTTGTCAATTTCTGTTTTGAATGCCTTACGCAGATCTTCATTCGGAATAAAAATATTGGAAATCTGTAAGCCAGCCAGATTAAACGTCTTGCTGGGTGCCGTACAAGTCACTGTAAAATCCGCAAAACGGGGATCTACATTGGCGAACACCGTATGCTCATAACCGGGATAGACAAAATCGTTGTGAATTTCATCACTTACCACGATTACGTGATGGCGCAGGCAGATCTCTCCCAACTTCTGCAGTTCCTCTACCGTCCACACTCTGCCTACCGGATTATGAGGGTTGCACAGAATAAACATTTTCACATGTTCCTGCTCGATTTTGCGTTCGAAGTCTTCATAATCCATATGATAAGCCGGGCTCTTCTCCGGATCATAGACCAATGGATTATCGATCAGCTTTCTGTCATTATCACGGATAATATTAGTAAAGGGATAATACACCGGATTCTGAATCAGTATGGCATCTCCCGGATTGGTGAATGCCTTGACCGCAGCCCCAAGAGCGAACACCACGCCAGGAGTCTTAACGATCCATTCCCGCTCCGTCTTCCAGTTATGATTCTTCTCCATCCAGTTCATCACCGCATTGTGATAAGCATCCTT
>CAVGMD010000147.1:0-3204 GCA_963630275.1 Bacteroidaceae bacterium | reverse complement strand
CTGCCAGGAAATTCTCATACTGAATCTCTTCCAGCACTGCACGGTAGATCCATGCCCTGTCCGTATCCTTCTGGATATCCGTCAGGTAGTCGCTTGCCACATAATCGGTAGTGCTGTTGTCATATAAAAATACATTCTCTGTCAGGAACTCTTTCACATCGTTTCCAAGGGTCAGGGATGTGGCATTCTGCACACCTGCAGCACTTGCAGCCGACTGGATAATGGTGTTTACCGCTGTAATGTAAGTTTTATCCGTCAATTTTTTTGTAAAAAAGCTACTCTGCGTTGCAATATTTTGGGCTAGTTTCGAGTCAGCATCGGAAACCCTAAGCAGTGTTAAGGCGAGATTCGTCATTGCCTTATTTTCTTTTGCAAGGTTGCCTGCGTAGAATTCATAATCCATTATTACCGGCACTCTGGATGCTTCCGAGCGGGTTCCATTATCATCAATGATACCAAACGCTTTCTTGGCAATCAGCCTTGCCGCTTCTTTTGCGTTCTTGGGTTCTGTGCCATAGCTTCCCTTACCGGACAGATAGATCAGATCCACCGAATCCAAATCCACACCGTAATACGCCTCTACATTAGGATCTGCCAGATTCGCCAGTTCTTCCAAAGTCAGAGTCGTCACTTCGATCTTCAGCTGATCGATATCTCCGGAAGTATTAGAAGACGACGCAGTTTCATACCGGCTGTTGCCGGACAGATTCAGCACTTCCTTCTTGAACCATTCCTTATTGTAGAAACCACCGTCATATGTTACGGTATCCAACGCTTCTTTTGCATCATCGCCGATAAAATCATAACTGTTTGTCGGGTCGTATCCAGCTTCGCCTTTGACATACGTCTGCACGCTGCCGCTGTTTACCATCACGTATTTACCGTTATCATTTTTCTGGTAGGAATCGATCAGTTTGTAATCTCCATCAGAAGATAATGTCACCTTGGACACATAATATTCACCGGAAGCATTTTCCGTAAAATGGACAAAATACCCCTCCGCCGGATGACTCAGCTGATAACTGCCTGTTCCATCTGACGCTTCTGTATAGGTTGCCCACAGAGTAGGTGTAGTATCTGCCAGGTTCAAAATGTACAGGTTCTTATCGGTATTTGCAGCATACGTTACTACCGTAGATGTGCTATTGCTTACCTGTGGTTGCTCCTGCGTCTCCTCTGTCGTTGTCCCCTGCACGGTGCTTACGATCTCATTTCCGGAGACACTTTCCACGCTCAGCGTCGTTAATTCATTGACTTCATTGACTTCGTCTGATTCTGCATCTGCGTCATTTCCGGAGACGGAATCTGTTGTCTGCTTTGGAGACTCTTCTGCCGCATCCGCACCCTGATCTTCTGTCACTTCAGACGAGATTACGGAAGAGATTTCTCCGCTCTGTGCCGCATAGCCCGTGGGCAGATCAGCACCAAATACCACCTTCCCTAAGTAAGTATACACATCATCCGTACCCTTAATATATACTTCACGTTCAACATAAGTATCTGCATCAAAATCTACGCTGTTGATTTTGTTCATGCTGCCATCTGAACTAGCATCATAAGGAGTCAGCGCATATCTCGTTGCTGCAAGAGCCGTCTCCGCCGTATCTCCGATAGTCATTTCCAGGTTCTGTCCGCTAATTCCGGACACTTTGGAAAATACAGGAGATACACTCTGCTTGTTCTCGTTGGAAGTTTCGGAAGCCTCAATGGCACCATATCGGTCATAACGCTCATCGGTATCTCCCTGCGTATACAGTTTATACACCGGATCCGTCTGCACGTAAGTGTACTGACCGTTATCCTCCGTATTTTCCACAAAAGAGCCACGGATCTCCTCGGTACGGCTTCCGCCCTCACTGTATGTCGAGAAGCTGACCGGACCGTTGCTTCCCGCAAGATCCCCCAGACTGCTACTGCTGATGTTAGCCATTGCAGATAATCTCTCCGATGCCGCTGGAAGCTCGGACAGCTTACGTCCCGCAGATACCGGTTCTTCGCCACCGATCAGGTAGCCGATGGAAGCATCCGATTTGGAAGGCACAATCTCCAGAATGTGAAAAGTACCGTCCGCAGATGCCACAGTATCCTTCACCAGCTTCTCAATGCCGGGCAGTGTCATCTCCTGTGCACTTACTTCCATAGAGCCATAGCTCTGGCAGACTCCAGCTGCCAAAGCTATGGTGAGGATTCCAGCTATATACTTTTTTACGTTGTGTTTCTTATTGTGTCTCATTTATTTTCCTTTTTGTAATACCATTAAGAAATTACGTTTAAATATATAATTCTCTCGCTCTTTATTCGCATCTACATTTATGCTGTCCATGAGTAACTTCAACTCTGTCTTTTTACTATCTCCGCCACGCTTCAGGGCATCAATCTCGCTCTGATGTTCCCGGGTATATTGTTCTGTATACTGCTTTACAATTGCCTTGTCCGCGTCCTTATCAGCTGTTGTTTTGTATGCATATACAGTAACTATAAGGTATTTATTGTTCTCGTTTCCAGTTACTCTGTAACCGATCCAGCTTCCGTTTGTCTCCCACGGTGAAATTGTTCCAATTTCCGTATCGTCTGCCAGCGCATCATCGCCTTGAATAATTGCATCCATATTTACAACAAACGGTGCAATCAGTTTATTGGCATCATTTTCAATACCGTACATATCCAGTCTCAGGGGCGGATCGTAATAATGAGGCACCTGTACCTTGTACACATGTTCATTATTATCAAACAGGAATTCCACCTTAGGAACCAGAACAATGGTCTCGGCAATTAGGTTCTTGCCATCCACAGACCATGCCTGAAGTTTCAAATGATAATCCTTATTCCAGTCTACGGTCTTCAACGCCCACACTTCTGTCGAAGTTCCCGTATTTTCTGCCAACAGGAAATTCTGACCATTGTCGCTGTCATATGATCCATGATATGCGCCAAGACCAACCAAATAGGATTCTGTCACTTTTCCGTTCTCATTTACGAAAGTATTATTTAACTCAGCGGGCATATCCGCAAATTTCCACAGAACATCCTTAGGCTTGTTGCTTTCATCCGTGTAATTCACAATAGAAACTTTAATTCTACCGTTTCGATTCAGAACGAAACCATTCTGCCCCAGTTTGTTCTTATCCGGATCATTTTCATCGATATCCGCGGAAATATAAGGTTTATCAGCACTCTGTACAGTGTTCAGTGGCGGAATGACGA
>CAVGMD010000146.1:0-3329 GCA_963630275.1 Bacteroidaceae bacterium | reverse complement strand
TGCCGTGGAAGCATTGAAGAACGGGGATGAGGATGTCGCCATGATGCGTGAGGCATACAATCAGAGAAGAAGGTATTTAATGCATGCCTTTAAGGACATGGGGCTGCAGTGCTTCGAGCCTTATGGAGCCTTCTATGTATTCCCCTGCATTAAGGAGTTTGGCATGACGAGTGATGAATTTGCAGAACGGCTCTTAAGGGAAGAAAAGGTTGCAGTTGTACCGGGTACGGCATTCGGAGACTGCGGTGAAGGCTTCTTACGAATCTCCTATGCATATTCGTTGGAGAACCTGCAGATCGCAATGGAAAAGATTGCAGCATTTATCAGACGGCTTCGTGAAGAGAAGACCGGTCACAAATCATGATAAAAAGAGAGAGTAAGTAAACGTAATCATTCAGAATGGTTGCAGCCAATAAAACAAACAAGAGAGAATCCCTGCCATACGTGACAAGTATGGCAGGGATTTATTTTATATATAAATGTAAATTAATTTCTTTTAATGTAAAAGTGATTAATTATCAAGCTAAAAAAATTTTTAAGCAATATACGATAAGCAGATAGCATAATTTGATAAGCTAAAATGGGAGTTTGTTGTTTATTATGTATGTATGTTTTGAAAATACATATTTATATTATAGAAAATTTGTATGAGATCCTGTTGCTTTGGAGGCATATATGAGAAAAAATATTAAAAAGATCCTGATTATTGTGGCAGTAATAGTAATTGTTGCAATTATTGCTTTTATTTTATCCTTACAGGGAGTAGAGGACTTTCATGAGAAATATGCCGGAACGGATCTTACCAGAGATGTAGAAGGTATGGAACGTGCGGGCACTTATACCGGTTATCTGAATGAACATGCGGATGCCCGGGATATGACCTGTGAGGCAGAGATCGATCTTTTTGATTATACCTCTACAGGTACAGTGGAAGTCTATACGAATTATGAAGGGACGGACAAAGCCCTTTTTACAGATACGGATTCCAGTGTTTCTTTTCATGTACAGGTACCACAGACGGGATATTACAATCTTTATATGGAATATCTGATTCCTGAATCCCGTGGCGTTGCGGCAGAGCGTGGTGTCAGGATCAATGGAGAATTCCCCTTTGAAGATGCGCAAAATATCACATTTACCAGAATCTGGACAGATGGCGGAGAAGTAAAGACAGATAATCAGGGCAATCAGATCCGCCCTACACAGATAGAAGTATATGACTGGCAGTCTTCCTGCTTTGAAGATGATATGGGGTATATTACAGAACCTTATCGGTTTTATCTCGAAAAGGGTGACAATGAAATAACTCTGGAAGCAGAAAATGAACCAATGATTATACGTAAGTTTATGGTGGCTCCGGTATCCGTTATCCAGAGCTATGAGGAATATGCGGCAAAATATCCGGACATTTCAGATCAGACAATGGCAGCTGGCTACATCCAGACGATCCAGGGTGAGGATTCTACTTTGAGATCGGAATCTTCTCTCTATGCGAAATACGACCGGTCTTCACCGACTACATATCCGAACAGCGTAACCAATACCGTGCTGAATTATGTAGGTGGTGATACATGGAGAAGCTCGGGACAGTGGATTGAGTGGGAATTTGAGGTGCCGGAAGACGGCTATTACAATATTATGATCAAGGGACGTCAGAATTACTCAAGGGGAAGTGTGTCCAGCCGTACCGTATATATTGACGGTGAAATTCCGTTCTCCGAAATGAAAGAGATATCTTACGCATACAGCAATGACTGGGAATGCAAGGATCTGGCTGACGAGGATGGCATACCGTATAACTTTTATCTGACAAAGGGGATACACACGATCCGGCTTGAGGCTGCATTGGGCGGAGTGGGACCTATTCTTGAGGAACTGGAGGATTCGACCTATCGTGTGAATCAGATTTACCGGAAGATATTGGTTTACACCGGTGCCAATCCGGATCGTTACCGCGACTATTACATAGAAGCAAACTATCCGGAAGTCATGGAAGCTATGGAACTGGAATCCAAAAGACTGTTTAAAATTGTAGATGATACGGTTTCCTACAGCGGACAAAAAGCAGACAATATTGCAGCAGCCCAGACTGTGGCACAACAGATGGAACGTTTCTGTGAGAAACCGAATAAAATTACACTTGAGTTCACTACTTTTAAAGATAATATTACAGCGCTTGGTACAGCATCCTTAAATATGAGCGAAACAAAGCTCGATATTGATTATCTGGTGGTTTCCGGCACGGGGGTTACGCCAAAGAAGGATAAGGCAAATATATTTACGAAGCTTTGGCATGAGACAAAGTCCTTCTTTGCATCCTTTTTTATCGATTACAATTCCGTGGGTGATGTATACGATGAAAGTGGGGATGATGAGGTCGTTAAGGTATGGATCCTCACCGGACGTGATCAGGGAACAATCCTGAAATCCATGGTGGATGATACCTTTACTCCGGAAAGCGGCGTGAAGGTCAATGTGGAGATTGTGGATCCTACAGCACTTCTGAATGCGGTACTGGCGGGAAGAGGACCGAATGTTGTTCTTTCTGTCGGCGCAGACCAGCCGGTTAACTATGCATTGCGGGGGGCGGCAGAGGATATTACGCAGTTTGATGACTGGGAAGAAGTTCTTTCCCATTATACACCAAGCTCTTATGAGCAGTACGGGCTGGATGGGCATATTTATGCAATTCCGGAGACGCAGACCTTTAATGTAATGTTTTACCGCACGGATGTACTGGAAGAAATGGGACTGGAAGTGCCCGATACCTGGCAGGAACTGATTGAAATGCTTCCTACCATTCAGGGAAATAATCTTTCTGTTGGTATCCCAACCGCAGCCGGAAGCAGCAGTACCACAACAGCAAGTACGGCAGTAGCTTCCAATGTGCCGGATTTGTCCCTGTACTTCACGCTTCTGTATCAATATGGTGGTGACATGTATAACGAAATGGGAACCAAAACCACGGTAGATGATGAAGCGGGAATTCAGGCGTTTGACGATTATGTCAGATACTTTAATGACTATGGTCTTCCTACGATTTATGATTTTGTAAGCCGTTTCCGTTCGGGCGAAATGCCAATTGGTATTTCTGCATACTCTACTTATAATACACTGATGGTTTCCGCACCTGAAATCAGAGGATTGTGGGAGTTCACACTGATACCGGGAACAGAATATACGAATCCGGATGGAACTACTTATATTGATCGCTCCGATTTTATTACCGGAAGTGCAACAATGATGATTGCTGCCGAGGATGAAAGTCTGAAGCAGAAGTCCTGGGAATTCATGAAGTGGTGGGCTGAGCCGGATACACAGGTAAGGTT
>CAVGMD010000145.1:0-3385 GCA_963630275.1 Bacteroidaceae bacterium | reverse complement strand
GATTATTTGCATGCAAATGGTTGCGAATCCCGAATCCGCACGCTGCCAGCAGCCTGAAAATGATAAAGGATGCAGGGAAAATTGTAGAAGACTTGCATTGGACGGGGCTGAAAGATTTTTTAAATACACCGTTTGAGATTACCAACTGGCTCTTACTGTATCTGCGGGATAATTGCCTTCCGGAAGGCGAGAGCGCTATCGTAGCCAGAGAAATAGAGTTATTGTTGGAGCGGAAACGGTCTGACAAATATCATATTCTCGATGTAAAACGGCATCTGGCGAGGATTGCATATGCTGCGTCCATGAGGTCTATGATTTATCCGCATCCGAAGCTAGACTTTGAGGATATCTATAAGTCAGAGACAATGTGGCACGGTAAACTGAGGGATATTATTTACCGGACGGACTGCGACCTGGGGCGTTATTTTGAATACTGTCAGGATACTACCGTGGAGGCGATAGATGAATTCATAGAATATCTGGTGAGTACCGGTATTTTGTGTCAGGGATATACTTTCAGCAATTACCGGTATCAGGTATATCTGACGGTCTTCTGCCTGACGCAGAACCTGTTTACGCGGGAGGAAAGCCGGGACCCGGCAATGCACATTAAGTATTATTCCGGGTTTAAAAAGTGGACGGGAAGCAATGAACTCTGGAGACAGATCATTTTAAACCTGGCAGAGCAGAGTACGGAATTGCGGGATCATGTGATACAGGCAGCTTTAGATGTCGCGAGGGAAAAATATTGGGATATATTCCCCTTTGACTGCCTGCTGGATCTGTTGGCAAAATACGGTATGGCGGTTACGGAGGAAGCATACCGGGAGAGCTGCCGGATGCTGTGTATTCGCCCTGAGATCACAAACGAGCTTCATAAGCAGGATGTAGAGGACAGACGGAAGCTTCTGTCGGGAAAAATCTACGAAATTTACAGCATCATACATCATAACAGCAGGGAGCGGAACGAATATCTGCAGAAGTGCATTGCGGAAGGATATGACAGGTGTGCTTCGGAGGAAGAGCGGCAGCAGTTCTCAGAATATGCGGGATCGGTGTCGGAGTTTCTGAACAATACCCTGGAATTACGGGAGATTGAGGAGAAAATGGGAATGCATCAGGAGAAATGGGAGAAGATCGAGAAAGCCCTGGAAAGTGACGGCACGGAATTTACCGTCTGCGGGCATCTCTACAAGATACTGAAAGAGGAATGCACAAAGGAAGAACGGAAGCTGTTTTTGCAGCAGCTGATCGAACTGGATCTCATACAGACCAGAGAGAAGGAATACACTCCTTTCAACGAGAAGGACCTGGATGATCTGGCATGCTGGGGCATCGGCTTCAAGGTAGAACAGAAGATGCAGCAGCTGAAAAAGACGAATCCTCCGGAGAACTTTTATGCGGCACTGGAGGAATTCCTGTTTGAAAACAGTGAGTTTGACACGGAAAGAGCGCAGAGCATTGCCCTATACATTTGCCTGACTTATGAGGAAGAGCCTGCCTCGGAGGAGTTGGAGTCACTGGAAAGGCTGGCAAAGGAATTCGGGCTGTAAAGAGGTGTCATAACCGGTGTGAAGCCCGGAGCCAGATTATAATAGTATTTTTCCATAATCTGAAGGTAATAGGAAGACTTCTCAGCGTCAATCCCCAGCATCTGTAACTGCATTTTCATATAATATTCAACGACAGTCCTGTGGGGAATGTCAAAGCCTTCCGTATTAAAGCGGCTGACCAGGGCAGGCTTAATGGCCATAATACCCAGGCAATTCAACTTCGCCAGATTTTTATCTGCATAGAGATCGGAATGGCGATCCACAATAGTCATGATTATTTTACCAATGTTATTATGGAACACCGGCTCCGATGACAGAGTAAAATAGAAATTGCCAAAGGCTTTGCATTCCAATGCCAAATAAAGCTCTATGGCACTGGACAGGATAAAGAATTCTTCCCGGCTCAGAGTGGGCTCGTACTTTTTTAAGAGAATGTCAAAGGAAGAACGTATATCGGAGTAAATGAGCATGGCAATACCGGCCTTATTCTCAAAGTAGTAATTCATAAGACCGATATTGGTTCCTGTTTTTTCGGAAATCTGGCGTAAACTTGTCTCAGAATACCCCTGCTCGTAAAATAAAAAACGGGCATTTGTAATAATACGCTGTTTCGTCTCTTCACCTTTTGCTGTACTTGCCATGCGCAGTCTCCTTAATGCTATTTCATCCCATTAATAACGCTGACCGGTCTACCTTCGAGGTAGCTTCTGTAATTTTCGACAGCCAGCGAAGCCTGCCGCAGGCGCGCTGTCTTCGGAAGCCAGGCAATATGACCGGTAATGGTGGTATTGGGCAGAGTGAGTAATTCGTTAGGTCTGGTAGGAGGTTCTTCTACCATGGTATCAAGACCGGCAGCATACACTTTGCCGCTTTTCAGTGCCTTGATCAGAGCATTCTCATCTACCAATTTTCCACGTGCCGTATTTATAAGAATAACACCATCCTTCATTTTTGAAAATGCTTTTTGATCAATTATATTTTCAGTAGAAGCATTTAAAGGCGCATGGAGTGAAATGACATCAGAACGGGCAAGAAGTTCATCAAAGGATACCTGCTCGATAAAGTCATATTCCGGACCTTCCTTTTTGTGTCGGCTATATGCGATTACTTTCATGCCAAAGCCACGACCGATTAAGGCTGTGTGATAACCTATTTTTCCCAGTCCGAAGATACCCAGAGTCATATCTCTCAATTCCAACTGTTTTGTAAGAGCGTACATATATTTCGGAGGCTCCGGCTGTAACCAGTCTGTTTTTTTAATATAATCGCTATGCTGTCCTACCTTATGACAAATATCCATCAGCAGTGCAAAGGCAAATTCTGCGATAGTACTGTCTCCGTAGGCAGTATTTGTAATTGTGACACCGTAGCTACGGGTCATCTCCCAGTCCAACTGCTCATAACCGTGGGCTCCGCCCGCAATATATTTACAGTTAGGATGTGTTTCAAAAAAGCGTTTGTTGATAAAACGGCTGGTAATCCAGCAACCCAGGACGGCATCACAGTCTGCGTCGATCATTTCATTAAATTCATCTTCAGTCGGCCACCCCTTTGTTCTTTTTATTTCATATTCCACACCGGGAATGGTGCTCAACAGCGCCCACTGGTTTAACATATCTTCCGTAGTAATGTCTGTACTGGTAGGGTTTCCCAATAGAACATTCACTTTCATTATATAGTCCTCCTTCCGTTGGTAAACAGTTGCCTTTATTTAAAATCTGTATCGCGAATGATGCCATGATCAAAAACTTCAGCTCTAGCATCATTAAAGAAAAGTATAAATTACACGCGTATAAATGTCAATACAACAAAAAGGATGCATTATGCAAATA
>CAVGMD010000144.1:0-3445 GCA_963630275.1 Bacteroidaceae bacterium | reverse complement strand
GTTAAGACGTCGCCCTCTCACGGCGAAAACAGGGGTTCGATTCCCCTATCAGCTGCTTATTCTTTGAATAGAATAGCCCAACCCTAAAAAGTGTCGAAGAGCAGAAATGATTGCTTTTTGGCTCTTTTTTATTGTAAATTTCAGAAAATCTTCTTGCCATTCCCATTTTTTTGTTGTATAGTGGTTCACGATTACTCAAAACATGGGGAAAAAGCGGCAAAGAGGCGGGAACCGAAAGCCGTATATCCGCGAAAACGGATGGATGGGAGCACATATATGGCAAAATATTTAGTAATTGTAGAGTCACCGGCGAAGGTGAAGACAATCAAAAAGTTTTTGGGAGCGAATTATGAAGTCATGGCGAGCCAGGGGCATGTGAGGGATCTACCCAAGAGTCAGCTGGGAATTGATGTTGAACATGACTATGAACCGAAATACATTACGATCCGCGGTAAGGGAGACCTGCTGGCATCCTTGCGTAAGGAAGTGAAGAAGGCAGAGAAAATCTACCTCGCAACCGACCCGGACCGTGAAGGAGAAGCCATTTCCTGGCATTTATACTATGCCCTGAAACTGGAAGATAAAAAAGTATATCGTATCACTTTTAACGAGATCACCAAAAGTGCGGTGAAGGAATCCTTAAAGCACGCCAGAGAGATTGACATGAATCTGGTAGATGCCCAGCAGGCAAGACGTGTGTTAGACCGCGTGGTAGGTTACCGGATATCCCCCATTCTGTGGGCGAAGATCAAGAGAGGCTTAAGCGCAGGTCGTGTACAGTCCGTAGCGCTCCGCATCATCTGTGACAGAGAGGATGAGATCAATGCCTTCATTCCCGAGGAGTACTGGTCTCTGGATGTGAATCTGAAAGTAAAGGGCGAGAAAAAGCCCATCTGTGCAAAATATTACGGCACCACGGAGAAGAAACAGGGCATCGGCAGCAAGGAAGAAGCCGATGAGATCATGAATTCCCTGAAAGATGCCAAATACGAAGTGAAGGAAGTCCGTCACGGTGAGCGTGTGAAGAAGGCGCCCCTCCCCTTTACCACCTCCACATTACAGCAGGAAGCCAGCAAGGTATTGAATTTCTCCACACAGAAGACCATGCGTCTGGCGCAGCAGTTATACGAAGGTGTGGATATCAAGGGAGAAGGCACTGTAGGTCTGATTACCTACTTACGTACCGATTCCACCCGTGTATCCGAAGAAGCGGAAGCACAGGCAGCGGAATTTATTGGTGCCCATTACGGTGAAGAATACAAGACTGCAGTCAATACAGAGAAAAAGAACGGACAGAAGATCCAGGATGCCCACGAAGCCATCCGTCCTACAGATTTAAACCGTATGCCCATTGCCATCAAAGAGCAGCTCCCGAGAGACTTATTCCGACTGTATCAGCTGATCTGGAAGCGTTTTGTGGCAAGCCGTATGAGTGCGGCACAGTATGATACCACCTCTGTGAAGATTCAGGCAAAGAACCGGATTTTTACCCTGGCAGCATCGAAAATGCGTTTTGACGGTTTTATGAGTGTCTATACCCAGGAGGAAGATAAGGACGAAGAAAATGTACTGGGCGGCAACCTGGATGAGAACAGTGTACTGGAATTTTTAAATTTTGATCCGAAGCAACACTTTACACAGCCTCCCGCACATTATACCGAGGCGAGCCTGGTGCGTGCCCTAGAAGAACTGGGCATCGGACGTCCCAGTACTTACGCGCCTACCATTACCACGATCCTCGCCAGAAGATATATTACCAAGGAGAATCGCAATATCTATGTGACGGAACTGGGCGAAGTTGTCAATAATATGATGAAGGAAGCTTTCCCCGCCATCGTGGATGTGAACTTTACCGCCAATATGGAGACCTTGCTGGATGGCGTGGAAGAAGGCACCGTGAAATGGAAGACCATTGTGGAGAACTTCTATCCGGATCTGGATACAGCAGTGAAAAATGCGGAGAAAGATCTGGCGGAGGTGACTATTGCGGATGAAGAATCCGACGAAGTCTGTGAACTGTGCGGCAGACGCATGGTGATCAAATACGGACCGCATGGCAGATTCCTGGCATGTCCCGGATTCCCTGAGTGCCGCAATACCAAACCTTATTTCGAGAAGATCGGTGTTGCATGTCCCCAGTGCGGCAAGGATATTGTCATGAAGAAGACCAAGAAGGGCAGAAGATATTACGGATGTATCGATAATCCGGAATGCGATTTCATGGTATGGCAGAAGCCTTCGGGAGAGAAATGTCCCCGCTGCGGTAAACTGCTGTTGGAAAAAGGCAACAAGCTGGTCTGCATGGACGAACAATGCGGTTATGTGAAAAATAAACCGACGGAAGAGAAGTAGTTTTATATACTGTCAGAATTTTCTCATAAATTAGCGCTATTTCCATTGTAATCTGAAATTACATGTGCTACAATGTGCATAACATCTCGTAGTTTCGTAGTATGTGTAAACGGAGGAAGATAGATGAGCAGCGTACAATTGTTGGACAAGACACGTAAGATCGGTAAATTGTTACACAATAACAACTCCAGCAAAGTGGTATTCAGCGATATCTGTAAAGTAATGCGCGAGATCCTGAATTCCAATGTACTGGTAATCAGCAGGAAGGGTAAGGTGTTGGGCGTAGGCAAATCCGACGGAATCGAACCCATCACAGAACTTTTGGATGACAATATCGGCGGATTTATCGATCCAATGTTAAATGAGAGACTGTTAGGTGTGTTATCCACGAAGGAAAATGTCAATCTGGAGACCCTTGGTTTCGAGAATATCGATACGAGAAAATTCCAGGCAATTATCACTCCCATCGAGATCGCCGGTGAGAGACTGGGCACACTCTTTATTTACAAGTGTAACGAACAGTATGACATCGATGATATTATTCTCTGTGAGTACGGAACCACAGTAGTGGGACTGGAAATGCTCCGGGCAGTGAACGAAGAGAGTGCGGAAGAGAGTCGTAAGGTAGCGGTTGTGAAGTCCGCAGTCAGCACCCTATCGTTCTCGGAGATGGAAGCCATTACCCATATCTTCGATGAATTAAACGGTATGGAGGGAATCCTGGTAGCCAGCAAGATCGCCGACAGAGTCGGTATTACCAGATCTGTCATCGTCAATGCTTTAAGGAAGTTTGAAAGCGCCGGCGTTATCGAGTCCAGATCCTCCGGTATGAAGGGAACATATATCAAAGTGTTGAATGATGCTGTGTTTGATGAAATCGAAGAATTAAAGCGTCAGAATGGCAGAAATTAAGCAAAAAATACAAAAAATAACAACTATTTAGGAAGAAGAGACTATTGCGAAAAATGGTCTCTTCTCTTATTTTAGTATTGTGTTTTTGGCGAAATACTTTATAATAAAATAGAATGATGTGGGGGTCAAAAGCCCCCAACTTTGATGCCTACGGATTGTTCCGTGCTACGCACTCCCACAA
>CAVGMD010000143.1:0-3447 GCA_963630275.1 Bacteroidaceae bacterium | reverse complement strand
ATCCTTTACTTCCTGCAATGTAGTCTCCAGATATACCGGTACTTTCTTCCAGGCGAACCACTCTCTCAGGTAGGAACTGTTGGCGAGACATACTCCGGTCTGCGCAATCAGATCATCCTTCATTTCCACAATGACAGGCTGTTTGCCCTGCAATGCCAGTTCGTAAGCGATCTCACAGCCGGTCAGTCCGCCGCCGATGACGGCAACCTTTTCTCCTACGGGAGTACCGGTGAGGTATTCACAAGCCTCGATCATCTTCTCATGACCGGGCACTTTTTTCAGTACTCTGGGCACGGATCCGGTGGCAATGATCACGGGAGCACCGTCAAACGGATCGATGCTCTCCACTTTTTCATTGTAATGAATCTCGATTCCCAGATCCGCCATCTGCTTCCGATACCAGGTCAGCAGATCCCGCAGTTTTCCCTTATAGCTTTCCGCACTGGCGGCAATAAAGGTTCCGCCCAGGTGATCTGTCTGCTCATGAATAATTGGCTCATGTCCCCGCAGCTTCAATACTCTGGCAGCCTCCATACCGCCGATACCGCCGCCGATGATATGTACCTTTTTCGGACTGGTGGTGGGTACGATCTTGTGTTTCTCCCACTGCATGGTCTCCGCATTTACCGCACAGCGTGCCAGATGCAGGGAATCGGACAATGCCTGATCATTGGGAACTCCCTTATAATGACACATGTTGAAACAACCGTTGTGACACAGAATGCAGGGACGGATATCGTCCTCCTTATCATTCATCAGCTTGGTCACCCATTCCTGATCTGCCAGGAACTGTCTGGCGAATCCGGCACCATCGATCCGCCCGTCTGCGATGGCAGCCGCAGCAGTCTCCGGATCCATACGTCCGGCGCAGACCACAGGGATATCCACGAATTTACGGATATGCGCTACATCCTCCAGATTGCAGTTCTCCGGCATGTAGATAGGCGGATGTGCCCAGTACCAGGCATCGTAAGTACCATTATCGCAATTTAACATATCGTAACCGGCATCCTGCAGATATTTTGCTGCTTTTTCGGATTCTGCCATATCACGACCTGCTTCTGTGAAGTCCTCTCCCGGAAGTGCACCCTCACGGAAGCCCTTGGTCTTGGATTCCACGCTGTAACGAAGAGATACGGGGAAATCCTGTCCACAGACTTTCTTGATCTCTTTTACAATTTCTACGGCAAAACGATAGCGGTTCTCAAAAGATCCACCATATTCGTCGGTTCTCTTATTCACATATTTCAAGGTAAACTGATCCAACAGATAGCCTTCATGTACCGCATGGATCTCCACGCCGTCCACCCCGGCATCCTTTAATAATTTTGCAGTCTTACCGAATGCGGTGATGAACTCCTGAATCTCCTCCACGGTCATCTCACGGGAAGGAACTTTATCTGACCAACGGTTCGGTGACGGGCTGGGTGCGGCTGTAATCTTGTCCAGATTCATAAAAGGTTTGGACAGTACCCGCAGCGCCTTATTGGTGTACAAATTCTCCATCATCTCACTGATGGTAAAAGATCTGCCGAAACCTGCTGTCAGCTGAACGAACAGCTTGGCTCCCGTCTTGTGGAATTCCGGCATCCATTTTGCCAGATCCTCATACATTTTTTTCTTCTTGTACAGCCACTGCCCGTACATGGGATTGTACACCGGCTGACATCCCGGAAGTACCAGACCGCAATTATTTTTTGCTACCTCCAGAATAAATTTCGCACCATCCTTGTCGAAATGGTTCACTTCCATCCACCCCAACAGATTCGTGCCACCCATGGATGTCAAAACAATGCGGTTCTTAATCTCGCAGTTTCCGATCTTCCACGGCGTAAACAACGGTTCCAACTGTTGTTTCATTGTAACTCCTCCTTTGCCTTCTCTCTTCTCGTTTGCGTACCCCTTATACATAAGTTTATTATAACATACTTTAAATGACTTCCTACTCTTTTTTCCAGAGATCTCCCCATACGGAATCGCACAAATTGACACAGTATTCTCTGGAGAAATCAGGATCCTGGGAGATAATTTCATTATCCTCTGCCAACTCTTCGGAATAGTCTTCCAGAAAATAAGTCGTCACGCCGCCCGGACCGGAAGTCACATGACTGACTAAAGGTTTCACCCCGTAATCTGTGATCTCCACTTCCCCGTCCTCGTTCTTCGTAAGCGTCACCTCTGCCATACCTCCTACCATGCGGTTAGCGACGCCCTCTCCGGTGCCGGAGGTCCAGTTCACGAAATTGCCCAGGGAATAATAGACCAGCATTTCATGTCCGCTCTCTTCCTCTGTCACCCATTCTATGGGTTCAATGACATGCGGGTGGGTACCCAGGATCAGATCCGCACCATTTTCCGCGAATATCTTCGTCCATTTCTCCTGGGAAGCATCGGGAGCCAGGCGGTACTCCGTTCCCCAGTGGGGACAGACAATGGTGAAATCCGCCAGTTCCTCTGCCCTCTGAATATCAGCCGCCACCTGTTCTTCATCTAACAGATCCACCGCGTAAGGCATATCCGCCGGCAGAGAAATGCCGTTGGTTCCATAAGTATAGTTCAGTACTGCAACCCGTAGGTCTCCTAATTCTATGATTGCCGGATCTGCACCACAGGAAGTCGCAGTATCCGTAGTATCATGAATGCCAAGGACTGTGATCTGCGGATACTCAGTTTTCCAATACTCCGCACAGTTTACCAGCCCCGCGCGTCCTTTATCCATGGCATGATTTGTGGCGTGGCAGATGACATCAAAACCGGTCTCCACCAACGTATCGCAGAGACTGTAATCTGCATTAAAGCAGGGATACCCGGAGATTCCAAGATCTGCACCGCCTATGATCACCTCCTGGTTCACCAGTGCAAGGTCTGCTGCGGTAATCTCGTCTTCGATCTGAGCAAACAGGGAATCGTAGTCATAGCTTCCATCCGGCTGCAGGCAACTTTCCTCCACCGGAGTGTGAAGCAGGATATCTCCAACCATGATGATCTTGTACTCCGGAGGGGGATTCGCTGGCTGCTCGGAAGATACTTGAACTGCTTCCGGCATTTCTACCATAATGTTTTCTGTTGTATCGATAACACTTTCCTCTGTTGTTGTATTATCCGCGGATGCAGTCTCAGTTTTCGTACATCCTGCCAGTAAGAAAATGTTCCATATACAAATATAAAATAGTATTGCTTTTCTTAAAAAAAGAAATCTTCTATTTTCCATGTATCTGCCTTTTCACTGATATTTCTGTTTACTTAATATTGAAATACTCGGCACAGAATCATGCCTAAAATGTCTAAAAGAAAATGAATGTTGAATTTAATAAAAAAACTGGGGAAGTACAAGTACTTCCCCAGAATAAAAGCTATATACTATCGATCAAAGATTACTCGATGATGGTAGCTACACGGCCGGAACCAACGGTTCTACCACCCTCACGGATAGCGAAGGTAAGACCC
>CAVGMD010000142.1:0-3699 GCA_963630275.1 Bacteroidaceae bacterium | reverse complement strand
TTACAATATTTTATTGAAAATCCAACTATTCTTCTGAGAATAACTGCTGTTTGCGCTGTATCATCTCATCAATCCTTGCAATATACTGCCCGACATCCTTGACATTCTCGCATCTTTCAATCCGATGCGTGCCGTCCGGATTTGGTTCTGTCCAGACACGTTTTGTCGAAGCTCCGGCTCCGCACGCCACGATGGTCTGTTTCTCTTCCATGATGAGGATGTTATACAGTCCGTATTTGCCGGGGCGGGCGTAGCCGGTGTTCTCGAAATTGCCGGACATGTTCTTCTGGCGGTAGAGGTAATAGGGCTTCATTCCCAGCTCCTCGGCTCCCGCTGCCGCGATCTTCATGGTCTCGTCGGTGTTGTGGAGCATGGAGACACCGTTCTCCTGGATCCACTGGTTCAGGCGGGAAGCCCGCTTGATGGCGAGAGAATGCACGGTCAGGCTGTCCGGTGCCAGTTCCACCACTTTGTCGATGGTGCGCTGCACATCCTCTTCCAGCTCTCCCGGCAGTCCCAGGATAAGATCCATATTAATATTGTCGAAGCCGACTTCTCTTGCCAGCCTGTATGCCGTAAGTACCTGATCCACACTGGCTTTTCTGCCGATGATGTCCAGGGTCTCCTGTTTCATAGTCTGGGGATTCACGGAGATACGGCTGACCTGATGACGGTACAGTACTTCCAGCTTCTCTCGGGTGATGCTGTCGGCGCGTCCCGCCTCCACGGTGAATTCCTTCACGGTGGAGAATTCAAACTTGGACTTTAACGCCGTGATCAGACGATCCAGCTGCTCCGGTTCCAGCGTGGTGGGGGTCCCGCCGCCGATGTAGACGGTATCCAGTACCTTGTCCTTAAAATTCTCCGCCACATAATCCATTTCTTTGATGACGGCGTCCACATAAGCGTCCACCTGTTTGCGGAATGCCGCGATCGGATACGAGGTAAAGGAACAGTACAGACAGGTCGTAGGACAGAAAGGAATCCCGATGTACAGGCTGTAGCCGCCTTCGTAATGAATATCCTGCAACAGTTCCCGCTCTCTCTTCGCAATGTCGATTCCCAGCAGTGCCTTTTCCTCACTGACATAATGACTCTGCTCCATGAAATCCCGGATCTCCTCATCACTTCTGCCCTCATCCAGCATACCGTAGGCGATCTTCGTAGGGCGGATTCCGGTGAGGTTGCCCCAGGGAAGTTCCAGCCCGGTCACCTTACTTAAAGTCCGGTACAGGAAGCGTTTCAGACCATTTTTGTAACCATCTGCGATCGTCTCGGATGCCGCATCCCATGCAAAATCCTCTTCACCCACACGGATCTTCGCTCCGGTGTCCCCCAGTTCGATTTCCAGGCTGACCTGTGGTTCCAGTTCTGCCAGTTTTTCCGGCTTTGTCTCCGGGGTGATGACCGTGACCTGATCCTCCGCATAAAAAGCTTTCACCAGAGAATGCACATCGTATTCATAATTGGGATGGGATAATTTCACTACTTTCATTTCATTTTCCTCATTTATAATTTACATAAATTCAGGCACAGAGATAACTCTTTCTGTGCCCGAATACTTCTCGTTTCCTCTACTTTAATCAACGCAGAACGGATTATATTTCTTCTCATGTCCGATGGTGGTGCTGTCGCCATGTCCCGGATAGACGATGGTGTTCTCCGGCAGGGTAAACAGCTTCTCTTTCACCGAACGCACCAGCGTACTCATACTGCCGGTAGGCATATCGGTTCTGCCCACGGATTCCTCGAACAGAGTGTCTCCGCAGATGACAAATTCTCCCTCCGGAAAGTAATAGCTGACGCCGCCTGCCGTATGTCCGGGAGTCGCCAGAACTTTGATCCGGATACCGTCCAGTGTCAGCTCCTCGCCGTCCTTCAGATACACATCCGCTTTCACCGTCACCGGGCGCCCCATATCCTTCGACAGGTTGCTCTTCGTATCCAGCAGAAGCTCACGCTCCGCTTCGCCGGCATAGACCGGTACCGGTGCCTCGCCTTTCGCCACTGCTGCCTCATCGGCTGCCGCCTTCATCGATTCACAGCCGCTGATATGATCAAAATGTCCATGGGTTAAAAAGATTGCCGTCACATGGAGTCCTTCCGGCGCCAGCGCTTCTACCATCTCCCGACCTTTGTCTGCCGGATCAAAGATCAGCACTTTATCGCTGCCCTCCCGGTAGACATAATAACAGTTGGTCTGATAGATTCCCAACATGGTTTTTCCGATAAGGATATTGCTCATATTACTCTCACTTTCTGTTTCTGACAGGTTCTGCCACATTTTCGGGCATCCCCGCATTTAACCCGTGGTTCTCTCAATATCGATCACGCTGTCGATACCCCGGATCTTGTCAATGATACGGTTCAATTCCTCTCTGCCACTGATCTCGAAGGTCGTCTGCAGCGTCGCCAGTCCCTGTCTGTTGGTTCTGGTATTCATAGACATGATGTCAATGTTTTTCTCCGTCAGAGCCTTGGAAATATCCGCTAACAGTCCGTTACGGTTGTTGGCATAGATCTTGATCTCCGCCAGATATTTCTCCGCATGTGCCTCCTCCGGCTGCCATTCCGCATCGATCAGTCTCGCCCGCTCCATCTCCGGCAGGTTGATGATATTGATACAGTCGGTACGATGGATAGAGATACCTCTTCCACGGGTCACATAACCCACGATCTCATCCCCCGGTACCGGAGAACAGCACTTGGAAAAACGCACCGACAGATCCGCGATACCCTTGACCACGATACCGCTCTTGGACTTCATGAGGACAGGCTTGTTCGCACCGCTTTGTGCGTTTGCCGCATTGTTCTCCGCAATGCTTGCCAGAACTTCCTCGTTGGTCATCTCTTTCTTGTGGTCACGGTCGTACAGTTCCTGCATCTTGTTGACGATCTGCCCCTCTTTCAGAGCACCGTGTCCCATAGCCGCCAGTACAGAATCCCAGTCCCGGAATCCGTACTTTCGCATGACGGCATCCATGTATTCCTGCTTCTGCAGGCTGGCAAGGTTGATACCTCTGGCTTTGCAATAATTGGAAAGCAGTTCCTTGCCCTTTAAAATATTGTCTTCTTTTAATTCGTTCTTAAACCACTGATTGATCTTGTTCTTCGCCTGGGTACTTTTTACCACATTCAGCCAGTCACGGCTGGGTCCCTTGGAGTTCTGCGAAGTAATGATCTCGATCCGGTCTCCGTTGTTGATCTTATAATCAATGGTCACCAGTTTACCGTTGACTCTGGCTCCCACCATCTTGTTGCCCACGGCAGAGTGAATGCTGTAAGCGAAGTCAATAGGCGTGGATCCCGCCGGAAGGTTCTTCACATCACCGGTGGGGGTAAAGCAGTACACGCTGTCGGAGAACAGATCCAGGTCGTTCTTCAGCAGGTTCATGAACTCCTTGTTGTCCGACATATCCCGCTGCCACTCCAGGATCTGACGCAGCCATACCAGCTTCTCTTCTTCCTGTACTTCCGGCTTCTTGCCGTCGGAAGCCTCCTTGTATTTCCAGTGGGCGGCAATACCGTATTCCGCCACACGGTGCATCTCGAAGGTCCGGATCTGAATCTCGAAAGGCTGTCCGTTACTGCCGATCAGCGTCGTATGCAGAGACTGGTACATGTTCGCCTTGGGCATGGCAATATAGTCCTTGAAACGTCCCGGAATGGGCTTATACATTTCATGGATCACACCCAGTG
>CAVGMD010000141.1:0-3741 GCA_963630275.1 Bacteroidaceae bacterium | reverse complement strand
TACGACCGCTAAGTAC
Source organism: Bacteroidaceae bacterium (assembly GCA_963630275.1). GTDB lineage: Bacteria > Bacillota > Clostridia > Lachnospirales > Lachnospiraceae > Acetatifactor. Next base: position 3,725 of record CAVGMD010000141.1, on the reverse strand, counting down.
CGACGTCTGCTTACGGTCTGCTTATTCTTATACCCAGCCGGGGCTACTGGTTTTTCACAGGCTTCCAGGACGCAGAACGCCCGCGGTGGACGGAATGTCCTTCCGAGGATGTTTGTCGGGAGGTGGTGACATTTTCTCGAAAAGTGCTGAAAATCAGGGTGGAGCGAACAGGACGTTCGCGACAGGCGGATGTTGCCATGGATGGCAACTGGAGCCGTGCCCGTACGGCTTAGAACCGCTACTCACTTTTCGTTAGAAAATTCCCACCGGGAGACCTTACATCGAGGAAGGATGTTCCGTTCGCCGTGGGCGTTCGTGGCTTCTTAACTAACTTTCAATTTACAATACCTTAGACCCATTCACAGTCAATTTAAAGGATGCCTCCAGCACTTCGGCTGCACGTTTACACATCATCATACGTCCAAGGAATATCTCAAAATACTCATACATACTACAGATCTTCGGATCAATCTGCAGATTCAGTGAAATCACCCTCTTCTCCACATTGATCTTAAGCTTCGTATCCGTAACCGCATAATTAACGCGATCATGTTTATCGAAGGTTGCCTTATTCTTCTCTCGGACTCTGCTTCTGCGGACATCGGTCTTATCTGCGATGATCAGCGCCGCAGAGATAGGATCCGTGGCTCCGCCGGTAGACTCGTCATGCAGTCCGATAGCGGACACGATCTGCACCCGGTCCTCCAGGGACAGGTCTGTCTTCTTCAGAATATCATTTGCAAGCAGCGCCCCGTACTCTGCATGATGGCTGCGATTCACCGCATTTCCGATATCGTGCATGAATCCGGCGATCTTCACCAGCTCTATATCTTTTTCCGGGTAGCCCAGTTTTTTCAGAATCTCTGCTGCCCGCTCTGCCACCAGTCCCGAATGTGCCTCCGAATGATCGGTGAATCCCATGGCACCCAGATTCGCATTTCCTTTTTTAATAAATGCCAGTACTTCTTCGTTTTTCTTAATCTCTTTGTAAGTCATATTTTCGCTTCTTTCTTTATCTCATTTTTATGTATCTGATTCCATAATTATCTTATCCGGAATTCCGTTATATCACCATCGGATGTAGGTAAAGATCATGTAAGATTTGTGTAAAAAACATATCAGTAAATTTCTTCTTTTCAGTTTTCACCGGCAGGAGTATAATAAAACACAGAAAATATTTGGATATTTTGTTCCAGAGAGGAGACCACTATGAAATTAAAAGAATTACAGGACGCTATGATTGCCGCCATGAAGGCAAAGGATAAATTCAGAAAGGATGCCATCTCCGCACTGGTATCCGCTGTGAAGAAAAAAGGAATCGACAACGGCTGCCGTGACAATATTCCCGATGAGATGGCGAATGAAGCCATCTTAAAAGAAATCAAGTCCGTGAAGGAGCAGATCGATACCTGCCCCGCAGACCGTACCGAACTGTTGGAAGAATATAAGAAACGCTATGAGATCATGAACGAGTTCGCTCCCAAGATGCTCTCCGCTGAGGAAGTCAAGGCAATTCTGGAAGAGAAGTTTGCCGATGTCCTGGCTACCAAAAATAAAGGTCAGATCATGAAAGCTGTCATGGGCGAGCTGAAGGGCAAGGCTGACGGCAAGGTTATCAATCAGGTTGTTGCTGAGCTGACAAAATAAGATTTTCATAATAAAACGGCTTCCGGGGAAATCTCCGAAAGCCGCTTTTTATCTAAAACATTATTCCACTACTACCGTACCGTCTTCTTTTACGGTAATATTCATGTCATCCTTCACATATTCCAGGAACTCTTCCCCCAGGCTGTCAATGACAGGCATCTGCACATTGTCCAGCCACACATCTGCCAGAATGGCTCCGGCTGCTGCCAGGGAATCAATTGGTTCGGAAAACAGCATACATGCCGGCTGTCTGTTCATGGAGCAGGCACAGTACAGTACCAGTCCGCCGGTGGTAGATCCGATGGTCGTCGGCAGGCACAATGCCTTGCCCGCCATCTGTTTGCCGTAGAGATCCGGGTTATTCTGGTCTCCGCAGGTTGCTTTTTTATCACCGAACTGCAATGCTTTCTGAAAAGATGCCAGTGTGTTCAGACCTCCGTGAGATACCAGTGCCTTGGTCGTTACGGTTCCGGAGGCTACGATTCTTCCCTTAAATTCTTTCATCTGTCCGCTCCTCCCTTTGTGATCTGCTCTAAGATCTCAGCATCGGTATAATATCTTGCGCTGGTATAAGTCCGCAGCTTGTTGCTGGACGTGATGACCGGCATCTTCTCGCTGAGAGGATTGTTCATATACATTAACGGGCAGATATAAGAAGTAATGACTCCCGTTGCCTTTAATATCTCTGCATAAGGGGTCTCTACAAATTTTTTCAGTACTGCTGGCGCCGCTGTGAATACGGTAGGAATACATACTCTGGTTCTGCCGGCTTCTTTCAGGCTCTGAGAGATTTTTTCCGTCCAGTCAATGAGCTGTTGTAAGCTCATATGCGGGCATCCCATGAAACACAGCTTCGGCTTTGCATCCTTCTTTTTCCAGATTACCGGGTAGCTCTCATAGACTCTCTGAAGTTCTGCATCATCTACCACATAGACTTTTGCATCCTCCGCAATCAGATCTTTTCCGTATTTTGCTGCTTCCGGAGTAATATTTTCCACATGGTACAGACCTACCGCACCATTGGAAGCAGTCGCTGCGCCGAAATCCTTCAGATAGGTTTTCGCTGCATCATCCAGTTCACCGCCCAGCCATTTGTCCAGTCCTACGATATAGGGAACATCCGCCATGACTTTCATACCGATGGCAGATCCAAGCAGCTGGGCTTCCGGCTTCTTCGTGGTCTCGATCTTCACGATCCAGGTGGCTTTTCTGCCTTCATCCGTCAGCAGACCGAAACGGGGCACATAGCCTACTACCGAGCCCATGAGGTCAATGATACCGGAGTTACGATTGCATCTTGCCCCCAATACGGAGTTGGCATAGACCACTGCAGAGGACTCGGACCAGGACAGCACCTCTCCCATGGCCGGGGTATTTCCCACTTCTTCCATGTAACAGGTACAGGTATATGCATCCTTTTCCATAATGCCCAGCTGCGTCAGCTGTTTCTCGTAGTCATCCTGCTTGGAGTACATGAAATTCTTGAACACAAAATCCTGTAAAAAAGAACTGGGCACATTCGGATCCAGCGGTCTCGGATCGGCGGAGAATTTCTGTTTGGATACGTTGCCGGATTCGATCAGCTGATTCATCAGTTCATATACCGGTGCCAGTGCTTTCAATCCGAAAGATGTTACCAGATGGTTGTACTTACTGGTCACAGGCACCATACTGTCCGCGCCGAACAGCTCGCCGTAGCGCACCAGCGTCTGCATGACTTTCGCCAGGGTCGCTCCCTGTTTTCCATCATATATTTCCTGTTGTTCTTTTGTTAAGTTCATTGATTTCCCTCCCCATTAAATCTTCATGGCAACTTCATAAGCACGCCATACGACACTTCGCAGGTTGCCTACACCGTTACAGTCACCTACCAGACTGACATTGCTGCCCTTCGGTGCCAGCGGATTGGGAATGTATCCTGCGGAACTGATCACACTGTCACAGGGAATGGTGATCTCTTTTCCGGAAGCATCCTTACATACGATACTGCCATCCTTTACTTCCTGCAATGTAGTCTCCAGATATACCGGTACTTTCTTCCAGGCAAACCACTCTCTCAGGTAGGCACTGTTGGCAAG
>CAVGMD010000140.1:0-3843 GCA_963630275.1 Bacteroidaceae bacterium | reverse complement strand
AAGGTCTTTCACCCACTTATGAGCAAGCTCATGTGGGCTTAGACCTTTTGACCCTGGCATCATAGAATAGGTATGGTAGAAGCGGTTTCTATGCGATTTTATCGATTTTCGAAGGAACAGCAGAATGTGAGGTAGTATGATACAGACAAATGCATTTGATTATATCAATGTTTTAGACCGTGCAGCGGATGCAGCATGGCAGCGCAACGAAGCAATTTCCAACAATATTGCCAATGTGGATACTCCGGGCTACAAGAGACAGGATGTGGCATTTGAATCAGTGCTTCAGAAGGCACTGGGGAACAATCGGTATGAATCCATGGACGAGAAGGTGAGCAATATTAACTTAAGCAGACTTCGTGGCAGAGCGTATGTGGATTATGCCAATTATTCCTACCGGTTAGACGGCAATAATGTGGATATCGAGAATGAAAATGTGATGCTGGCAGAGAACCAGTTGAAATATCAGGGACTGTTGAACAGCATTAATCAGGAATTTACCAATTTACAGACAGTGATGAAGTGAGGAATTAGCGTATGAGTATGTTTTCAGCATTTGATGTTACGGCATCGGGACTTACCGCCCAGAGACTGCGCATGGACGTGATCTCTGAAAACGTTGCCAATGCCAACACCACGAGAACTGGGGACGGCACCCCTTACCGCCGCAAGATCGTTACTTTCCAGCAGAAGAACCAACAGCAGACCTTCAGCCAGGTGTTCCATGATGTGAAGAGCAGCTACACCGGCAGTGGTGTTAAGGTCAGCCAGATCTTCGAGGATACCACGACGGAGATGAATATGGTATACGATCCCTCCCATCCGGATGCGGATGAGAACGGTTACGTGACCTATCCTAACGTGAATATTATCACCGAGATGACAGACCTGATCGATGCCAGCAGATCCTACGAGGCGAACTCTACGGCATTTAATGCCAGCAAGTCCATGGCACTTAAGGGACTTGAGATCGGTCAGTAATCTGACGGGTCCCGCAGGCGGCTGTCGGATACCAAAGCCGCAATACATGTAAGGAAGGACATGGTTTATTAAAATGGATATTTCTGCAATTACCGCTTTGAATAGTGTAAATGGGACCGCTACCGTCTCTCCCACCTCTCTGACCGGAATGCTGGCAGAGAAGGAGAAAAAGGCAGAGGGCACAATGTTCGAAGCTTTTCTGAATACAGCCATCGATAATGTGAAGACGACCAACAGCTATCTCTCGGATGCCGAGAATGAGAAGATTCGTTTCGCACTGGGTGAGACGGACAATACCCATGATCTCACCATTGCCATGGAGAAGGCTTCTACCGCACTGCAGTATACAGTAGCTATCCGCGATAAGGTGATGGAGGCATACAAGGAACTGATGCAGATCCAGATCTGATCAGGCAGAAGTTAATCTTGACATAAGAGGAGAGAGCTGCAATGGCAGACAGATTAAAAGAAATACCTGCAAAAATACTGGAATGGTGGAATAAGTTCACGACCAGACAGAAGAGCATCATTATCGGAGCCGCTGCGGTCGTGATTTTCGCGTTTGCGATTATCATGTATGTTATGACCAAACCGCAGTATGTCCGGCTGGTCACCTGTGAGACCACCGCACAGGCATCCGAGATCATATCCACCCTGGACAGTGCGGGAATTGCACACAGAGAGTCCAATGACGGACTGAAGATCGACGTAGAGAGCAGCAAACAGAGTGCGGCGAATCTGGCACTGGGGTCTGCGGGATATATGCCGGATGATTTGAAGCTGAGTGACTATCTGGGCAGCGGTATGTCCACGACCGCTACCGACAAGGAGAGACTTTACAATTCCTATCTGGAAAAATACATAACTCAGACCATAGAGGCACAGAGCGCTGTAAAATCTGCGAAGGTACATTTAAGCTTCCCGAAGGATAACGGTACCCTGGTAGCACAGAAGGAAGAGGCTTCCGCGTTCATCCAGCTGGAACTGGACGGCACATTTACCTCTGCCAATGCGGCAGCCCTGGCTAAATGTGTGGCTACCTGGCTGCGGAATGACACCACGGCGAATATTACCATTATGGATACCGATTCCAACCTGCTGTTTGCAGGCGGAGACGACTACAGTTCCGCGGGCATTGCCAATTCCATGCAGGAATTACAGAATCAGGCGGAGTCCATGATTGCCAATCAGGTAAAAAAAGTGTTACTGGGAACCAAGCAGTATAACGATGCGGCGGTTACCAGTCACTTGAGCATGGATTTCTCCAATTACGAGGAGACCGTAAAAGAATATTATGCGAACTCCGACAGAACCGAGGGTATGCTTTCCCATGAGGAGACTTACGAGAGTGAGAATACCAATGACGGCGGCGGAGTACCGGGTACTACTTCCAACGGCGAGAGCGGAAACACCACCTATGTATCACCGGACAGCAACAACAGCTCTTCATCCACTTCCGAGACCAGCAGAGATTACCTGCCCAATGAGTCTATAACGAATACCGTAACTCCGGCAGGAGGAATCAATTATACGAATTCTTCCATTTCCATCGCCGCCATCACTTACCGGGAGATCCATTATGAGGATGTGAAGCGGCAGGGACTTCTGGACGGCACCACCTGGGACGAATACAAATCCCAGAACAGTGCGGACACCAAGATCGATGTGGATCAGGATATGTATAGCCTGGTGGCAAATGCCACCGGCATCAGTGAAGATAAAATTACGATTATTGCTTACGAAAGTCCGATCTTTTATGACAAGGAGAGCAAGTCCGTCAGCGTACAGAACGTACTCAGCATAGTGATGTTAGTGCTGATCCTCGGACTGCTGGCTTTTGTGGTACTGCACAGCATGCGTACCAGACAGGCGGTACAGCAGGAAGAGGAAGTGTCTGTGGAGAATATGTTACAGTCCACTCCCGAGGCGGACCTGGAAGATATCGATGTGGAATCCAAGTCTGAGACGCGTAAGATGATTGAGAAGTTTGTAGATGAGAATCCCGAGTCCGCAGCCGCGTTATTACGTAACTGGCTGAATGAGGACTGGAATTAGGAACGGAGCAGATATGGCAAGGACAAAAGCAGAAGGCGGAATATCGGGATTGCAGAAAGCTGCGATCCTGCTGATCTCCCTGGGACCGGAGAGATCCGCCGGGATTTTCAAACATTTAAAAGAAGAAGAAATCGAGGAACTGACCTTGGAGATTGCCAATACCCGAAGCGTAACTCCCCAGGTAAAGGAAGAAGTTATCAACGAGTTCTATGAGGTATGTCTGGCACAGCAGTATATTGCAGAGGGCGGTATCAACTACGCCAAGGAACTGTTGGAGAAGGCACTGGGTACCGACAAGGCAATGGATGTCATCGGCAGACTGACTGCATCCCTGCAGGTAAAGCCTTTCGAATTTGTGCGTAAGACCGATGCCAGCCAGCTGATCAACTTTATTCAGGATGAGCATCCTCAGACGATTGCCCTGATCCTGTCTTATCTTTCCCCCAGCCAGGCAGCACTGATCATCTCCGCGCTGCCTCCCGACAGTCAGGCAGAGGTAGCCAGACGTATCGCCGTCATGGATCGTACCAGCCCCGATGTCATCAAAGAGGTGGAAAAAGTACTGGAATCCAAGTTGGCAAGCCTGGTGAACCAGGATTACACCATTATCGGCGGTGTCGATGCAGTGGTAGATATTCTGAATACCGTAGACCGCGGTACCGAGAAACATATCATGGAGACTCTGGAGATCGAAGAGCCGGAGCTGGCAGACGAGATCCGCAAGAAGATGTTCGTATTCGAGGATATCCTTCTGCTGGACGACAAGGCTATCCAGCGTGTGCTGCGTGATGTGGACAACAACGACCT
>CAVGMD010000139.1:0-3880 GCA_963630275.1 Bacteroidaceae bacterium | reverse complement strand
TTTCATATGTAATCAATGGTTCATCCGCGGACGCTCTGAATTTAATAGCAAATTCAATATTCCCTTTCTGTTCTCTGGATACCACTTCTTTAAATCCGCCTCTTTTTGCAAGTGCTGCTCTGACATTACTGTTCAGGCAATCATGTAAAAAGCCAAAAACATCAAAAAAAGTCGTTTTTCCGACACCATTTTTCCCAAGAAATACAGCCATATTGGAAATATCGTATACTTCCACATCTTTAAATACCTTATAATTATGGATTTTTATTGATTCGATTTTCATATGTTCTTATCTCCTCCAACAATTAATTAGGCTTTCTTAAATCTATTGTTTTCTAAATGATGTCCATCATTATGTTGTCTTATACTTTATGTTCTGATTCTAACATAATTATTATTTTTTTCGCAATCACTTATTGTCTTCCGGATAAAGTCATGCTACATGCTATTCTGTCACAACCCTAATTGAGTCTTTCCCATAATACCCCGCACATGCATCATTTACCCACGTATATCCATCTTCTGGCTGCAGATCCGCATACATGATCAGTTCCACCGGATATAGCGGTGTGAACACTACATCCTTCACGGAATCATCCTTGAGCACCTTGAATCTCTCTTCCCAGCCTTCGCCATACGCCTGTGCCCAACCGTTTCGCCACATGCGATAAGCACAATAGCTGGTGGTCTGCTGCACATTGCCAATAAGTACTGCTGCCGCCAGGAGTATTACTCCCAGAATCGCCAACTTTCTCTTCATTTACTCTATATGCTTCACTTTCTTATGCAGCACCCGGATTTCCCTGGGTGCTATGGTAAATATGGTATGATAACACTTGTTCTTTTTTGTAAGATAGGGATTTTTCATGGCTCTGCGCCAGTTTTTTCGCAGGTATTTTACCACATTCCTGTAAAATACATTGTCCTTCGTCATCTGTTCTACGGGGATATGCAGCAGGTAATCCAGTCTTTGGAAGATACCAAAGCGGAATGCTATCTCTGCAAGTTCCTTATCCTCCGGCCAGATATCCGCCACCAGTTTCTGCACCATATCCGCATTATCCACGTTGTCTGCATAGACTCTGGAGAACCCGGTCTGTTTTCTGGTATTGCTGTCCGGCCTGTAAAATACATGGTAGGACTGCCCGGGAACACAGACAATGCCCGGAATCGGCGCACCGGATCCGCTGCGGCGGGTCAACAGCTTCACCAGCAGATGAAAGTCTTCATTTAATACTCCAATGGGGAATCCCTCTTCCTCAAACAGATCTCTGCGTACTAATTTGGTACAGAAGGAGCAGTCTCCTCTGTGCATTAATAGCTCCCGCAGGAACTCCTTCGCCGGAATCTCCTGTCTCTCCGTTACCGGTTCGCAGATATTCGGAAGTTTCTTCCCGTCCGGGTCGATCTCGTCCCTGCCGGTCTGGGCAATGGGCAGATGTGTCGTCTCTATGGCGCGGAGCAGTCTCTCATACATATCCGGCTCCACATAATCATCGCTGTCTACAAAGCCGAGGTATTCGCCCGTTGCTTCCTGAATTCCCAGGTTCCTGGCAGAAGAGGATCCTCCGTTCTGTTTATGGAAGACCCGGATCCTGACATCCTCCGCCGCCAGCTTGTCACATAGTTCGGAGGTGCCGTCCGTGGATCCGTCGTCCACCAATAGGATCTCAATCTTGTCGTACGTCTGCTTCCGCAGGCTTTCCACGCAACGGGGCAGGTATTCTATAATATTGTATACAGGCACGATAATGCTTATTGTTGTTTCCATATATCTTCCTTTATGCATCTGTTCCTATCGGGCAGATCCTGTCCATATATACTTCATGTACGTAGAATATCTATTCAATGTACCTAGAATGTCTGTTAATGTACCTAGAATATCTCTCATTCATAATAACATTTGGCTTATTTTTTACATCGAAGTAACCACAGGAGTTCTTGCCACATCGGATTTATCAGATTTCCCCCTGCAGCATCTCCCGATACATTTTCCGCTCTGAAATCACCGGTGCCACTGAACATGGTCCGGAGGCAGGCAATTCATATGCGGCCGTCTCATCCGAAACCGCACCTTCTAATGTCGTAACGGCTGTCGTATCCGCTACTTTCAGGAATCCTTTCCCGACGCAGAATTCCGCAAGACGCTTCGCTGCAATCTCCGCATTCCATTCTCCAGTTATCGTGGCGTAGGCATTTCTGCCGATGCGATGGCACAGCTCGCGGTCCTGCAGGAGGCTTCTGACGCTTGCAAGCAGCTGGTCTTCCCTGCCGGTCTCGTAAGCATAGCCGTTCTCCTCCGGATGGATGAGGTAAGGGACCGCCCCGATCATGGCATCCGCCACCACCGCGCAGCCGCTGTTCATAGCTTCATTGACGACAGCGCCCCAGCCTTCCTTACGATCGCTGGTGACGAGATAGATCTCCGCCAGCTCCATCGCTTTCCGCACTTCAGCAGGCTCCCGGAATCCCGGGAGATCAACTTCCGCTTCCAGTCCGTATTCCGTCCGCAGTCTACGCACTTCCGGTTCCAGTTCTCCTCCGCCGATCATCTCCAGATGGAAGGGAATCCCTTGCTCCTTTAGGCTCTTCGCCAGACGAAGCGGCAGTTCCGGGTGCTTCCAGTCGATCATCCGGGCTGCCCACAGAATCGTGGCAGGCTCCTTTCCAGCCATCAGCCGGTCCACATCGTAGACCTTTTTCTCGGGAAAATATCCCCATTTCAACATTTTGTCCGGATATGCCCGCACGATATGGAAATCCGACGGCACATAGGCTCCGGCGCACAACAGATAGACTTCTTTGTTTCGATAACGCGTGTGATCTTTGTATTTTTGTACCAGTCCTCTGGGGGATACGGCTTTCCACTGAGCTTCCTTATACAGTCGTTCGCTGTAGCGAATCACCGGCTTCCCCTGATGCAGTCTGTCCTGAATATAACTTTCATTATCCGTGCCGCCGAACAGCACCACATCCGCCTGTTCTATGAGCTTTCTGCCCTTTTCCGGTTCTTTATAGTAATGAACCAGATACGGGTAGTCCACTTCCTTCCATCCCATGCGGAGTCTCTCCTCCTCCACCGGTTCTGTCTGCAGAAAAGCAAAGCTTCCCCGAAGCAGTTCCTCCATGGCATTGCAGAAGGGAATCTGGTGATGATTCAGATAATTAGACACCATTACAAATTTTTGCATAGATTTCCACCATTTTTTTATAATTTTGCTCCGGATCGTGATTTTTCTCTGCATGTTTTCTTGCATTTATGCAATATTCCTGTTCTTTTACAGGATCGCTCCACATCTGAATGCATGCGTCTGCAAGGGATTTAGAGATATTTTCCAGTGCTTCGTTTTTATAATCACAGTCGTTATTTTTAATTACAAATCCCGGATAGAGGATTCCGTCCTCTCCGCCGGTAAAAATACTGGCAATTCCGCCCACCTCGGCGCTGACGCAGGGCATGCCTAAAAGCATCGCTTCCCCCAGGGAGTTCGGCGAATTTTCAATGCTGGATGGACATACGAAGAGATGGCTCTTCAGGTACTGTTCCTTCATCTGTGTGGCGGACAGTCTGCCGAGGAAATGAACCTTATCCTCCAAATGTCCCTCTTTTAACAGTTTCCTGAGGTACTGTCCATAGGCTGAGATCTTTAGTTTTTCCTTCAGCGTGCCGTAAGCCGTCAGGCTGTTGCCTGCCACATAGACTTCCGCATCCGGGAATCTCTCCAGGATCCGCGGCATGGCTAAGAGCATATAATGCAGTCCCTTAATAGGATAATCTCCCTGGCTTAAGAAGATGGAATGGGGAATGCACTGCTCCCTGCTCCACTGTCCGGTATAGAAATTGCTCCGAAGCGTCTCATTCATGGGATAATAGGTCACC
>CAVGMD010000138.1:0-3978 GCA_963630275.1 Bacteroidaceae bacterium | reverse complement strand
CGAGCCACTGCAAAGCAATCACTGCCTTTTTCTTCCAGGTATCTGCCTTCACCGTCGCGCGCAGCAACACCAACAGCGCACCCACGAACGCGAAGAAGATTCCATACATATATCCCCAGGAAAAGTTGAAATCCATCTCCCGGAAGCCTTTTTCATACAAGCAGAACGCCATGAGAAAGCTCATCACGTACACCTGCCAGGAGAACCGGTAAATACTGTCTCTGCGAAGTTCCTTATAATTCAGCAGGAGCACCAGCAGGGGGAATCCGATTGCCAGCCCGATGGCCAGGGGAATATTGTCGCAATACTGCATCCAGACATGCCCGAAGGTAAATCCGATGCCGCCCTCCTGTCCTTCCTGCGGTACGAATACGCCGCGGAACTGGTACAACAGGTCGATAAATGTAGGAATAAAGCATACTCCCAGCCAGATCGTAGGCAGGAAATTCCGGAATTTACTGCGGAGCATTCTCCATACCATCAGGATTCCCGCAGTTCCTACCAGCACAATAGTAAAGCTCGGTTTCGCCATGGTAGCAAGCAACAGATACAACGCAAAGAGAATGTAATCTCTGCCGTGTTCTTTCCAGGCATTTTTCTGCTCATATACAGGCAATAGTTCTCCGTATTTGAAAAATGCGAGAATTGCAAAGGGTCGTGCCGCCATATATGTCGCATTGTGGAACGGATTCGCCGTAAACACGCCCAGATACTTATATTTGATCCCCGGGAGGTAGATACCCGTGGGCGGATAGACCATGGATACGAAGAACAGAGACACCGCTACCGTTCCGGTCAGCACGTCCGCAAGCCATTCTTTTCCGGGCAGGTTCTTTTGCAGTTCCGCTCCTATATGCTTATCCAGCATGATTTTCAGGCATACCATTGCCGCACTGTTTAGCAGAAGCGTTGCCAGTGCCATTGCCAGTTCCGCTCCGTTATTCATGAAAGCGGTCACGAGATAGATCAGCGCTGCCAGTTTGAACAGGATCGGATAGGGGAAGCTGTATCCACTGTCCAGTCCCTGCATCTCCAGAATGTATGCCTTCATGTCAGAATGATACAGCCCGGATCCCAGCATACTTTCCACGCTTTGGCGGTAAAACAGATAAAACGTGACTGCCGATGCAATCAGTACCAGCGCTGCAAACAGTAATGTTCCTATGCTATTTTTGCTATTTTTCATGTCCTGCATAGTTCATTCCTATTTCAGCTTCGTGTAGTATGCAACTACCTTTTTCACTGCGTGGATCACATCCTCCACATCATCATCCGTCAGACCGTAGTACAGAGGAATACTCATGACTTCGTTATAATATTTCTCCGCGTTAGGGCACAATCCCTTCTCGTATCCCAGTTTTTCATAATAAGAATGCCAGTATACCGGCAGGTAATGTACCTGCGGACAGGTATTCTCCGCATACAGGGCATCGAAGAACTGCCGTCTGTCACAGTTCAGATTTTCCAGATTCAGATGCAGCACATACAGATGCCAGGTCGTGTCGGACTCCGGAATCTCTTTCTGTAAGATCAGCTCCGGCATCTTGCCGAATGCTTCATCATAACGCTTTTTGATCTCTTTTCTGCGGGCACGGAACATCGGAAGCTTCTTCAGCTGGCTTAACAGAAGCGCCGCCTGGAAATCCGTCATACGATAGTTGAAGCCCAGCTCTACCTGCTCGTTGTACCACAGAGCATCGGTGGGGTGTACCATTTCTTCCGGATCTCTGGTGATACCATGGGTACGCAGTCTCATGAGGTGACGATATAATTTTTCATCGTTTGTCGTGATGGCTCCACCCTCTCCGCCGGTCACTGTTTTTACCGGATGGAAACTGAAGCAGGTCATATCTGCCAGGCTGCCTACCGGCTGTCCCTTATAGGTAGTGCCGATGGCGTGTGCCGCATCCTCAATGAGGATCAGGTTATGCTCCTTACAGATTGCGCGGATCTCGTCCAGTTCCACTGCCTGACCGGTGAAATCTACCGCAACCACAGCCTTCGTTCTCGGCGTGATCAGCTTGCGTACGGATTCCGGATCGATATTGTAGGTCTCGGGATCGATGTCTGCGAATACCGGCTTCGCCCCCGCGTACAGTACGCAGTTGGAAGATGCAGCAAAGGTGATGGAGCTTACGATAACCTCGTCTCCTTCGCCAAATCCCGCTGCCAATGCTGCCAGATGCAGCGCTGCCGTACCGTTGCATACCACTACCGCATATTTTACATGGGTCAGTTCACACAGATGCTCCTCCAGTTCCTTCACTTTCGGTCCGCAGGTTATCAGATCACTGGTCATGACTGCTGCCACCGCATCCACATCTGCCTGATCAATATACTGTCTTCCGTAGAAGATCTTGTTCTCTCTTACAGGTTTTCCACCAAAAATAGCTAATTCTTCCATAGCTGCCTCCTGTCTGCTGTCTTATACTCTGTATTATTTATGGATTCTAATGCTTATCAGCTGTTTCCTTTTCATTGTATACTGATTTATCTTAACATATTGCGGTAAGAAAAACAACAATGGTATAATGTAGCTGTTTCTACATATTATTTGCTTTAAATTTGCTTTGTACTTATTTTCGGAAAGGATCCGCATACTCTCATGAAGAAAACACATAGATCACCCTTAAATCTTATCCTTGGTATTGTGACCGTTTTTCTGCTGCTATTACTGCTTGCCGCAGGAATCCTCTATCTGAAAATACAGGAACCCGCAAAACGCTCCGCGGATTTTGCCCGCCTGCAGCAGGAGTCCTACCAGGGTGTCTTTTTCTCCATGTCTGCGCCGGAAGCATTTCCCGAGGACATCTATCCCACTTATATGGGCTATGAGACAATAGGCTGCTCCCATCGCATCGCCTCTTTTTCCGACTTGTCCGACTACTTAGAAACCGCTTTTTCCTCTGATAACGAAGTCACCCATGTCTTCCTGATGCTGGATCCTCTGCTCCTGTGGGACAGCAGTCTGCATCGGGATGCGCAGTTTGCCACCTCCCTGGAGGAAGATCTTCTGACTTACATAGACACCTATTCCAGTGCGGAGTTCACCGTTATTTTCTCTGCGCCTTCTCTCGCCTACTGGCAGTCCCATGCTGACGGCGATCTCGACACTTACTGCAATGTGATCCGTGTACTGGCTGCCCCTCTGTCCGCCAGAGAAAATGTCTCTCTGTATTTTCCGGGTCAGGAAGAGTGGCTCATTTCCAATCCCGATGCCTACGACACTCCCAAGGAGTTAAACGCTGTAGCTGCCCGTTCCACCATGCTGTTAGTGCTGAGCGGCGCCATGCAGTACCGGGATACGGAAACCTACAGCAGTCTGGATCGTTTTTCCGCACTGGTGCAACAGGCAGGCTCTTCCCCTGCTGCCTATCCTGACCTGTCCGATTACGATCTTGTATTTTTCGGTGACAGCGTATTCGGAAATTATCAGGATTTCGCCTCCATCCCCGGAGTCATCGGTGCCCTGACCGGTGCCAAAGTGCATAACCTGGCTGTCGGCGGGTCCTCCGCCACCTGGAGCGATGGTGAAAACGCGTCCTTTAACGAGGTCGTCGGATACCTTGTAAGCACATCAAGCCTCTTACTTCCTGCCGATGATAAACTGTGTTTTGTCATCAACTACGGTCTGAATGATTATTTTGAGGGATATCCTCTGGAAAATTATTGTGACGGGCTCCGCACCGGTATCCGCACCCTGCGGGATGCCTATCCGAATGCCCATATTCTCGTAATCTCTTCCAACTATATTCTGTCTTTTGAGAAAGGTACCGTCCCGAAGGGAGACGAAGAAAACGTACTGGCGGACTACGTTGCTGCCGCGGAAGAGACCGCTGCCGCGGAGGGCGTTGATTTCCTGAATATTAATGAGGTACTGCGGTGGGATGCAGATAATGCCGCAGAGTATCTGGCGGATGCCATCCATCCAAATGAAGAGGGACGATGGCTGTTCGGAGTAGCGGTGGCACATGAAAT
>CAVGMD010000137.1:0-4109 GCA_963630275.1 Bacteroidaceae bacterium | reverse complement strand
TTGAACCCTCGCGCCGCTATTAACGACCTGCACCCTTTCCAGGGGTGTCCCTTCAACCTCTTGGGTACTTCTCCAGATAGTTGATTCTAATAATCTATATAATTATCGGCGGCACGAATGCCTAGCGGAGAGAGTGGGATTCGAACCCACGCGCCCTTTCGGACAAACGGTTTTCAAGACCGCCTCGTTATGACCACTTCGATATCTCTCCGAATGTGTGTCTCAAGTCTTTGTCGTCTTCGTTGCTTGCCTGACGACAAAAGCTATTCTAACAAAAAGGGAGAATATTGTCAACACATTTTTACACAATTTTTATTTTAATTTTTTCAGATGAGAAAAAGCCCATTTTATCACGGTTCTGGGCTTTTTCCATTTTGACTGAATACAGTTTTTTCTTAGAATTGTTTGCCTGCGAGATACAATTTCCAGTCTGTCATATGATTTTCCATATTGGTGATCAGGACTACTTTTGCATCTTTCGCAGAATAGGTCACTTCCCGCTGCCATCCGTAGAAATGCGGTCCGTCCCCCAGATTGCGTACATATCCCATGAGGCGTTTCAGGCAGTATGCCGTCTCTTTTACATCTGTCAGGCAGTCATTTGCATAAAACCCTGCCCATTTTCCGTGTTCTCTGTCTCTCATGGCTTTATCTGCCGCTTCGTAGGCTTCCGCTGCATTCCCCAACAGGAAGAATGCCTTTTTATATTCTTTCTCCCGATAAGCCCGGAAACTTTCTGTGAACAGCATACTTCCCTTCAGGCAATTTCTGTGAATCTCTGTCTGAAGCAATACGGAATCTTGCCAAAGTTCACTTCCGCTGACGGCATTGCATCTCCGATACAGCCCTTCTATTTTATTATAGGTAAGTCTGCATTTCTCCTCATACCACGTCATCTGCTCATCGAAACTGCATTCCCCGGTACACCAGAACAATTCTTTCACCGGTTCCGTTGCTCCATCCCTCATCCAGCCGTGGATAAAATCCCGGACCGCATAATTGCTAAACTGCTCTCCGGCATGTTCATCCTCTCTGTCTCCAAAGGATACCATTGCCTGTGGGTAAGCGCGGACACAAGCTTCCATCTCCGAGAGTTGTCCGCTGTCACAATTTACTTCGTAATATTCCCTGATATAGTGTCTTCTATGCTCCTCTGCCGACAGAGCATTCTGCTTCCACAGATTGGCAATAAAAGAAAGGGGATATACATGGGACTTTATGTTCGATGCATTGATCATCCACAGATCTGTAATTCCGTGTGCCATGGCGGTATTTAATTCCTTTTCCACGAATTCCATGGAATTGGGCAGCATGGTAATATGGTTCGCCGCCTGTAGATCGTAGAATGACACATGATAATAGGTTCCGTGACGCCCACCGTCTCCCTCTCCCGGCAATGCAGGTACTCTGGGATTATGATTGCCCTGGCGTCTGGAGACCATTTTGCCGTAGCCGTTATCCGCCCAGATCATGATCACATCCTCCGGAATCTGCAGATAGCCGTCACGATACAATTCCAGGATTTCCCCATACAGGTTGGTACAGCAGACGGCATCCGGGATCTGCTCGCGGATCATCGCATACTGCTGCTTCATAATACTGCTGATCAGGTCTCCCCGTTTTTGAGGAGTATCATAGGCAGGATCATTTTCCCAGAAAGGGAGGTCCCCCTGTCCGCGGAATCCGATATTCCAGATAACTTCTTCCTCTTTTTGCCGTTCGACAGCATCCCTCCAGAGACCTTCAAACAACTCCCTGTGCTTCAGATAAGAAGGTTCCAGTTCGGGATATGCCCGGGAAAACATTTCCGCTCCCAAAGGTTCCGCATGGTGATGGGTGATCATCAGTCCCATAGCCGATGCGATGGGTGCATAGATTTTAGAGTTTTTATCCGTGCCGGGAATGATGATGTTGCCGCCGCAGCGAAGCAGTGCTTCGAACACCATCTCCCAGGGATATTCTGCGGATACTCCCGCCGTCCAATGTGTAAGCAGCACTTCGTCATTGATAAACCAGCCCCGGTACCGGATCTTATACGGTTGGGAAGGATAGCTTCCGCAGGGAATCTCCACATAGGGTTTTATTTCCATCTTTTGGTCATTCCAGAACCAGAACGGCAGGATTCCCAGATATTTTTCGCTGAGTTCGTTGAGCGCATAAATAAAAGAGCGGTCATTGCTTCCGTAGATTGTGATCGTATCTTCGGATACTTCTATCTCATATGCCTCCGGCTCCAATTTCTTCTGCCGCAATATCACAGTGCCGCCCTCCCGGGCGGAAGCCTCCAGCGCCATTTCCATATCTCTCTCAAAACGGGCACAGGCATATGCTACCGCTTTGGTATTCTGTATTTCGCTCTGCAGACTGGTTTTTCGATGTAAAATAAAGTTTTTCCCCGGCATCATGCTACCTCATTTTCCTTCCAGGTTTCGTGTTCTCTTATTTTAATGATTCTAATGAATCCTCACGCTGTTTTCTATGCAAAACGGCATGATTTTTATTTTAAAATAACTTTTTGTTCCTCCCGGTACTCCTTCGGTGACATCCCGTATTCCTTCCGGAATGCCCGGTAGAAGCTGGAATAATCCCGGAATCCGTAACGTTCATATACTCTGCTGATATTTTCTCCGCCTAAAATGGCTTCCCTACAAGCCTGCATTCTTTTTTTCAGGATATACTGGTGTACGGATATTCCTGCCTGTTCCTTGAAAATATGAGCAATATAGTACCTGCTCACGAAAAATACGGAAGCCAGTCCGTCCAGGGTCAGATCCTCCTCCAGATTCTGTTCGATATAATAAATCACATTCTGATACAAATTTTCTTCCTTGATCTTCACCGGATGTTCCTTTTCGTAGATCTCCCGGTTCAGATGGAGGATCAGATCACTCACCAAAAGCGGTATCCTGGCTTCTCTTCCGTACCGCTCCATCTGGGTCTCCTCGATCAGCTGGAAAATTTTATACTGGATCGTATTAAATTCCACCACATCATGATGATAAATCAGTCGCCCCTGCACTTCGGCCCGCTGCATCAGGTACCCGTATTCCGCAGCCTCCTCCATCAGACGTCCAGCATATTCTCTGCTGACCCAGAACACAAAACGACGATAGGCACATGTTGCCTGTTCTACCACCGCCCTGTGTCTGCGCCCCGGCGGAATCACCACCATATCTCCGCATTTCAGAGGATAAATCTCATCTTCTATCTGAATGCGCACATCTCCTTCTATAAAAAAATAAAATTCATAGTAATTATGCGTATGCATCTCGATCTTGGAAGTATATTTTTCATTATAATAGTAGATTTCAAAATCTTTGGAAAGCATATATTGCCGTGTGGTAAAGGCGGTCTGCAGCTTTTTCTTCATGGGTATCTCCGTTTCCCGGATACGATCGTATCGTCTGTTTCTATCTCATAATCATAATAGATCACTATAGCAACTTTTGCAATATAAGCAACAATCCTTTCACTTTGTTTTTTCCACAGAAAAAATATAATTAAACTATCAAATGAATGGAGGTAATCCCCTTATGGAAATGACTTTACGATGGTACGGATCCAAATTCGATACCGTAACCTTATCTCAGATCAGACAGATTCCGGGAGTCACCGGAGTCATCACTACTTTATATGATACCACCCCCGGCGAAGTCTGGAGCAGAGAACGTATCGCCGCACTGAAAGTGGAAGTAGCCGCTGCCGGACTTCACATCTCCGGAATCGAAAGTGTAAACGTGCATGATGCCATCAAAACAGGCGCGCCCGACCGGGATCTCTACATCGACAACTATATTCAGACTTTGGAAAATCTCGGAAAAGAAAATATTCATCTGGTCTGCTATAATTTCATGCCGGTGTTCGACTGGACGAGAACCGAGCTTGCCAGAAAACGTCCCGACGGTTCCACCGTCCTGGCATATACCCAGGAAGCGGTAGATGCCATCAACCCTGAGGAAATGTTCGCTTCCATCGCCGGCGATACCAACGGCACGGTAATGCCCGGCTGGGAGCCAGAGCGCATGGCGCATATCAAGGAGCTTTTTGCAATGTATGAGGATATCGATGATGAGAAATTATTCGAGAATCTGAAATATTTCCTGGAGCGG
>CAVGMD010000136.1:0-4191 GCA_963630275.1 Bacteroidaceae bacterium | reverse complement strand
GGCAGAGCCGACAGATAAGGAAAATGACGATAAACGTATGGTAGCGGCTACGGAGTTGTACCTGGGCAAAGGCGCAACACTGGTATCTGACAACTACGGAGAACTGTGGGCAGGGAAGATCACCATGCACGGCGGTGCTACATCTATCGGCAGTGCAAATATCAATTTCAAGGGAAATGATGTCTATGTAGCGGGAGATCTGCGCATAGACGGAGCAAATAATAATTTTACCGCAGGCAGTCTGGTGGATGAGAATTACTCCGGACAGTATGTGGGCTTCGGCACCGGAGAGGACGGCGACGGCAGTGCCATCGTAGTCAACGGTACCGGCACGGATATTGATCTGAGTGGGCTGATCAATCTGACCCTGGCAGGCAATACCTACATTGCTACGAAAAATGCCCAGGATAATCTCACCGAGGCAGACGGGAATCTTAATGGCAACGTCTCCGACCGCAGGGATATCCTGATGGGACAGTCCATTGCAGTCAAAAGTGACCAGCTGGCATACCTGGTACCGGCGGATCTGATCGTGGGAGGTTCTAACCCCTTGACCAAGGAGCAGGCAGATAATCTGGGCAATACCGCAGTGGATTTTAACGCTGCCAGCAGCATGCTTGGCGGTAACAGCCTGGCTTCCTATGGCATTACGAAGTTCATTACGAACGGAAGCAGCGATAATCAGGGCGTCCGTACTTTTTATAAGAGATTAAACAGCAAGATCACAATTGTGTATTACTACGTATCCTTTGACAGCTCCACCCAGGCGGGCAGAGAGGCTGCCAACCGATATTTTCAGGATTACTATAAGGTAAATAAGAGCACCATGGATGCCTATGCCAGCATCTACACCGATGGCATCAAGATCCGGAATCAGAGTGCCGGTGCCTATATCATGCACCTGGCAGGTAATGTGGTAATGTTCGACAAGGATCAGACCACAGGCAGCTACAGTGGAAATCTGCAGAATGCCACACTGGGCAGTGACCAGAGCAATATCGGTTACAAACAGCAGCTGGCAGCGGATGATTCCAAATTCAAAGCTCTTTGCAAGAAACTGATCGACGGTTATGAGCAGCTGACCCCTTCGGAAAAGGAAGACAGCGCCAACGTCTACAATAATCTGGTGGATACCTTTGAGGTCACCGGTTTTGACGGTGTGGTTCGTGGAGCCGGATTGGACAGAGAGGCGGAGAAGTATTTTGAAAGCGCAGCTTATCCGGATTGCAAGGCAGTTATCGTATACGGTGATTACACTTATCCCGAAGTGGGACATACGGATTTTAAGAGTGGTATCATTATCGCTACGGGCGATGTGAAGATACAGGATGGTAAGGAATTTAACGGTGTGATCCTGGCAGGCGGTGATATCCTGTTGGGACAGAATGTGAAAGTGACACCGGACAAGGAGGCAGTGCTTCGTGCGCTGACCTATTCCAAGGAGATCATGACATCCGGCGGTGGTCAGAAGGAATATCATGTGGTGGATTTCCTGATCGGCGGCGAAGGCTACCTGCAGGATAACAGCAAGACCTACCTGAATAGCGACATTAATTTAGGAGACCTGATCGTATATGAGAACTGGCAGAAACAATAAAAACGGTGGCTTTTCCCTGGTGGAGCTCATCATTGTCGTCGCAATTATGGCAATCGTGGTGGGAGTCATGGGATTGTCCGTGGGAACACTCACCGGCAGAAAAACCGCAAAATGTGCGGATGAGATCGTCTCGACCTTAGAGAGAGCAAGGGTACTTACCTTGGGAAAAGAACAGAACCAGGTGGAGTTCCTGCTGCTGCAGGATAGCAACGGCGAGTATCATGCACAGATCTATCAGAGCGGAACAAAGGTTACAGACAGAATCGTGGGGAAAGAACCCATCACAATACAGGTATATTTTGATGACGATTCCACGCCCTATAATCTGTCAAAATTAAAAGGCACATTACCTTATGCATCCACATCCCCCGGACTGCATCTGGTATTCAACAGAGCCTCGGGAGCCTTTGAAGAGAAGACCTGCTCTGCCGCAGACGCGGTAAAAGATTATTGCAAAAAAATTGTAATCAGCAACGGAACAAGAACGATAACAATCACAACAGTCGGTAGAACCGGCAAAATCCTGAAGAACTAAGGAGGTTGACTATGCGTATCGGAAAAAAAGGATTCACTTTGGTAGAAGTGATCGTATCCCTGGCAATCATGACGATCGTAGCAGGATCTGTAGGCGCATTCATCATCGCAGGTAACAATTCCTATCTGCGGGGCAATAAGGAACTGACCCTGCAGGAAGAAGCACAGCTTGCGGCGAACCAGATGATCGACCTGATCATTGATGTGGAGAAGGACATTAACTTCACCCCGGATCATCAGGGCGCGGCAGTGGATTTGAACGGCAGTACTGCCAAAGATTCCGCAGGCAATGAGATCACCACAGCCCATGTCAGTGAACTGCGGCTGGTCAATAACGAGAATACCTATATGATCCGCTGGCAGGGAACCGCAGCAGGAGACTATACGACAGCAAATCAGGTATACCTCTATGAAGTGAAAAATACCACGGATGCGGACGGCAACCTCGTCGTAGGAGATCCCGCCACCGCGACTCCGGCACTCATGGCAGAACATGTCACAAGCTTTAACGTGGACTTAAGCCAGGTGAAGGACAAGAGGAAAGTTATCCTGAATATGACCTTCGCTTACCAGGACAGAAGCTATGATATCGCTGAGACGATAAAGCTTAGAAATGATCTGGGAGAGGCTGGTGCCAATTACAGCTGGATTTCCGGACTGGTGATTAAGCCGGAGCATGCAGAGGTTGCGCTTGGCGGTACACAGAAATTTGAATATTCACTGTCAGGTGATGAAGAGGCAGTAGCACAGGGCGTGGAATGGAAAGTTACAAAGGCTGATGGCACCGCATGTAAGAGTACCATCAAAGCGGACGGCACTTTAATCGTAAAAGAAGACGAGGACCTGGGCGAGAATGAACTCCTTGTAACCTGTACGGCAGTAGCGGATCCGGCACTGAAGGCAACCGCAACCGTATCTGTAATAGAGCGTATCTCTTTGACCATTAATCCGACGGCGGCTACCGTAGAGCGAAACAGTGACTTTACATTCAGTTATGAACTGGAGGCTTCTTCTAACGATGTGAAGAATGGCGGTGTAGAGTGGAAAGTAGAGAAAACAGATGGCTCTGCGTTAAATGGCACCTGGATCAACTCTGCTACGGGAGAACTTCATGTTGGTGAGAACGAAACACTTGGCACTGCTGTGCTGACAGTTACATGTACCGTAAGCAAGAGGAAAACGGTAACGGCAACGGCAATGGTTACCGTGCTTGAAAAATCGAATATCATCGGAAAATATGATGCAACTTTGATTGCAAGTGACTTATATATGTACGAATTCACAGAAGGCAGTACACAGAAGGTAGGATACAAGGGTATTATTGAATGTCTTCCTTCCTGGGCGGACTATTTGAACGGTTATCCGCAGATCGAATGGTCGGTACCGAATGATTACAATCATTCTTATAAGATCACGGGAATTACGGATGCTGATGGCAGACAGTTTAAGGCAGAACTGGAATGCGGCAATAACAATGATACGGTTGTTTATGTAGAGGCGAAAGTAAAGCTTTCTGCAGATGTGACTGTGATTTTGGGAATTGACATCGTCATTCCGCCACTGAACACTGTACAGAGTGCTGATAAACCTTATATTTCCGCAGATATCGATGAGAATGATCCAGATAAGAACAAACTGGGTCAGAATGGTTTCGTTCTGAATCGAAACGGTAGAATTAAAGTTTCGATTGTGAATTACACAGATGAAAATAACAAGCCTAAGGATGTTCTGTGGAAATTTGCGGATATGCCCGCTGAATTAGATAATACTTTTGTTAATGAGAACGGAAAAGTGACAGAATCCTATTTGGTTGGTCTTGGGGCATATCAAGGAATGTATGACGGTGGAGAAAATAAAGGTGGTGGACAGAATTATTTGCTGGTGGAAAACACGGGAAGCTCGACAGAAGTATGGGCACTGAAGGATGTAGACTGGAACAAGGATTATCATTTGAAACTTCAGGCATGGTCTGTGGATGGCAAGGAGCTGATTGCAGAGACCATTATTCTGGTTCCTAAGGTGGAATTCCTGTTTGATAATAATGAACATGTGTACAAGGT
>CAVGMD010000135.1:0-4247 GCA_963630275.1 Bacteroidaceae bacterium | reverse complement strand
GTTTTCAATCAGATCCTTCTTACCGGCGATATAGCCGCCGATCGGTGCCAGTCCTCCGCCGGGATTTTTGATGAGAGATCCCACGATCATATCCGCACCTACATCGGAGGGCTCGATTGTCTCCACGAATTCACCGTAGCAGTTATCTACCATGCAGATGACATCCGGCTTGATGCCTTTGATAAAGGCGATCAGTTCGCCGATCCGCTCTACCGACAGGGTCGGTCTGGTCTGGTATCCCTTGGATCGCTGGATCGTTACCAGATGAGTTTTCTCATTGATGTTCTCACGAATCCTATCATAGTCAAAGCTTCCGTCCGGCAGCAGGTCTACCTGGCGATAGGTTACACCGTATTCCGCCAGAGATCCCTTCGAAGGGCGGATGCCGATGACTTCCTCCAGAGTATCATAAGGCTTACCTACGGGGGACAGCAGTTCGTCTCCGGGTCTTAAGTTGCTCATCAGAGCCAATGCCAGTGCATGGGTACCGCAGGTGATCTGGGGACGCACCAGGGCATCCTCCGTGTGGAAGGTTGCCGCATAGACTGCCTCTAAGGTATCTCTGCCCAGGTCGTTATAGCCATAGCCGGTAGTACCCAGCAGGCAGGCTTCACTCACTTGATGCCGCTGCATGGCTTTGACTACCTTTAACTGATTATATTCCCCGTTCCGGTCCACCTCGTCAAAGCGGTCTCTTAAGCTTTTCTCAATGGCACAGCCATAGTCGTATACGGTCTTGCTGATTCCCATAGACAGGTAGATTTCTTCATTGCTGTTATTACTGTTTTTCATAGATCCCTTTTTCTCCTAATTCCTTTATCATATATTCTAAAATTTTCTCTTCGTCATAGTCAAATTGCTGTTTATCCAGCCAGATAACCTCTTTTTCCCTGCGAAACCACGTCAGCTGTCTCTTGGCGAAATGCCTGGTATCCCGTTTCAGGGTATACACAGCTTCCTCCAGGCTGCATTCTCCGTCCAGGTACTCCAGGATCTCTTTGTAGCCCAGTCCCTGCATGGATACCATTCCTCTGTGACAGCCCAGTTCTTTCAGATGCTTCACCTCATACAAAAGCCCTTCCGACAGCATCTCATCAATGCGGACTTCGATCCGTTCATAGAGTTTCTCCCGGTCGTCCGTCAGCACGAAGTAGCTGAAAGTATAAGGACTCGTCCGTTCTTTTTCCCGCTCGTTATGGGCAGAGATCGGCTCCCCGGTCAGTTCATAATATTCCAGTGCCCGGATGGTTCTCTTGATATTATTGGCATGAATATTCTGTGCTGATTCTGGATCGACTTTTGCAAGCATCTCATGCAATACTTCCGGTCCCTGTTCTTCTGCCAGCTGTTCCAGCTTTTTCCGGTATTCTGTGTTCTCTTCGTTCTCCGTAAAGTCAATGCCCCGAAGCACTGCCTGAATATAGAACCCGGTACCGCCCACCAGGATAGGGATATGTCCCCTGTTGTAGATCTGTTCCATGCATTCCAGACATCTTTTTTGGAACACTACCACATTGAATTCTTCCCAGGGTTCTAAAATATCAATCAGATGATGGGGCACGCCCTGCATTTCCTCCGAACGGATCTTGGCGGATCCGATATCCATGTGTTTGTATACCTGCATGGAATCCGCCGACAGAACCTCCCCGTCTATGGCTTTTGCCAGGGCAATGGACAGTTTTGTCTTGCCCACTGCCGTAGGACCGGTCAGTACAACTAACGGTCTTTTTTTATTCTGTATTACCGACATAATTTTTCCTTACACTTCTATAAGACTACCCATTATTCTGGGTGCAGTTTGCCGCGTCAATGGCGATGACTAACATCAGACCCTCCAGTTCGTCCCCCGGGTCTGAAAAATTGATCGTATAGGTGTCACCCCAGCGGAACAGTTCCTTGGAGATATGAATGATACTGCTGCATCCGCTGTACACATCATAATCCCAACCCAGGAAATCTCCTTCCACGCGCCAGCCGTTGTAATCGATCTCGTATTTCGGCTTGAAAAAGGAGAACTGCTTGCGGATCTCACCCCGTATCTGTCCGTTAATTTCAATCTCAAATACAGGAAGCAGAGTAATTTTGCATTTTCGTTCTCGTCATAGACATCATAAGAATCTGTCCAGGAAAACACTCGTTGTTTGATCAGTAAACGCATTATACGATCCTCTTAAATTTCTTCTCCAGATCAGTCTCCGTCATGGTGATGATGGTAGGTCTGCCATGGGGACAGTTATAGGGGTTATCCAGTGTCAGAAGTTCATCGATCAGCTTCTCCGCCTCCTGAAAGCTTAATCGGTTGTTGCCCTTAACAGCTGCTTTGCAGGACATGGATGCGATCTTCTCCTCGATGACCTGGAAGCTGCCGCGGTTGCCGGTCTCCTGAGACAGTTCATCCAGTACCGCTAAAAACAGTTCTCTCTCGCTGCAGCCGTAGAGATCCACCGGGACACTGCGCAGGGCATATTCATTGCCGCCGAAGGCTTCGATCTCGAATCCCAGCTGGGCAAAGGCATCCTCATAGGTGTGAAGAACGCTTTCCTCCTGCCCCGTCAGGCTGACAATGATGGGAGGCATCAGGCGCTGGGATACCACACTTTTTTCATGAAACTGCTTCATCAGGCGCTCGTATTTCACCTTCTCATGGGCAGCATGCTGATCAATGATGAACAGTTTATCCTCGAACTGGATCAGCCAGTAGGTATCGAAGACCTGACCGATGATCCGATAGCGGCTGCGGTTCTGCACGGACAGCAGTTTCTCTTCAAACAGATTCATCTGCTGTACATCCTTCACCTCCGGTTCCATCACCTCGGCGGTCTCCGGGCAGATGACAGGCTCCGGAGGTGTTGTTTTCAGAGGTTCTGCCTCTACGAAGAAATCGTCTTCTTTTGGTTCCGGTGCTGCCGTGGGTGCAGCAGGTTGTTCCTCTACCTGCGCCCTTAACGGTTCCGGTTTACGGATACTGGTCTGCACAGCTGCATGTGCCTCCTGCCAGATCGGCTTCTGTATAAATTCTCTTCGATCCTTCGGTACTGCCTCGTATTTTGCAGCCTCCATGACACGATAACTCTCTTCTCTTTTTTTCTCGAATACTTCCGGTGTGTGTTCCTTCCAGGATGCTTTTCTGTCTTCCTGTTCCTTTTTCTGAATGGCTTTTTCATCCTCTAAGGAAGCATCCGGAATCATTTCCCGGTTCCGCAGGGTTGTTACGATCTTCTCGCTGAGCATTCTAGCAAATGCCATGCCATCAGAGAACCGCACATCCATCTTGGAGGGATGCACATTCACATCCACCGTCTCCGTGTCCATGGTAATATGCAGTACGCACAGCGGAAATTTATGCTGCATCAGATACTGTTTATAGCCCTCTTCAATGGCTTTGGCAATCACACCGCTTCGGATAAAACGTCCGTTGATAAAATAGATCTCAAAGTTGCGGTTGGAACGAACCAGTACCGGTTTACCGAGGTAGCCTTCCACCTTGATGCCGTTCTCCTCGATCTGGATGGGTACCAGTTCCGCAGCGATCTCTCTGCCGTAGATCCGGTAGATGACCTCTCTCAAATCTCCGTTGCCGGAAGTATGGAATCTGGTCTGGTTCCCCAATACAAATTTAAAGGAGATATCCGGTCTGGACAGTGCCAGATGTTCCATGAGATCCGTGATATAACTGCCCTCTGTAGCAGGCTGTTTTAAAAATTTCCGGCGTACCGGTGTATTAAAGAACAGATTCCGCATGAGAAATGTGGTGCCGTCCGGTGCACCGATCTCATCGATGGACTGTTCCTTCGCACCCTCTAACACCATGCGGGTGCCCGTGAGGTTCTCTTTTCTCTTGGTAATGATCTCCACCCGGGACACTGCCGCAATACTGGACAGCGCCTCACCACGGAAGCCAAGGCTTGCGATATGGTTCAGATCATCCGCATCTTCGATTTTACTGGTAGCATGACGGAGGAACGCTGTGGGCAGCTGTTCCCGCTCAATGCCGCAGCCGTTATCCGTCACACGGATGAACTCGATGCCGCCTTCTTTTGCCTCCACCGTAATCGCCGTAGAACCGGCATCTATGGCATTTTCCACCAGCTCCTTCACTACGCTGGCAGGCCGTTCTACCACCTCACCGGCAGCGATCCTGTCGATCGTCCGGGAGTCCAGTACATGTATTCCCATATATCTACCTATGCCTTTCCCTTATGTCTAACCGTTCCAGCGGTTCTTTAACTTATTCTGCAGTCTGTACA
>CAVGMD010000134.1:0-4341 GCA_963630275.1 Bacteroidaceae bacterium | reverse complement strand
TCCCTAATATGCACATCTGTGCGCCGAAGAACAAATGGGAACTGTCGGATATGATGAAATTCGCTGTGGCACTGGAGGCTCCCATTGCGGTGCGCTATCCCAGAGGAACGGCGTATGCGGGACTGTCCGAGTACCGTGCCCCCATCGAACTGGGCAAGGCGGAGTGGATCACGAGAGAGGGCGGTATTGCCCTGTTTGCCGTAGGCAGTATGGTGAAGACTGCAGAAGAGGTACAGGCATTACTGCATGAAAAGGGTTATAAGGCAAGTATCATCAATGCCAGATTCATCAAACCCATTGATGAAGAGGCAGTACTTTCCGCCTGCGAAGATCATGATATGATTGTGACCATGGAGGAAAATGTGTTAAGCGGAGGTTTCGGAGAAAAGGTGCTGACCTGCTTAAATGAGCACGAGAAACAGATCAAATGTGTCATGGCGGCAATACCGGATGCCTATGTGGAACACGGCAATGTAGAACTTCTGAAAAAAGAGATTGGTCTGGATGCGGCAAGCATTACAGAGAAAATACTGGAAAAGTTATAAGAGTTATAGCAATAGGAGACGTATATGAAAGAACGACTGGATGTGATTCTGGTAGAGCAGGGCTATGCTCCTTCCAGAGAAAAGGCGAAGGCAATCATAATGTCCGGCAATGTCTATGTCAACGGACAGAAGGAAGACAAGGCAGGCACCGGATTCGATGTCAGCAAGATCAAGCTGGAAGTCAGAAATCATACCATGAAATATGTCAGCCGCGGAGGCCTGAAGCTGGAAAAGGCAATGGAGCAGTGGGGCTTTTTACTGGACGGCATGATCTGCATGGATATCGGTGCATCCACCGGCGGTTTCACGGACTGTATGCTCCAAAACGGTGCCACGAAGGTGTATTCCGTAGATGTTGGACAGGGACAGTTAGCCTGGAAGCTGCGTAACGATGAGCGGGTAGTATGCATGGAGCAGACTAATTTCCGCTATGTGACTCCGGAAGATATTCCAGATGCCCTGGATTTCGCCAGCGTGGATGTGTCCTTCATCTCCCTGACCAAGATCCTGATCCCGGCGAGGAATCTGTTAAAGACCGGAGGACAGATGGTATGCCTGATCAAGCCCCAGTTCGAGGCGGGCAGAGGTAAGGTCGGCAAAAACGGCGTAGTGAGAGAGCCCCAGATCCACGAAGAGGTGATCCGCAAGATCATCGATTATGCGGACAGCATCGGATTCGAAGTGCTGCATCTGGAATATTCCCCCATCAAGGGACCGGAGGGCAATATCGAATACCTGCTGCATATCCGTAAGCCGCAAGAGATCTCCGAAGAAAAACTGGCGCTGACCGAGCATGAGGCGGAGAGTGCCTTACAGACCATCGTAGAGGAAAAGACCGGATTGTCCTATACCCCGGAGTGGGGCGCTGTCATTAAGGGTATCGTAGATAATTCTCATACACTGTAACAGGCAAGGAGTGTAGGAAGTTATGAAGCATTTTCTGATATATACGAATAAGCATAAGGATCAGGAACTTACGACCACAAAACGAATCCAGAATTATCTGGAATCCAAAGGCTGTACCGTGAAGTTAAAGGTCAAGGAATCCGACTGGAAAGAAGAGACAGATTCCGGAGCGGAAGAGGAAGCGGCGGATATTCCCCTGGATGTGGACTGCATGATCGTGCTGGGCGGTGACGGCACGGTTCTGCAGGCAGCCAGAGAGACGAAAAAGATCCTGGTGCCCATCATCGGCGTGAATCTGGGAACCGTGGGTTATATGACGGAGATCGAACTGTCCGGGCTGGAGGAATCTCTGGACCGACTGATCCGGGATGATTATAAGAAGGAACGCCGGATGATGCTGAACGGCAAAGTCTGCTGTGCGGCCGGCACCGTGTCGGAGGGCTGGGCACTGAATGACATTGTCATCTCCCGAAGCGGCTCCTTACAGATTATAGAATTTAACATCTATGTCAACGGACAGCTCTTAAACCATTACAAAGCAGACGGTATGATCGTGACCACCCCTACGGGATCCACGGGATACAACCTGTCGGCGGGAGGACCGTTAGTAGAGCCCAAGGCGAAGCTGATCACTCTGACACCGATCTGCCCTCACAGTCTGAACCAGAGAAGTATCATATTGTCTCCGGAGGACGAGATCGTTATAGAGATCCCGGGAGGCAGAGAGGGCAAGAGCCAGACCGTGGAAGCCAATTATGACGGCAGCCACAAGGTGACCATGTGCACCGGAGATCACATCCGTATCGTACAGTCGGAAAAAATCACGGAATTTATCCAGCTGAACCAGGTCAGCTTCCTGGATGTGTTGCATCGCAAAATGAGAGATTCCTGACGAATTGTCGCAAGAAAGGCATGAGGTTAAGATGAAGAAGACCAGACATCGCAAGATCGTGGAGATCATAGAAAAAAGAGATGTGGAAACCCAGGAGGAACTGGCGGGTTATCTGAAAGAAGCAGGTTTTACCGTGACCCAGGCCACAGTGTCCAGAGATATCCGGGAACTGAAGCTCTCCAAGGTACCTACCGGAGGCGGCAAACAGAAATACGTGATCCTCAGACAGGATGACAGCCACATGGGAGACAAATATATCCGGGTATTAAGAGATGGATTCGTCTCTATGGATATGGCACAGAATATTCTGGTGATCAAGACCGTATCCGGCATGGCAATGGCGGTGGCGGCAGCACTGGATGCACTGAAATTCTCTGAAGTGGTGGGATGCATCGCCGGAGATGATACCATCATGGTAGCGGTGCGTACCGTGGAAGACACCCAGATCCTCATGGATAAGATCCATCTGATGATAGAAAGATAGACAGGGGGAAATACATGCTTCGCAGTTTACACGTGAAAAATCTGGCTCTCATCCGGGAGACAGAGGTAGAATTCGGAGAAGGACTGAATATACTGACAGGAGAGACCGGTGCCGGTAAATCCTTACTGATCGGATCGGTGAATCTGGCACTGGGAGGAAAGTTCGAGAAAGACATGCTCAGACGGGGAGAAGAGAGCGGTCTGGTGGAACTGGTCTTCGACTGTGAGGAAGAACGACTTGCGGAAAAGTTAAAAAGCATGGATCTGGAGCCTTCGGAGGACGGCACGGTGATCCTAAGCAGAAAGCTTTCCTCCGGGAAAAGTATCTGCCGCATCAACGGAGAGACCGTGACGGCGAAGCAGGTGAAGGAGCTTTCGGAACTGCTGATCGATATTCACGGGCAGCATGAGCACCAGTCTCTGTTAAATAAGAAAAAAAACATGGAGATTCTGGATGCTTATGCCGGAGAGGAATTCGCAAAATGCGCAGGACGCGTGAGCACATTGTATCATGAGTGTGCTGCACTGGAGAAAAAGATTGCGGAAGAGACGTTGGATGAGACATCCCGGAACAGAGAACAGTCTCTGGCGGAATTTGAACTAAGAGAGATCGCAGATGCCGGGTTACAGCCCGGAGAGGACGAGGAATTAGAGCAGGCGTACCG
Source organism: Bacteroidaceae bacterium (assembly GCA_963630275.1). GTDB lineage: Bacteria > Bacillota > Clostridia > Lachnospirales > Lachnospiraceae > Acetatifactor. Next base: position 850 of record CAVGMD010000134.1, on the reverse strand, counting down.
TAAGATGGCGAACGGCCGTAAGATTGCGGAGAGCCTGGCGGAAAGTTACCGCCTCAGCGGTAGTGATGCCGAGGACGGTGCCGGGAATTCTTTAAGCAGAGCCCTTCGGGCACTGCGCAGCGTGACCATGTATGATCCTGCCCTGGAACAGATGGAAGAGCAGCTGGCGGAGGTAGAGAGTCTCCTGGCGGATTACAATCATGATGTATCGGAATATATGTCGGATCTCGAATTTGACGAAGCGGATTTCAGAAGTACCGAAGAGCGGTTGAACACCATCAATCATCTGAAGGGAAAATACGGCAATTCCATCGAGGAGATCTTAAAGTACAAAGAAGAAAAAGAAGCGTATCTGGAAAAACTGGCGGATTATGATGCCTATATGCAGAAGCTGCATGCGGAATGGGAGGAAAAGCAGACACTGCTTACAAAAGCCTGTGAAGAATTGTCCGAGATCCGTCGGAAAAATGCAGTGATGCTGACACAGAAATTAAAAGATGCGCTGATCAACCTGAATTTCCTGACGGTGAAATTCGATATCGCGGTCAGACCTGGTCAGACCATTACGGCGAAGGGTTATGACGATGTGGAATTTCTGATCTCCACCAACCCCGGAGAGAGCCTGAAGCCTCTGAGCCAGGTAGCCAGCGGCGGTGAATTGTCCCGTATCATGTTAGCCATCAAGACTGTGCTGGCGGGACGGGATGAGATCGATACACTGATCTTCGATGAGATCGACACCGGTATCAGTGGCAGAACCGCATGGAAGGTAGCAGAGCAGCTGAGTGTCCTCTCAGGGGCACATCAGGTCATCTGCATCACACATCTGCCCCAGATTGCAGCCATGGCG
>CAVGMD010000133.1:0-4607 GCA_963630275.1 Bacteroidaceae bacterium | reverse complement strand
GTAATGCAATGTCAGCCACTTTTTGCTCCCCTGCTTCTCTTTTCGTTCTTTGACTATCCGCCCTTTATGAGCCGATACCCGAATAAATATATTCTACCATGCCTTACGAAATTGATACAAGATATTATTTTACATTTTTTGCTATATTCATTAAATTGCTTGAAAAATTCAGTTCATTTTGTCAATTATTGCAAATACTCTATTGCTCCAGTCGCGATCCGCAGGAGGAAGCACTCCATTTTTCCCAAGATAGATCCGGTCAAACCGTAGACCGCCTGCCAGGCTTCGAAGCTGTAATTCATGCTCACCGCGGGAAAGCTGCAGATCCGTAACCGGCACAAACCGGTAAATCTGTTCTGCCTCATAACGCCAGAGACAGCCATCTCCATACAGTCTGTCCGCAGCAAGACGTTCTCCGTCCACTAAGACGCTGTAGTCTGCTTCTTCTTTTATATTGAATTTGCAAAGCAGCCATAAGGTGTAATTCCCGCCATGGCATATAAAACGATAATGCAGTCCCGGCGCTCCTTCTGCCTGAAAATGCTGTCCGGTGTCCCTGAGATACATTGCAATTCCTGTCTGTCCGAAGGACTCACTGCCGCAATAGTCAAAACAACCGCCCGCTCCAACATTTTCCGTCCGGGCAAATTCGCTATGCGCCAGTGCAGCTGCTGCATCGATCAGGATATCCTGCGAATCAATGTCTTCCTCAAAAATTTTCCTTCCCTTATCCAGATACCATTGCAATTCTACGCCTTTTGCATATTCATCATCTCTGATTACCGTATCCGTCAGAGCCAACGGATTCTCTCTTACCTCCCTGCCGGCAAAAAACTGAGGTCTTGGCGACAATTTTATTTCACCGTAAAATTCCCTGCACCATTTTTCCACAGAAAATTCTTCCGGCAGTCTCTGATCTCCCACAATCCCCGCCAGCTCATTTTTTTTACGCTCTGCCGTATAGATGATAATGCGTGAAAAAGCAAAATAAGGATCTACTGCATATACTTTCAGTCTATGAAGCCCTGCTTCCATATGAGGAAGTTCCAGCGTCATCCTGTCTGCATTATGCAGTACATTTGACTTCCAGTCACCTCTCCATTCATCATTGGAAAAAGATTCCATGATCTGCATTTTCCCGTCATCAACAGATACCCCTATGCGAATTCTACCTGTGGCATTCAGGGAAGGAAAACGATGAAGCTCCAGCAGGAAGTCACCGGAAGTCACACAATAAAATGAATATTGCAGAGGATCCTGTCCGAAATGCTCTTTCTTCCTGACAGTCTCCATCAGATTCCCCTGAAGCCGTCCTGCCCTGCGGACCACCCGAAAGTCTTCTGATGCTGCCTGATCCGCTTCCGCTGCGATCATTCCATCTTCCTCTACAACCCCATCTCCTGCCGTTTCTATATGTATCACCTTTACCAGAATACGGATTTCTTCTCCTGAATTTTTCTCTTTTACCAAGAGGATACCCTCTTTATCTTCCTTGATTTCGTGTATGCTTACCAGGATTCTTTTTTCCTCGGCAACACATACTTCTGTCTCCGATAAAGTCAGCCATTCCGGAGCATGCAGCTCCACCTCCAGTTCTCCACGACCCTTTACAGCCAGTTCTACCCATTTAGTACCCGGTTTACAGAATACAATTTCTCGAGCCTCGTTCCACAGACTAACTGACAGTTCCGGAATTCCGGCAATCTGAAACGGGCGCTTGAACACAGGCAGCATAGCAGCTCTTGGAGGCGGAAATCCCTCCGGATTTACAATGCCGTTCCATTTTCCTTCACTCATAATATGATTATAATAATAAATCATACTTCTTCGGGCATCATCTGCCTGTCTGCATTTTACAGCATACTTTTCCGCAGACCGTGCAAGCCCCTTATCCATTGCATGCACACTACGGTCTCCGTAATACCATGACAGATTGGTGAAATATCCTGCCTGCAGACGCATCAGTACCAGTTGGAAAAAGGCTGCCTTTTCCTGCCCGGGCAGTTCCGCATACAATGCATTGCCGGTACGGAATAATTCTTCATACCGATGAATACGCAAAGCAGCTTCGTCACCATAAGCAGTCTGGGAAAATGCATCCTGATCCATATTTTCCAGCTTCCGGACATTTGTCAGCTGGGCAAAATCATTTAACAGCCTGCTGACGGTCTTCCCTATATGACCCGAAAACAGTTTATCCGCCCAGACTTCTGTGTATTTTTCCACATCCTCCGTCAGCGCCCCCGGCTTGTCGATTTCCCATGCCAGTTGCAGGAAAAAGCTGATTTCCAGTTCCAGCGGCTTCATGGCACCGCTGTTCAATACCCAAAGTCTGCGGATTCCTTCATTCCATGCCTTCTGCAGTTCATTCCTCGTATGCGCCAGCGGAATGGAGCATAAGAATACATAAGACATGCTGGGCGGCGACCAGTAGGAATTATGATAATAAATACCGTTCCCTCCGCTTCTTTTCTGCTCCTTTTCCGAAGGAAAACGCCGGATATATCCATAATTATCATTTGCCCATACCAGCGTCACATCTTCCGGAATCTCCAACCCATGATCATACAGCTCCAGTACCTCTTTGTAAGGAATAAAGGTAGTCATGGCTGGTGTCTTAAGTTCGCTGTCCAATATCTGTCTCTGATCTGTAATGATCTGCTCCAGAAGTGCTACTTTTGCCTTCCGGATCTCTTCCTCACTTTTTCCCTCCAGATCCTTTGTCTCAAAACCGGTATCATGGATCCCCCGCATTCCCAGAGTGTAACATACTTCAAAATCATGATTCTGCTTCACACTTTCTCTCCAGTATTCCTGCAGGATTTCACGGTTACGCCCTTCGACAGAATAATCATATACCACATTCCGATATCCCTTTTTCTCCAGCCAGGGCAGCCATTCTCTGTTGTTGGAACGCATAAGCATATCACAGTGAGATGTTCCCACAACGATGCCCATCCGTTCTGCCAATGCGCCGTTTTCCGGATACATATTAAAAGAATTTACATGCATTGCAGGCCAAATGTAGTTTGCCTTCAGGCGCAGCAGCAGTTCAAATATTTTCTCATAAGTCTTCATTCCAATGGTTTTCTCTCCCATATAGTTCTGCACCCATGCGTCCAGTTCTTCTTCGTCATTAATGAAAATTCCACGATATTCCACAGACGGCCAGTCTACAATGAAAAAATTTTCCGGCAATCGGAACATCTGTATTTCTTTCACCGGCACATCTGCAAAAAAATACCACGGTGACACACCCAGCTTTTCACAGATTGTGTAAATACCATAAACGGTACCTCTTCTGTCAGTACCTGTGATTTCCAATACTCCATCTCTGAATCTGATCTGAAAAGCTTCTTTCCGGAATGTTCCATTTTCATCCTTTAGCGCTTCCGCATCATAGTTTTCCGTCCACTTTGCCTGCCCGATGGTTCCGACACGGATCAGAGAAGCCTTCTGCGTATTCATCTCCACTGACGTTTCCCTGTCCACGCAAGTCCCCGGCAGCACTTTTTCTATATCTCTTTTTAAATTATCCGCTGCAATTTTTACTGCCTCCGGCTCCGAAGCCTCACAGATAATCTTTATATTTTCACCGGCTTTGATCACAAACTCCATTTTTCTTCCTCATCTACTCGCATTTCAGCACAATTGCCTCATATTTGTGTAAAGTATGTTTTCCCGTCCATTCTTGTTGCTCAAACATATGATACATGCTGCGTTTCAAATGAATAGTCACATCATGATCGGAATAATTCAGTATAAATAAATATTTTCCGTTCTCATTTTCACGAACCGCTATTTCACATTCTTCCGGAAGTTCTACCAGCTCACGATACGGCTCGCTTACTTCCAGTCTTTGAAGGAACAAAGCTGCCACATCCTTGTTAAACGCACCGCCAAAATAATAAATCTGACCTTTTCCCAGGGAATTGCAGATTAATGCAGGCTCTCCACTGTACATTCCGTTTTCATATTTGGATAACACATGAGCATTTTTACCTAACGGAGCCAGCATATCCATAAATACAGGCACTTCCACTCTTTCACCATTCCATACTGTATACACAGGAGCTTCATCCGGTGCCACAAACGAATACTCTAATACATCTGTACCCGACATCTCTCTGGCATATCCTGGCAGATAGTCTCTCACGCACTTACCGTTTACATCCTTGTAACCGGTGCGGCATCCCAGAATGAGTGTTCCACCCTCTTCCACATATTTTTTCAAAAGATCGACACGCTCTTTTGTCAGAATGACTGCGTGGGGATAAAACAGTACTTTATAATTTTTTATTTTTTCCCAGTCATCCTCCCCGGTGAAATACACGTAATCCAACGGCGTATGTGACAGCTGCGCAGCTTCATAAATGCCATCTTTGCTGCATTTTTCTACACGTCCGTGCCAAACATCCAGCTGACTGTCCCAATCATTATCATAATCCCGCAGCACCCCTGCCTGGGCCTGATAACAGCTTCCTGCCACCTGATGAAGCAGTTTTATCTTTTTATGCAGTTCTTTCAGTTCTGCAATTCTTCTGTTGTCTCTCCCGGAATAATCCAGTAATCCATGCCAGTAGATCTCCGTGCCGATTGTACTGGTT
>CAVGMD010000132.1:0-4645 GCA_963630275.1 Bacteroidaceae bacterium | reverse complement strand
ATATGGAAGTGGACTGTGCCTATGACGGAGAGGAAGCCCTGCAGATGGCGCATAACAAGGAATATGACATTATATTGCTGGATGTCATGCTGCCAAAGCTGACCGGTTTCGAGGTCTGCCAGCAGATACGTGAATTTTCCAATGTGCCGGTGATCATGCTGACCGCCAAGGGAGACGATATGGATAAGATACTGGGGCTGGAATACGGCGCCGACGATTACATAACGAAACCTTTCAATATTTTGGAAGTTAAGGCGAGAATCAAAGCAATCTTCCGTCGCATGGAGCCGAAAAAGGGAGTAGTGGAGGATACCGGTATCTTAGAAAGCGGTGATCTGAAGCTGGACCGTGAGGGCAGAAGAGCCTACATTCAGGGCAAGGAGATCGGACTGACTGCCAAGGAATTTGAGGTGCTGGAGCTTCTGATGCTGAATCCGGACAAAGTATACAGCAGAGAGAATCTGTTAAAACTCGTGTGGGGCACGGACTATCCCGGAGATGTGCGCACCGTGGATGTACATATCCGGAGACTGCGCGAGAAGATCGAGTTAAGCCCCAGCGAACCCAGATACGTCCATACCAAGTGGGGAGTTGGATACTACTTTAATGATAAACTCAGCCATGGACAGAATGCGTGACTGCTTGCAGGCAAAGCATTTTGTCCATGAGCGGAGTGAACGAACATGAGCAAGGAGGACGATAGTCCGGAATGCGAATGGGCGTTACGATTTCGAGAGTGCGCAGCACGGAGAAATCGTGTGTCATGTCATGGCGGAGAGCAACGGGACTGCCAGCGGGCAAAGAACGTAGCAGAGGTTTTTATATTGTGAAGAAATGGAATAAAGAACGATTCATAACAATATGGGAAAAAATAGAGAGCATGATCGAACTTCGAAGCCTTCGTGCGCGCATTTTCCTGCTGACTCTTGTGATCGGACTGGTTCCCTGTATCGTTATGCGTCACGGCATTGTGAACAATTACGAGGACATGGCGGTGGAACAGCGGATCACGGTGGTACAGAACCAGCTGATGATCCTGGCGAACCACCTGGTCAGCAACAATTATTTAAGCAGCCACGGCGTCAGAGAGGACACCGGCAATTCCAGAGAAGTCATCAACGCTGAACTGGAGATGCTGTCCAATCTGTACGAAGGCCGCGTGATGATCATTAACAAAAATTTCAAGGTAGAGAAGGATACCTACGGCATCAGTGAAGGGAAGACGATCATTTCCGAGGAAGTCATCAAGTGTTTTCAGGGGGAGAATGTTTCTCACTATGACCCGGAGCACGGCTACATAGAAATGACCACCCCCATCATGGATACCACAGCCAATACCACGGACGAAAACGGTAAAAGAAATCCGGATGCGATCCGCGGTGTCATGCTGACCAGTATTTCCAACGACAGCATTGTAAATGCCAAGGAAGTGCTGAACCGTAAGGCATATATTCTGGAAGTAATCATGATGGTGGCAATCCTGGCACTGGCAATCGTACTGTCCCGGGCGCTGACCAAGCCTTTCAACCGGGTAACCCAGGCAATCAATGCGGTACGGGAAGGCTTCAGCGACGAGACCATATCAGTCCCGGATTATGTGGAGACCGTACATATCGTAGATGCGTTTAACCAACTGTTAAAACGAATGAAGGCACTGGATGATTCCAGACAGGAGTTCGTGGCAAATGTGTCCCACGAACTGAAGACTCCCATGACTTCCATTAAGGTACTGGCGGATTCCCTGCTGGCACAGGAAGATGCCCCGGCGGAACTCTATCGGGAATTCATGGAGGATATTGCCTCCGAGATCGACAGAGAGAATCAGATCATCACAGATCTGCTGGCGCTGGTAAAAATGGATAAAAAGGTGCAGGATCTGAATATTGTATCCCTGAATATTAATGATCTGACGGAACTGATCTTAAAGAGACTGCGCCCCATTGCCCGGAAAAAAGATGTGGAAGTCGTATTTGAGAGCGTACGCCCCGTGGTGGCGGAAGTTGATGAAGTTAAGATGACACTGATTATGACGAATCTGGTGGAAAACGCTATCAAATACAACAAAGACCATGGCTGGGTAAAGGTGGTACTGGACGCGGATCACCAGTATTTTACTTTTGAAGTCAGTGATTCCGGCATCGGTATCCCGGAGGAATCACTGGCACACATCTGCGAACGTTTTTATCGTGTGGACAAGTCCCACTCCAGAGAGATCGGAGGAACCGGACTGGGTCTGGCGATTACCAAGAGTGCCGTGCTGATGCACAAGGGATCTCTGACGGTGACCAGTACAGAAGGCCAGGGATCCTGCTTCCTGGTGAAGATTCCGCTAATGTATATAGCGTCTTAGAAGGACTGTGAACTATGAAGAAAATAATAAGTTATATGATGACAGGAATATTGCTGTTGTCGTTTATGCTGACCGGATGTGGCTCGACCGAACCCCAGACCGGGAAGAAAATGTCCATGTATTATATCAATACGGCGGAGACGAAGGTTGAGGTACATGAACAGTATCTGAACACCAAGACACCGGAAGAACAGGTGGATGAGACTATGAAGTATCTCTCAACGACTCCGGAAAAGCTGGAATATAAGGCACCGCTTGATATGGGATTTCAGGTACTGGATTATGAAGTGGAAGACGGGAAACTTCTGATCAATGTGGACAAGGCGTATTCGGAATTATCTCCCACCACGGAGGTACTGGTGCGGGCAGCAATCGTAAGAACACTTACGCAGTTGTCAAATGTGAAATATGTTGGCATTACTGTAGAGGGAAGCCAGCTGTATGACAATGCCGGAGAACTGGTAGGCTGGATGAATGCCGATCAGTTTATCAACAATGACGGCAATGAGATCAATACCTATGAACTGGTGAAGGTAAAGCTGTATTTTGCCAATGCGGACGGCGACAAGCTGATCGCAGCGTACAGAGAAAAGCATTATTCCACCAACACTCCCCTGGAGCGTTTCGTGGTGGAAGAATTGATTGCCGGTCCCAGCGGACAGATCGAAGGGCTGTATCCGGTGATCAATCCGGAGACGAAGATCGTCAATATCCTCACCAAGGACGGTATCTGTTATGTGAATCTGGATTCTAATTTCCTGACGGTGGTAAATAACGTATCCACAGAAGTGGCAGTTTACTCCATCGTGAATTCGCTGGCAGAGTTGGATAATATCAATAAAGTGCAGATTCTGGTCAACGGTGAGGTACCGTCTACCTTCAGCAATTCTACCTTCGAGCGGAATCTGGACTACGTAACGACTTTGGAGCAATGATTTTGAATGGAAAGGAAGCTTAATTGAGACGACCACTTTTTACAGTGTGTCTGTGTCTCGTGATAGTGATCGCCATAGGGAAAATACTGACAGGGGCGGGTCGGTGTGATAACACCGGTCTGCCGCCTGACGGAAGTCCGGTGAGAGTCGCGGGACGGATAGACACGAGAACTTCTGAAGCAATTATTCTGAAATGTACTTCTTTGATCCGAGAGGATCAGACTTATTCCTATTCTGGAAAATTACAATGTGAACTGACAAATGAGATAGAATTACAAAATCTTAGGATCGGGCAGCAGATTGCCCTGGAGGGGACTTTTTCGCTATTTTCGCCAGCAACGAATCCTGGCGAATTTGATGCGCAGGCCTATTATGCGGGCAAAGGTATCGCCGGCAGAGTGCGCAAGGCACAGATTTTGGCAACTGGAGAGGACTACCATTTTTTGCGGGAAAAACTGTATGAATTTCGACTGGTATTGCATGACAGGCTGGCAGAAGTTTTTCCGGCAAAAGAAGCCTCTATTATGCAGACATTGTTGCTTGGGGAGAAGGAAGAACTGGATGCTGAGGTAAAAGCGCTGTATCAGAGGAACGGAATCGCCCATATCTTAAGCATCTCGGGTGTTTACACGCTATCTTTGGTATACATAACCCTATGTGAAACGCCAATTTCCTGCCATTTCTGGGCATTTTATATCCCTATTATTACATTATATTTGATACTTATTTTTGCCCATAATTGCACTTTGTCCTATGGGGTCATAGAGAAAAGCATATTTGGGCGAAAGTATAAACATTTACGCAAAAGCCTATTATTTGGTGAAAGGTAAAATTATAATGAAAAAAGTAGAAAAATTAAAAGTGTCTGGTACTCGTAAGGCAAAATATGAAAAAGTTTCTATGTTATGACTGTAGTGAAAATGGTTAAGAAAATTAGGATTTGACGTAGAGACTACAATTAATGTAGAATGTAAAAATGATTGTTTCTGTTACTTCTCATGATTAGGATCATGTTTTGAACTGGCTTCATATATGCCTGTCAAAAAGAGGCACGTGAAGACTGTGTGCTTGTTATCGCATAAAGCCCTAGTTTTAGCGAATTAGGGATTTTTTTGAAGAATATGTACCTATGTTTTGGCAGGAAGAATATGTATATAGAATAAAGAAATTTAAGAAGGGTGCAAAAAAATTGTTGGGGCATCAGTTGTGCGCCAAAATAGTATCGGCTGAAAATGGTTGTCCGTAAATAATATCTAATATCCCCCTTCTTTATTGATGAATTTATAATGATTTAGAGCGATATGCGATAGAACTTAAGTATCCACTTAATGGACAATATCCAGAGCAGATGTTTTCTTTT
>CAVGMD010000131.1:0-4747 GCA_963630275.1 Bacteroidaceae bacterium | reverse complement strand
GGTCTGTTTCATCGGATAGGTCAAAAGGCTCTCCACGCCTCCCAGGCTCTCCGCGAAACGGATTAGTTTCACGCTCTCCAAGATTTTAACAGCTTTCTCAGCAGAATTCAACCGGAAAGAAATCATTCCGCCATATCCGCTGCACTGTCTGTCAATCAGCGTTTTGTCCGGTCTGGAGTCCAGTCCGATATAATATACTTTCTCCACTTCCGGTCTCTGTTCCAGCCAGTGAGCAATCGCAAGGGCATTTTTCTGATGCTGTTCCATACGGATTGCCAGGGTCTTGATACCTCTGAGCAGCAGCCAGCTGTCAAAGGGGGACAGACAGGCTCCTGTCGTCTTATAGATATTGTTCAGCTGCTGGTACAGGGCGTCGTCTTTTACTACCAGGAATCCGGACAGTGTATCGTTATGTCCTTCCAGATATTTCGTGCCGCTATGTACCACTACATCTGCTCCTAACGTAAGCGGCTTCTGAAAATACGGGGATAAAAATGTATTATCAACAATCAGAAGGCATCCATGCGCGTGTGCCAGTTCTGCGATTGCCTGAATATCTGCGACCTTCATCATAGGGTTGGAAGGTGTCTCGAGATAAATTGCCTTCGTCTCCGGACGGATTGCTGCCTTCACAGTCTCCACATTTGAAGTATCCACGCAATCTACCGATATTCCGTTCTTATGGCTGATCGTGTTCCACAGTCTCAAAGTACCGCCATACAGATCATCCGTAGCAATCAGATGATCTCCGGGAGAAAAAATCTCCATCAGTGCGGTGATAGCTGCCATGCCGGTAGAAAATGCAAGAGCCTCCGTTCCCTGCTCTAATAAAGCAACCGTCTTCTGAACTTCATCTCTGGTGGGATTGCTGACTCTGGAATAGTCATATCCTGTGCTCTGCCCCAGCCCCGGATGAGCATACGCCGCATTCTGATAGATGGGCATGCTGATGGCTCCAAACGGATCCCTTCTCTCATTACTTCCTTGGACACATATGGTCTCTGCTGCAAATGCCATCTTTTTCTCCTCCTATGCCTTTGTATAATAGTCTTATACGTACCTCTCTATATTTCCTACTGTTCCAGTAGGTATAGTATATTTTTAGCATAGTAAGAAATAAAAGTCAATACTGTTATTTATCAATTCACCAGAATTTTTTCATACCTTCTATTGCTTCACTCTCTGTAATATTCAAATTAATTGTATAAAATGAATCTCACGGCGATATGCCTTGATATATGGAATCTTTGAAATCTTATCTATACAGACTTTCTATAGATGAACTTACTATAGCATAGAGGTACAAATTCTGCAAGGAAATCCGGCAAAACAAGTGTTGAAAAACTATACAAAAACAGAGCTGTGGAAATTGGATTTTTCTCACAACTCTGTCTTTTGTGCAATATTACTTTGGTCTAAATATTGGTTAAACTAATCCAGTTCAAACAGTTCCTGAGCGCTGACGGTGATGCTGTCGGAATTGCCAGGGGTGGCTTTGGTGCCGTTTTCAAACAGGGTGTAGACCCGAACGTACACTTTCGTCGCCTCGGCATCGGATTTGATCATTCCGGAATTACCATTGAACAATCCCATCTCAGACAGAGGGTAAGTTACTGTATAGGTCAGATTGTTGCCCACCACATAGTGCCCGTTCTGAACCGCTACGGCATTGCCGGAAGAATCCCTCACGGAAGTTACGTTCAGAGGAACGACCTTCTCGGTGATTCCGTCCACAGTTGTAGCATTGGCATCGGATCCTGCGGATTTGTAGAACTCTACGCAGATCTGCGGATTGCCGCTTAAGATATTGTCATCTTCCGCTACGAACTTCACGCTGACCACATCTCCGGCATCAGTGGATCTGATGTTACCCTGATCTGCCGCCTTCAGGATCGTGTTGTTCACGGGATCGCTGATTACGTAGATGGAGCTTAAATCATATCCCTTTTCATCCTTGAAGGATACACTGGGTGCCGAGATTCCCGCATTGTATGCCGCAATCATCGTATTGACGAAAAGCTTCATCTCCGCGCCGCTGTCCGGCTTGGAATGTCCTGCTCCTGAGTAGGTGACATTTCTCATATTGTAAATATAGTAATTGTTCACCACGTCGTTGGGACAGATATTATAGATATTCGTAGGATATTTACTGTTATTATAAATATCCGACAGGCAATACCATACTACGATATCATTTTTACCGTCTCCGTCACGGTCCAGTTCCATGTTCGGCTGTAGCCACTGATAGTGGGTTGCACTTACCTTCAGGCTCTTCTGCTCGTCCTTCGAGATCAGGTACGGGTACTGCGTGATCTGTCCTTCATTGACCTGCGTTGCCTTAAGTGCCAGTTCAGACTGTCCCTCCTTGGCATAGGTTCCCTTCAGCATATAGCTTGCCTTGTTCCAGCTAGGATCCTTCCGGCCATCTATCAGTTGATCTCCATAGCTTTCTTTATAACCGGCATCATACAACAATGCATTGTTTACCGGGAACCACTTTCCGGTATAGTTCCGGTTGACACGCAACGTCTCTAGCTGATTCTTCCAGAATCGAATCACCGTGTACTTCGTCAGACCTTCCCGCTGATTCAGAGAAATGTCTGTATTCGGCTCCTTGATTGTATCATACTGATAGGTATTTAACGTTGCCAGATACGACTGATACTTCTGCCGTTCTGTATCGTTCGGTGCGCGATCTGCCATCTGCGCATAATAATCAGTGAGTTCACCATATCTGTCCAGTCCGACTGCCGCGCGAATCGTTTTGTTGATTTCATAACCAAAATACCATCCATTATTTGCAGATGCACTGTAGCCGTAATTATTCATTTGGATCAGGCTTGTCATATCATTGATATAGGAAGTGGTATCATGGGTAAACAATACACTTCTTCCGGATTCTATATACTCCTGAACTGCCCTTCCCACAGCCATGTTTTTCCTGGATCCGCTCAGTTTATCCGTATAAATGTTGGTATAGCCGTTTTTCTGGCTCTCAGATACGTCATACCACTGGTAGTTATATCCGAAGCGATAGCTGTCTGCAAAACCGATAATCAGCATATCATACTGCTGAAAATAATTGTAAGAATCTGTATAGCACTGTTCGATTGCACTGTCTGTAATACTCCACGAAGGAATATTCAATTCATCCTCCAGCAGATGAACTACCGATACACTATGGATGGTAACCTCCCAGTCTTTAAGGTCGGTAATATATCCATGGAATGAGCTGTTACTGTCATTCAGTTCTTCTTCCAGATTCCAGTTATTGCCCTTATCCGATAACAGCTGCAGTATCTTGATTTTCTGCTTTCCATCCTGTTTCGGTACTGCGGTATATCCGGTCTGCGCTGTACGAACCAGTCTGTCTGAATTATCGTAAAACACCAGTTTCCAGGGAATGACACCCACATAGTCATCTGGCAGCTGTCGAATCACCTTATAGACATTTCCGGTCTGTAACTCATAATGTGCTGTTCCGGAATCCGTAGACGGATCTATCTGTTGCCATTCCGAACCTTTGCGGAGATATACTTTCAATCCGGTCAGTTCTTCCGAAGCTCCGTTCGTCTGTCCTTCCACATAATCGGATCCGGCAAAACGTCCGTCGGAATTTTTGTCCACAAACAGCTTACAATCATAAGTGGTCGTTACCTGAGAAGCCGCTGCATCATTAGATAACGTGAAAATATATTGCAGCTGATACTTTCCATCAATTCTGCCCAGATAACTCTGGTTACACTGTTCCTGCTTGTTGCCGTAAGTCAAAGCTTCCGGATATGCCGTCTCGCCCAGCGTGGTTACCCAGTCTACCGACAGTTTGGACAGATTCAGGTAGTTACAGAAAGCATTCTGCCTCTCGGAAAGCGTAGAACCTAAGCCGCTATTATCCTGTAACAGCTGGCTCTCTGCATATACGTTCTTCTGCCAGTACAGATATTCTCCATTAGCATCTTTGGAAGATACCATGAAATCTACAATCTGGTAAAAATAAGAATTCTTATCCATCGTATACGTCGATGCCGTAGCCTGTCCATCGCTTGTAATATTCAGGAATTTATCGGCAATTACCACCGGATATCCCGCCTGCACGAACTGTTTGAACTCCTTATATCTGGTAGAGTTCATATCATTACCGGGACCACGATATACATAAGAACTGTTATTGAGGTCACTGCTGTCATTATTGATCTTATGATCCAGGGACGCATCTTTCAGACGCTTCTGATCATTGTAACCTTCTCCGGAATAATCGTAATAATCTCCCACGTGGGAATAGATAAGTCCATTCATACGGCTGTCATTATATACAGTATTTCCCGAGGAATCGGTATTCATGGCACCTACCTGTGCTCCCAGGTAAATCATATCGTATTTTTCGTTCAGGTCTTCGATCTTACCAATAAACTCAGCAGAAGGCATCTGCGTAATATTCACCGTTCCGGTGTACGTGTCCTTCCTGCCCATGAGCTCCTTCACACGATCCGCCGTAAGCGTTGACGCAGACGACGTACTGAAATCATAGCAGGGTTCCAAATCCAGCACCCGCACAGAAGACTTCACCATCACTCTGTGCATGTACCAGTTCAAAATATATCTGGTGATGGATGCCTTGGTAATGCTCTCCGTTAATTTCGTGGTCGTCCCGTTTTTCTCTGCCAGGAAATTCTCATACTGAATCTCTTCCAGCACTGCACGGTAGATCCATGATCTGTCCGTATCATTCTGGATATCTGTCAAGTAG
>CAVGMD010000130.1:0-4830 GCA_963630275.1 Bacteroidaceae bacterium | reverse complement strand
GGGTTGATCTCTAACTTTTCCCGTAAATGTCTGATATGTACTGCCACGGTGTTCTCGCTGCCAAGCGGCAGATCGTTCCAGATCCTGGTATAAATCTCTCTCGGAGAAAATACCTGCCCCGGATTCTGCATCAACAGTTTTAAAATATCATATTCCGTAGGGGTCAGTGCTACCGGCTCGCCGTCTAACGTCACGCTTTTCTCCTTGTCATCCAGTTCGATACCGCCTACCTTGATGATATCCGGCCGGACACTTCCACCACCCAGCTGCATATAACGTCTCAGCTGGGATTTGACTCTGGCGGACACTTCGATGGGATTGAACGGCTTCGTGATATAGTCGTCCGCTCCCACAGTAAGTCCCAGTACCTTGTCGGAATCCTCTCCCTTGGCAGTCAGCAGGATCACCGGCACGTTGCTTTTCTCCCGGATCCTGATCATTGCCTGAATGCCATCCATCTTCGGCATCATGATGTCCATCAATACCAGATGAACTTCCTGGGTCTCCACCACGTGCACGGCTTCCTCACCGTCGAAGGCTTCCAGGAAATGATAATTGGTGTCATTTAAGTATATCTTTAACGCGTTTACGATATCCTTCTCATCATCACAGATCAATATATTGTACATTCTCTCCCTCATTTCCGTGTCCGCTGCTGCCGCCCGGACATCTCATGCGCAGGGGCTTTCCCTTACGCTAAAATCATTGTAACAGATTACAGATTAATAAAAAACAGGAAAAACCTTTAAGATTTGTTTAAGGTTGGCAGCAAAAAAATGTCTTTTACAGCCAAAAAAGCCGGTCACTTCCCGGTACAGAAGGTGATCGGCTCCAGACTTCATAAGTAGATATTCTGTATTAATTTTTCTTATCGGAATGCTCCTTCAACTCTTCCAGAGCTTCCTTAAACTTCTCGGAACTCATGGTCGGGTTGGAACGGATCATGTCACGCTGGAAGAAATCTCTTAAGCTGCTGATATTCTCTCTGTCTGCCACGCTTCTGGTGTACTTCTGCCGCAGTTCTGCGACTTCGTTCTTCACGCTCTCCAGATATTCGCTGGGAGACTTCTGTGCGGAAGTACGGATGCTTTCCAGCTTCTCCTCGATGCTGGACTTCAGATCCTCCACTCTGGTAGTGATACCCTCGGCAAAGTCTTCCTTCTTCTGTGCCAGGCTCTCGCTGAAGCCCTCCTTGCGGTTCTCCAGATTCTCACTGGTCACTGCAATAATAACATCCAGCCGCTTCTGAATACGCAGCATATCTTCTTTTGCCTTCTCCATTTTCTCCAGTACATCCCGCAGATCCAGAGCTGCCTTGAAGGACAACGCGAAGTCCGCACCGATCAGCGCCGTCAGCACCAGTGTCACCGGTGTAAGAATGCGGTCCGGAATCGACAATACCAGATGTTCGATGGGCTTATGTATAAATTCCGTCATCAGGATTGTAAGACCGCCCCATGCCAGAGAGGAACCCAGGCAGATATGTCCCTGGAAATTGAACTTATTCTTGGAATAATCCCAATATCTTACTTTGAACAGAGCCTCCATGGTCACGCCGGTCACATATTCTAATATCGTAGCCCCGATACATCCAGCGATATAGACCAGCACCAGATTGTCCTGGAACGGCATGGACACCACTAACATCATGATGGCCCCGCTGCCGTACAGGGGCAGAAACGGTCCACGGCAGAACCCTCGGTTGACTAACTTTCTGCTTTTTAAGGATACATAGGTGGATTCAAAGCACCAGCCGAAAAAGCAGTAAAAATAAAAGAAAAATAACCACTGGATTGCAGTATAATGATACACTGTATAACCTCCCTCAACACTTTTATTTCATCACTGAAAATTTTATGGATACACTTCTGTCTCTATGGCAAGCTTGCCCTTTCTCGTGACATGAGGTTCACCGCTTATGCGGAATTTCCCGTAGCCTCTGGCGTTCACCACATCCCCCGCTTCCAGGGATTTGGAATTGTTCTCGCACAGCCTGCCGTTCACATATACTTTTCCCGCCCGGAACAGCTCCAGGCAGTCACTTCTGGATTTATTATATACTTTGGAAATGACAGCGTCAACACGAGGGCTTGCTACCTGGATCACCTGACGTACCGGTTCTTCCTGCGGCACCTCCGCTGCCACATCCACCACCTCACACTTTACATGGGTGTGGCGGATCTGTTCCAGATTGTCACAGATGAATTCTGCAATAGTATCCAGACAGAATAAAAATGCCTCGCCCTCCCCCGACAGAATATCGCCGATGGTACTGCGCTCAATACCAAGATTCATCAGCGCCCCCAGATAATCTCTGTGGGACAGCTTGTCCGCAAATTTGGCGGACAACGGACGAATCCGGATACAGCAGATGGGAAAGGGCTGCTCATAGCCCAACTCCGCCTCATTGCCGAAGCGAAGAATCTTCCGCTCTGCCTCTTCCCTGCCGCCGTACAAGGTGATCCCGGCATAACTTACTTCCCGTTCCACCTGCCACAGGGCATCCTGCTCCGCCAGTCCCAGGAACCCGGTAAAAGTGTACTGGTTCTGGTTGTAGGATTTGTCTGCCAGCTCCCGGATCCGTTTTTTTAACTGTTGTATTTCTTTTTCATTTTCCACAGACATGACTTGTCACCATTCCTATCCCAGTGCCACGTCTAACATCATCATCAGGGCAAATCCGATGGTGAAAGCGATAGTTCCTAAGTTAGAATGCTCTCCCTCACTGGCTTCCGGGATCAGTTCCTCCACCACCACATAGATCATGGCGCCTGCGGCGAATGCCAGCATATACGGAAGGATCGGAGTCACAATGCTTGCCAGTGCAATGGCAAGAACTGCGCCCACCGGCTCCACTGCTCCGGACAGCACGCCCAGTGCGAAGGATTTGCTCCGCTTGTTGCCCTCACTGCGAAGAGGCAGGGAGATAATGGCTCCCTCCGGGAAATTCTGAATGGCAATACCGATGGCAAGGGTCAAGGCTCCCGCCATGGTGACGGTTCCGTCCCCGTTTAACACTCCGGCGAAAATAGCACCGCACGCCGCACCCTCTGGGAAATTATGAATGGTCACGGCTAACATCAGCATTGCCGTACGGTTCAGACTACTCTTATGTCCTTCCGGGGCATCGCTTCCTACATGCAGATGGGGCACCAGGCTATCGATGAACAACAAAAAAACAATACCGATCAGGAAGCCTATCACTGCGGGAAGAAATGCAAGCTTTCCCATCTCTTCACACATATCCATGGCTGGTATCAGTAAGGACCACACAGAAGCCGCTACCATGACACCGGCAGCGAATCCGGTAAATATTCTCTGAATGTTGCCGCCAATCTGTTTTTTCAGGAAAAAGACGCAGGCTGCCCCTGCAGTCGTCCCCAGAAAAGGAATCAGAAGACCGGCTACAATATTTAAGTTCATGAAACACTCTCCTTTCTCCTGTTATTGTATGTAACAGTCATAATAATCGTATCTTGTACCTTCGCGAAATCAAAAGCCCGCCAGATCATTGCCCATGACGGCATACATCAGGAAATTCACACCGCACACCAGATGATACAGAAATACTGCGATCTCGCCAACCACGAAGATCACCTTCCAGCTCTTCCACCATTCCCGGATATTCTTCACCATAACGATCAGAGTCATCAGGAATACGAAAAACATGCCGTGCATATAGCCCCAGGAAAAGTTCGCATGCATCATGCGGAAGCCCTTTTCATAGAAGACTAAGAACATCAGGGTCGCTGCAAAATAATTTAACCAGGCAAACCAGTAATACCGGTTCTGCTTGATGCTTTTAAAATCAAATACCAGATTTAAGAAAAGAACACCTATGGGCAATGCCATTCCCATCACAATACTTAAAGGAATACTTTTGGAATAATTGCTCCATACTTTGGCAAAGCCGATGGCAATACCGGTCTCCTCACCCATGACATTGGTGCCGGTAAACACACCGGAGAACTGGTATAACAGGGCAATCCCCGTGGGAATCATGGTTACACACAGACAGAACGCATTGCGAAAACTTTTTCCGCGGCTTGCGATCAGCTGGATCAGAAGTATCAGACCAATCAAAGGCACTACCACCATAGTGAAACTGGGCTTGGTCATAGTAGTCAGCAGAAGGCTGACTGCAAACAGCGTACAGTTTTTCCACTGAAAATCCTTCTGGTATTCCGACAGCACCTTTACCGTCTCAAAAAAGCAGATAATCGCAAAGGGTCTGGTCGCCAGGTAAGTGGCATTCCAGAACGGATTGGGTGTGTAAATGCCCATGCAGCGATACGCATAGTCAAAACCGAAAAATGCCGTATTCTTGGGAGAAT
Source organism: Bacteroidaceae bacterium (assembly GCA_963630275.1). Lineage (GTDB taxonomy): Bacteria > Bacillota > Clostridia > Lachnospirales > Lachnospiraceae > Acetatifactor. Next base: position 496 of record CAVGMD010000130.1, on the reverse strand, counting down.
ACAGATTTGACAGCAAAAACAGCGCAAACACAAGCAGGGTCACCACAATATCGGTCATGACCTGCTTTTTATGTGACAAAGTTTCATAATGACTGCTCTTACGAATCTCTCGGTTCATGTAATATTTCGTGATAATTACGGCTGTCAGGTTAAAAAGCGCCGTGGTGACCGCCATTGCTGCCTTCGCCCCGATCAGCCATGCGGAAAGCCTAGCCGTCCAAAACAGGATCGGATAGGGAAACTCATAATTCCCCGCAATGCCTGCCACCTTATTCACATAGTCCGGCATATCCGACTGGAATCCCGGCACCTGATAGCATTCCATCCAAAACAGATATAACATGACCCCGGTATACAAAAACAGCAGGAAAAGAAATGTCACTTTTCCTGCTGTTGTCTCCCGCAGGTCGCTCTTTATGGGATTCTTTTTCATAGAGCTGATCCTTTCTACTACAATATATTTATGGTTAATATCCCTTACAGCCAGTAAGGAATT
>CAVGMD010000129.1:0-4888 GCA_963630275.1 Bacteroidaceae bacterium | reverse complement strand
TACAGCGTTGATCTTATCAATACGTCTTTCATATGATTCAAATAAAGCCATTTTTTCTGTCCTCCTATATCTTATTGTTTTCTGGGATCGATGATCTTAACTGCATCGTCTACACGACCATACTGGCCCTTAGCCTTTTCCCATGCAGTGTTGGCATCGTCACCCTTCTTGATGAAGTCGGTCATCTTGCCGAGGTTAACGAACTGGTAACCGATGATCTGATCATCCTTGTCCAGAGCGATACCGGTTACATAACCTTCTGCCATCTCCAGATAACGGGGACCCTTCTTCAGAGTACCGTACATAGTACCAACCTGGCTTCTTAAGCCCTTACCGAGGTCTTCCAGACCTGCACCGATGGGCAGACCTTCCTCAGAGAATGCACTCTGGGTACGGCCGTATACGATCTGTAAGAACAGCTCTCTCATAGCAGTATTGATTGCATCACATACAAGGTCAGTATTTAAAGCTTCCATAACGGTCAGACCGGGCAGAATCTCAGCAGCCATAGCTGCGGAGTGAGTCATACCGGAACATCCAACGGTCTCAACCAGAGCCTCCTGGATGATACCTTCCTTAACGTTCAGGGTCAGCTTACATGCACCCTGCTGAGGTGCACACCAGCCCACACCGTGAGTCAGACCGGAAATATCCTTAACTTCTTTTGCCTGCACCCATTTTGCCTCTTCGGGAATGGGAGCACAACCATGATGTACGCCCTGTGCAACGGGACACATTTCTTCAACTTCTTTTGAATAAATCATGTGAAATCTCCTTTCAATATGTACTTATAATACTATTGATAAAATAATATCATAATGGTCGTGTTCATTCTCTCATATTTCCCTAAAAAAATCTAGTGGGTTTTGACAATTTTTTCATTAGTTCCTATGAAAAAACACCATATTCTTACGTCGCAGCGCAGGAATATGGTGTTATGTGACTGTTGAAAATCAATTATCAATTATTTACCAGCTCTTGATAAATGTATCAATGTAGTTATCAAGACATTTCTTGATGACTTCGATAGCTTCTTCTCTGTTACCCTTTTCATTGACTGCGGTGGTCTTGTTCTCCAGTGCCTTATATACCGTGAAGAAATGCTCCATCTCGTCCACCACATGGCCGGGCAGTTCGGAAATATCATGGTAGCAGTTATAATTGGGATCGTTGAAAGGAACCGCAATGATCTTCTCATCGTTTTTACCGTTGTCCAGCATGGAGATCACGCCGATAGGATACGCTCTTACCAGAGTCATGGGCTGTACCGGTTCAGAACACAGTAACAATACATCTAACGGGTCACCGTCATCGCCGTAGGTTCTGGGGATGAATCCGTAGTTGGCGGGATAATGGGTGGATGTATGCAGGATACGGTCCAGGATCAGAAGACCGGTCTCCTTGTCCAGTTCATACTTGTTCTTGCTACCCTTGGAGATCTCGATGACACAGACAAAATCTGTGGGGGTGACTCTCTGGGTGCTCATGGTGTGCCAAATGCTTCCGTTTACTTCTTTCATAAATCTCTCTCCTCTTCTATAGTTATTTCCGGACAAAACGTCCGGAGAATACGCAGGTCATTATCCGCGGATCTGACCATTCCCGTGGATCTTGTATTTATAGGAGGTCAGCTCCTTCAGTCCCATAGGTCCCCTTGCATGAAGCTTCTGGGTGCTGATACCGATCTCCGCGCCAAATCCGAATTCAAAACCGTCCGTAAAACGGGTGGAGGCGTTGACATAAACGCAGGCTGCGTCCACTTCATTCAAGAACTTTTCCGCAGTCTCCGCATTTTCCGTCACGATACATTCGGAATGCTTTGTATTATAGCGGTTGATATGGGCGATTGCCTCTTCCACGCTGTCCACGGTCTTAATGGACAGGATATAATCCAGATATTCCGTGCCGTAATCCGCTTCCGTAGCGGGAATACAGTCTGTAAGGATCTCTCTGGTACTTTCGTCTCCGCGAAGTTCCACATTTTTTGTCTTCAGCGTCTCTGCCATCTTCGGCAGGAACCGGTCACGGATCTCGCGGTGTACCACCAGCGATTCGCAGGCATTGCAGACACCGATCCGCTGGGTCTTGGCATTCATCAGGATCTTAACCGCCATGTCAACATCGGCATCCTTGTCCACATAGACGTGACAGTTGCCGGTGCCGGTCTCGATCACGGGAATGGTACTGTTCTCCACCACACTGCGGATCAGTCCCGCACCGCCTCTGGGAATCAGTACATCCACGTATTCCTTCATCTTCATGAACTGTGCAGTGACCGCACGGTCCGTATCCTCGATCAGCTGCACGGCTGTCCCGGGCATTCCACAGTCTTCCAGTGCATCCTGTAATACTTTTACGATAGCGATATTGGAATGAATGGCATCACTGCCTCCCTTTAAGATCACGGCATTTCCCGTCTTGAAACAGAGTCCGAAAGCATCCGCTGTCACATTGGGGCGTGCTTCATAGATAATGCCGATGACACCCAGCGGAACTCTGACCTTGTCGATTTTCAGTCCGTTGGGACGTTCAAAATGCTCCATGGTCTCACCGATGCAGTCCGGGAGCGCCGCTATCTGCATAAGCCCCTCCGCAATCTGTGCGATCCGGTCACCGGTAAGTTTTAAACGATCCAAAAGTCCCGGATTCATTCCGTTCTTTCTGCCGTTTTCCAGATCCAGCGCATTTGCGGACAGGATCTCTTCCTGTCTGTCACACAGATACTTTGCTGCTGTCTGTAATGCTTTATTTTTCTCTTCGGTCGTCAGCTTCTGCAATACGTATTTGGCATCGCAGGCATTTTTCCCCAGTTCTAAAAGCTCCGCCATTTTTCCCGCCTTTCCAAAACAATGTGTTTATACCAAAATCACCTGATAAGGTTTTACATCCGTCTCTTCCACCGGTACCTCTTCTGCCTGCTGACAGCGAAATCCCACAGCAATGCTGCGCAGCCGTAAGGCTTCTTTGTCTGCCAGATACCGGTCATAAAATCCGCCGCCGTATCCCAGTCGGTTACCCAAGGGATCAAATACACTTCCCGGCATAAGGAAAAGGCTTCTTGACGCGTTTTCCGGAGTGAACACATAGCTTTCCGTATTTCCTTCCGGTTCGTGGATTCCCTTATAGCCTTCCTTCAGTTCCGTAAGGGACCGGATTCGATAAAACTCCATTTCCCGTCCTTCCACTTTCGGAACATAGACTTCTTTTCCATCCTGCAGGGCATTTTCTAAAATCTCCGTAGTGCAGATCTCGCTTCCGTAATTGACAAAGCCAAGGATCCTGTCGGAGAGATAATACCACTGATGCCCCAGGATCCGCTCGGTAATAAGGAACTTTCCTCTCTCACGTTCCTCTTCTGTCAGGGCGTCCCTGCGGGATAATATTTCCTTACGAAGTAACTTTTTCTCTTCTCTGATCATTTCTATTTTTTGTTCTTTTTATAAGACGGTTTTAATTTTTCAATGGTGCCGTCCGGTCTCTCGATCTCAATGTTGTCCAGCTGCGCTTTCATGTTACGCTTGATACTATCTACATATTCCTGTCGCAATATGGACTGTTCCAGTTTTTCCCCGTCCGTCAGTCCTTCGCTTTGGGATTTATGATAAAGCTCGTTGATGCGCTTTATTCTTTCATCCATATTCATAGTGTGTTCCTCTTTTCGTGTGACTTTTCATCACTTATTTTTATGTAGATTTTCTACAAAGCCCGGCAGGTCAAAGGCTTCGTCCTTGTGTGCCACGAACAGGGTGCCTTCGTTCTCGCCGTCTAACAATCTGTGCAGTACACCGATATCCTTGCTGTTGGCAATGATCATATCCACATCGGAACTGGTGGCAATTTTAGCCGCGATCATCTTGGTATTCATACCGCCGGTACCTACATTGCTACCTGTGGAAGCCTTGCCCATATTCATGAATTCATCCGTCAGTTCATCCACCTGCTCGATAAATTCCGCATCCGGATTCTGTCTGGGATCGTCGGTGTAGAGACCATCAATATCCGACAGAAGAATCAGAAGATCCGCATCGATCAGCGCCGCCACAATAGCGGACAAGGTATCGTTATCACCGATTTCGATCTCGTAGGTCGCTACGGTATCATTTTCATTAACGACCGGGATTGCGCCCATTTTCAACAGCTGGGTAAAGGTATTGTGGGCATTGTAACGGTTCAGATTGTCCACGATGGTGTTTTTCGTCATCAGGATCTGCGCCGCTACATGATTGTATTCTGCAAACAGCTTCTGATAAGCCATCATCAGTCTCGCCTGACCGATAGCGGAGCAGGCCTGCTTCACTGCCATGGCTTCTGCCTGGGTCTGCCCTTCGATGGTTTTTAAATTGACTGCTTTTTTACCGACTGCGATGGCACCGGAAGTCACCAGTACGACTTCCTTCCCCTGGTTGCTGATATCGCAGAGTTCTCTGACTAACTTCTCCAGACGGATGTAATCCAGATCTCCCGTCTCGGCATGCTGTAGAGAAGAAGAACCGATCTTAATAACGATTCTTTTCTTGTTCTTAATCTGTTCCCTTATGTTATTCACATTGATTGCCTTTCTGTATACAAACTATGGATTATCTGCATAATATACTATTTTGCCCCATACGTCAACGCTGTAACGGAGCAAACTGTGCAGCGATCTGTTCCGCCACACGGATACCGTCCATCGCCGCAGAGGTGATTCCTCCGGCATATCCCGCGCCTTCCCCACAGGGATAACATCCACGGATCTCGGACTGTAAATTTTCATCGCGCTCGATCCGCACCGGGGAAGAAGTCCGGCTCTCCACTCCTGTCAGGATCGCTGCCGGAGAGGCAAAACCGTGGATCTGCCTGTCAAAGCTGTCCATTCCCTCCACAAATGCCTGATTGCACTCCCCGGGAA
>CAVGMD010000128.1:0-4981 GCA_963630275.1 Bacteroidaceae bacterium | reverse complement strand
GAAATAAATCCGATCGACGAAAACCATGGGATAGTAGATGTAGATTATATTAGGCAGAAATGTCAAAGCGTGTTTGAAGAATATGAAATAGAATTCTGCTATTTGTTTGGATCTTATGCGAAGGGCAAGGCAACACCGGAGAGTGATGTGGATCTGTTAATTTCAACAGGGGTAAGCGGATTGAAATTTTATGGCTTAGTGGAAGAGATAAGGGCGGCATTGCATAAAAAAGTGGATGTTCTCAATATGGAGCAATTGATGGATAATCCGGAACTGACAAAAGAAATTTTAAAAGATGGGATAAAGATATATGGATAACATTAAAAATGACAACTATTATATCCAGAAGATCCAACAGGATTTGGAATTTATAGTCAAACATATGAAAAACGTGGACATAGAAGAACTAAATGCGAATGAAATTTTATTGGATTCTATGCTGTTTCGTATGATACAAATATCTGAAAATTCCAGAAAACTGACGGAGGAATATAAGCAGAAAAGAAAGATGATTCCGTGGAACGCGATGTACGGAATGAGAAATCGGATTGTACATGATTATGGAAATGTAGATTTGAAAGTGGTTTATGAGACATTGAAAAATGATATTCCGGAACTGTTGGAAATGGTAATAAGGCAATAGTCCGAAAAAATCTCCTCCCATTCGTTATATATAACAGAAAGCAATATGGGAGGAGAAAAATATGGAGAGCTATGGAAGAGAATATCCCCTGCAGTTGATCCGGGATTGGGACAAGTCTATGGTGGGGCAGCGGGAGTATAAGGAAGCGTTGGCGAGAAATCTGTACCGCTATGTGGTAAAAGGGGAAGTCCCTTCTCCGATGTTGGTCATGGGACCGACGGGTTCCGGCAAGACATTCCTGCCGACCTTGTTCAAGAAGTCAAAACTTTGTCCCCAACAGTTTACGGTATTTATAAAAAATATCTCCTGTCTGACCATGGAAGGGGTAAAGGGAGAGGATCTGGAGGAAATATTTAAGGAATACAAAACCCTGTGTCAGGCACAGGGAAACCGTGGATATCGTGGTCTGATCTATCTGGATGAGGTGGATAAACTGATTACTTCCCAGGAAAGTGCCGTCGAATTTGTGGCAGATCAGGGGCGGATGGTACAGCACCAGCTGATGCAGATCCTGGATGGCGGAGAAATGGCAGGGGTGCCGCTTAATAAAATTATGTTTGTGTTCGGCGGGGCATTCTATCAGCTGCGTGACAGAAAAAAAGAGACCGAGAACTTACGTCCCATTGGCTTTGGAGCGGAAAGCATCCGGAAACCTGTGTTATTAAAGGATAACACCATCAGAGAGGAACTGACAGAGATCGGATTTCAGAGGGAATTTTTAGGGCGCATCGGACAGATCGTCCGGCTGCAGGCACTGAATGAGGCGGAACTGAAAGCTCTTTTCCTGCACCCCACAAAAGGGGTACTCAGCAGGCTGCAGAAAGAATACGAGGCTGATGGAATCCGGTTGGAAGTGGAAGATGCCGTGGTAGATGATATCATCCGGTCTGTGGTACAGGAGAATCTCGGAGCCAGATCCCTTCCGAATGTCATGGAACAGCTGTTAAGCGGCGCGTGGATCCGGTGCATTGAGGAAGGTTACGATAAAATTATTATTAATAAAGGAACTTTATGCGGAGAAGACGTGAAATTTTCCAAGGAGAATCATTATATAAGTATGAGCGTATGACAAAATGCTCCGAAAACCTTGACATTTTCGCTATTTCGGTATTATCATATCAAGGTAAAGGCAATGAACGTGCACAGTAAGATTCTATTTTCCTGACAGAGAGGGAAGCCCACCGGCTGAAAAGCTTCCCGAGGTTCAAGCAGAATCGAAATTCCCACGCGAGCCGCATACCGGAAGAATTCGAGAGCAGAGATCATGGATTTGGTAGGGTATGACGTTTCCTCACTCGTTACGTGAGTTAAGAGTCTTATCGTGAATGTAAAAATTATTTTCATTTTTCACATAAGGAATTTGGGTGGTACCGCGGATATAAATTCGTCCCAATGGGGTGAATTTGTATCCGCGTTTTTGTAACTATTCAGAGCCGAGGAAATTTACATAAATTTGCGAATCATGCTTGCATGAATGAGCATAATTTTGAAAATTTCTTTGGCGAGGTAGCCTCAATGAGCAAAAAGTAAGCATCGCAGATGCGATTTTGCGAATGAGGCTCTGAATAGTTACAATATGAAAATGCAATACACATCCCAGGCACAAGTAAAAATACGTGTGAATCATTCACACAGAAATGAGGAGTAAGATGGCAGATTTAAACGAATTGAATGAAAAAGTCGAACAGATCAAAGCCGACATCCGGGAACAGCTGGAGAAGATCGAGAACACCAAGGGTGTCTACGAGTACAAAAAGACCATTCTCGACAAGAACGGTATTATCGGCGGACTGATGAAGCAGATGGGTTCCGTGCCCAAGGAAGAGAAGGCTGACTTCGGTAAGAAGGTCAACGAACTGAAGAACTGGGCAAGCGAGCATTTCGATGAGCTGAACACGAAGTTAAAAGAAAAAGAGATGGAGCTGCGCTACGAGAGCGAGAAGATCGATATCTCCATGCCGGCAAAGAGCCGTAAGACCGGTAATCTGCATCCCGTAACCCAGGTGCGTAACCAGTTGATCGACATTTTCGCATCCATGGGCTTCAGCGTATACGAAGGTACCGAGATCGAGACCGATTATTACAACTTTACCGCACTGAATACCCCGCAGGATCACCCCGCAAGAGACATGCAGGATACCTTCTACCTGTCTCCGGAATTCCTGCTTAGAACCCAGACCTCCGCAGGTCAGGTTCACGTGATGGAGAGCCAGAAGCCTCCTATTAAGATCTTAAGCCCCGGTAAAGTATTCCGTTCCGATGATGATGCGACCCATTCACCGATGTTTACCCAGATGGAAGGTCTCGTAGTGGACAAGACCATCACTCTGTGCGACCTGAAGGGTATGTTGGAAGTACTGGTACAGAAGATCTTCGGTGAAGGTACCACCACGAGACTGCGTCCCTCTTACTTCCCGTTCACCGAGCCTTCCGTAGAGGTCGATGTCAGCTGCTTCGCCTGCGGTGGCTGTGGCTGCCGTCTGTGCAAGGGTACCGGCTGGATCGAAGTACTGGGTGCAGGTATTGTAAATAAGAAGGTGCTGGAGAACTGTGGCATTGACTCCGAGGAGTACAGCGGACTGGCATTCGGTATCGGTATTGAGCGTCTGGCAATGTTAAAGTACGGTATTAACAATATCAAACTGTTATATCAATCTGATATGCGTGTACTGGATCAGATCAATGATGACTAAGATCACAGGAATATGATTTTAAAACAGTAACGATGCAAGGAACATTACGAGAGGATGTCGTACAAGACGGCATCGAAGGAGGTAAAAGATATGTTAGTACCACTTAGTTGGTTAAAAGAATATGTGGATATAGATGTAGAAGCCAAAGAACTGGAAGAGAAGCTGTTCTCCTGCGGTTTTGAGGTAGAGGAATCCTACGAAGTAGGTAAGGACATCAGCGGCGTGGTAGTCGGACTGGTAGAAGAGTGTGAGCCGATTCCCGAGACCCATTTACATGTATGTAAGGTAAATGTAGGCGGCGCGGAGCCCCGGCAGATCTGCTGCGGCGCAGACAACGTACATGCAGGCGGCAAATACCCCGTAGCACTGGAAGGTGCACAGGTATACGCTACCGCAAAAGATCATGTGACCATTGAAGGTACCATGAAGATCAAAAAAGGCAAGCTGCGCGGCTATGAGTCCTGCGGTATGCTGTGTTCCGGTACCGAGCTGGGACTGAATGAGGATCTGTACCCCGGTGCAGGCTACAACGGACTGCTGGTACTGCCGGAGGATGCTGAGATCGGTGCAGACGTAAAGCCCCTGTTACAGCTGGATGACTGGATCTTCGACATTGCCATTACTGCTAACAGACCGGACTGCGAGAGCATCTTCGGTATTGCCAGAGAAGTAGCGGCTATTCTGAACAAACCCGTGAAGACTCCGGCACTGGACTACACCGAGAGCGGCGTTACCAAGGACGGTTTCACCGTAACTGTGGATGCTCCGGATCTGTGCCCCAGATATATCGCACACTATGTAACTGATGTAAAAATCGGCGAATCCCCCGCATGGATGAAGAGACGTCTGGCACTGGTAGGCATCGGATCTATCTTCAACGTGGTAGATATTACGAACTACATCTTAAAAGAGCTGGGTCAGCCTATGCACGCATTTGACTCTTCTTACATTGAAGGCAATGCCATCCATGTAAGACGTGCCCATGACAAAGAAAAGATCATGACCCTGGATGAAAAAGAGTTTGAATTAAATGAGAACAACCTCGTTATCTGCGATGGCGTAAAGCCCGTAGCACTGGCTGGTATCATGGGCGGTTTAAATTCCGAGATCCGCGATACCACAGAGGCTGTCATCTTCGAGTCCGCAAAATTTGCAAGAGACAATATCCGTAAGAGCTCTAGAGCATTGGGACAGTCTTCCGATTCCTCCCAGAGATATGCCAAGGGCGTGGATGAGTATGCCACTGTTATGGCAAGCAAGAGAGCACTGCACCTCATCGAGGAACTGGGCTGTGGTAAAGTATCCTCTACCCACGTAGAGATCAGTACCGGCAACTCCATCGAGCCCACCGAGATGAAAGCAAGCATCAAGAAGGTAAACGGCGTACTGGGTATCGAAGTACCGACCGCCGATATCGAGAGAATCTTAAAGTCCCTGAATTTCCAGCCTGTCATCAACGGGGATGAGCTGACCATTCAGGTACCCGCATACCGTGAGGATATGGAATCCTATCCCGATATTGCAGAGGAAGTCATCCGTATGTACGGTTATGACCATGTAACCCCTACTTTCCTAAAGGCAGCAGCCGTAACCAGCGGCGGTATGAATACGAAGCAGAAGACGGAGCTTAAGATCAAGAAAGCAC
>CAVGMD010000127.1:0-5055 GCA_963630275.1 Bacteroidaceae bacterium | reverse complement strand
CATTGCCCTTACTCTTACTCATCTTCTGGCCGTTCTCATCCTGTACGTGACCCATAACGATAACGTTCTTGTAAGGAGCTTTGTTGAAGAGTAGAGTGGATTCTGCTAACAGAGAGTAGAACCATCCACGGGTCTGGTCCACTGCCTCGGAGATAAAGTCGGCAGGGAACTGCTGCTCGAACAGCTCCTTATTCTCAAACGGATAATGATGCTGTGCAAAAGGCATTGCTCCGGAGTCGAACCAGCAGTCGATTACCTCGGGAACACGCTTCATCTGCTTGCCGCACTCGGGACAGGTGATGGTGATCTCGTCGATATAAGGACGATGGAACTCTACGGTCTTCGCCTTCTCATTGCCGCTCATCTTGTACAGCTCTTCACGGCTGCCAATGGAATGCTGGTGTCCGCATTCGCACTCCCAGATATTTAACGGAGTACCCCAGTAACGGTTACGGGATACGCCCCAGTCCTGAATGTTCTCCAGCCAGTTGCCGAAACGGCCCTCACCGATGGAAGCGGGGATCCAGTTGATGGTCTTATTATTACGTACCAGATCATCCTTCACAGCGGTCATCTTGATGAACCAGGACTCTCTTGCATAGTAGATCAGCGGAGTATCACATCTCCAGCAGAAAGGATAGTCATGCTCGAACTTCGGTGCGTCGAACAGCTTGCCCTCTGCATCCAGATCCTTCAGTACCAGGGGATCTGCGTCTTTTACAAATTTGCCTGCATAAGGGGTCTCTGCGGTCAGGTCACCCTTGCCGTCTACGAACTGTACGAAAGGCAGCTCATAGTTACGTCCGATACGGCTGTCGTCTTCACCGAAAGCGGGAGCGATATGAACGATACCGGTACCATCGGTCATGGTTACATAACCGTCGCAGGTTACGAAATGTGCCTTTTTCTTCTGCTTCTCAGCGGCATCTCCAGCACACTTGTACAGAGGCTCATACTCCTTGTACTCCAGATCCTTACCAACGTAAGTCTCCAGTACTTCGTAAGCATCCTTGCCTTCTTCTGCCAGAGGTCCCAGTACCTTGTCTGCCAGTGCCTTTGCAATATAATAGGTATAACCGTCGGCAGCCTTCACCTTCAGGTAGGTCTCCTCCGGGTTCACGCACAGTGCCACGTTGGAAGGAAGGGTCCAGGGGGTGGTGGTCCATGCCAGGAAATATGCATCCTCGCCCTTTACCTTGAAACGTACGATAGCGGAACGCTCTTTGACTGCCTTATAGCCCTGTGCCACTTCGTGGCTGGACAGCGGGGTTCCGCAGCGAGGGCAGTAAGGAACGATCTTGAAGCCCTTATACAAAAGCCCCTTGTCCCAGATGGTCTTCAGTGCCCACCACTCGGACTCGATGAAGTTATCATCATAGGTAACATAAGGGTTATCCATGTCAGCCCAGAAACCAACGGTACGGGAGAAATCTTCCCACATTCCCTTGTATTTCCAGACGCTCTCTTTACATTTGTCAATGAAAGGTGCCAGACCGTATTCCTCGATCTGCTCCTTGCCATCCAAACCCAGCATCTTCTCAACTTCCAGCTCTACGGGAAGTCCGTGGGTATCCCAGCCTGCCTTACGGGGAACCATATATCCCTTCATGGTACGGTATCTGGGGATCATATCCTTGATGGTACGGGTCTCTACATGACCGATGTGAGGCTTACCGTTAGCGGTAGGCGGTCCGTCGTAGAAGGTATAGGTCTCGCCTTCCTTACGATGCTCCATACTTTTTTTGAAAATGTCGTTGTCTTCCCAGAATTTCTCGACTGCTTTCTCACGGTCTACGAAATTCAGGCTTGTGGGTACCTGCTTGTACATACTGTGCTTCCTTTCTTTAAATAGCTTTGAATTAGAAAGAGCTCCGTCCCGTAACAGGACGAAGCTCATACATTCGTTAACCACCTCTTACAACATACTTCCTATTATATAGGAGTGATATGCTTCCCGGTAACGGCGGGATTCCGTTCAGAACTACTGACATACGCTTTTGTTCTGACAGCTCAGAAGTGATTTTCACAATTCCCTTACTCGCACCGGTCTCTCACCCTCACCGGCTCGCTTTGCCTTTCTGCGGAAAAGTTACTCTCTTCGTCAATGCATTTTGGATATACCGCTATTATATATCCCACTTTTTTGCGTTGTCAAGTCGGATTTTGAAAACAGGCTTCCGCTGACTTTGCCTATTACCGCTCTAACGGAATAAAAAGTAGAGTAACAATGAACCAAGTAGGTCACTCTAATATAAGAATACAGGTGTCATGGTGTTTTTCAAACCCTTCTATAGTTCTGCATGTGTTGCAATAATAGGAAATCTGATAGCCACCGCCACTTTCTTCAGATATTCTGCGAATTGCAAAATATCCATCCTTCATTTTCGCGGTTGCTCCGCTTAAGAAATGTATCTCCGTTTGCTGCCAAAGATCCAAATTCTCAGGATCCTCATCTACCGTATGCACATTCGAATTCCATTCTCCGGTGGCGGCATAATCTGCTGTGATCTCTGTATAATAATTCTTAATGTTCGCCCAGTCTGCAGTGACCTTCGATTTATGCATATAGGATAAATACTGTGGCACCAATATGCCTGTTAGTATCGCCATGATTGCGATGACAATAATCAGCTCCACCAGGGAAAAACCTCTGTTATTGTTTTCTTTTGTATTTTTTCGCATTTACTCTCTCCATTCTTGTATGGATTTCCTCTAGAGCTCTATATTTAATCTCTAATTGCCAATTGTCAATAAATAATTAGCTCTATATGGTTGAATGATCTCTCGGAATCTCCCCCCTTACAATTTTATGCTCTTTAAAATTGACGTTTGCACATAACATAATTTTACTATATTTTTGTTATATTGACAACAAGCCCCCTGTATGTCTATCGATAATATTCCAGTTCTAAGCGATGGTGACATTAAAAATACTAAGCCATAGGTTTTAGTCCATGACTTAGTACTATTTTTCATAACTCAACCCCGACAAGCAGACATGCTTTTGTTTTATTTCTTGCTCTTCCGTCGATTTTTGCTTATAATATTATCAAATATTGTCTATTGTGTACCGATCTTATCGGAAGGGGCAGGGAATCCATGGAGACTACTCAGAAAAGAAGCGGCGGTAAAATATCATACACTCTGCAGGCAATCGGTCTGATTCCCCTGCTGGCGCTGGGGATCGTGATGTTATTCTTCACTTCCCAGTGGTTCACGAAGATCATGTATCAGGAAGTGGAAACGCAATTGTACGATGCCGCCAAAAGTACCACCACACTTCTGAATGCAGCTTATCCCGGTGATTACCGACTAGAAGGCGACGTTGCTTATCTTCTCTATAAGGGTGATGCGGATATTACCCGGGAATACTCACTTTTGGATCAATTCAAAGAAGACACCGGGCTGGATATTACTCTATACTATCAGGATACCCGTATTTTAACGACTCTATACAACACCCAGGGGGAGCGCCTCGTTGGTTCCGGTGCTCCCGATGTAGTCATCCGCGATGTACTGGACAGCGGCACGGATCATTTCTATACCAACACTCTGATCAACGGAAAAGCTTACTTTTCTTATTATACTCCGGTTCGCAATGAGGACGGCAGTATCGTCGGAATGCTGTTTATCGGTAAATCCAGCGATTCCGTATCCCAGTCCATTCAGCGCTATGTGTATCCATTGACGATCCTGATCGTCATATTTGTGATTCTTGTAGCGCTCTGCATTTATTTCTATACAAAAGAGTTCGTGGCAGTGTTGATGCATATTCATGGTTTCCTGTCGGAGGTAGCCTCCGGGAATCTGAACGCCACACTGGATCATTCCATAATAAAACGAAGTGATGAATTAGGTGACATCGGGCGCTGTGCCCTGTCCATGCAGCGTTCCCTGCGGACCATGATCGAGCAGGATGCCCTGACGGAACTGTACAACCGTCGTTCCGGGGACAAAAAGCTCCGCCAGATCTCCGAGGACGCCAAAGCATCCGGTCGTTCCTTCGCCATGGCGATCGGCGATATCGACCTCTTCAAACGGATCAACGATACCTACGGTCACGAATGCGGTGACGCGGTACTGAAAAAAGTCTCTGCCACCTTAAGGCAGCATATGTGGCACCAGGGCTTTGCGGCACGCTGGGGCGGTGAAGAATTCCTGTTAGTCTACGAGAATGCCGATCTGGATACCGCCAGAGAACAGCTGGATGGGCTTATGAGCAAGATCCGGGAGCTGGATATCCTCTACGATGACCAGCATGTGCATCTGACCATGACCTTCGGTCTGATCTGTGAGCCGGGGAAAGATATTCATACCTTATTAAAAGAAGCGGATGCGAAATTATACATCGGTAAAACAAACGGTCGTAACCAGGTGGTATCTTAACCCGGTTACGACCGTCTCCTTTTTATTTCTATCTTTCCAATTATTCCGTTTTTAGAATAGATTATTGCTCCATCTGTCTGCCCAGGAATCCCGCTGCGGACTGTGCCAGTTTCTGTTCCACTTCTCCCATTTTGCTCTTGCCGTCGTTTTCCAACAGGATTACGCTGCCGATGATATCTCCCTCGCAGATAATGGGCGTGATCAGCTGACAGGCATAATCCGTGGCGATGTCTTCCGCAATGTTGATATAATTCCGGTCTCCTCTTGAGGCGATCACGGTCTCTCTGTTATTGATCTTCTCTTCCAGCTGGCGGCTCACCGCCTTATTTAACAGCTGCTTGCAGCCTCCGGAGACAGCGATGAACTGGTCTCTGTCCGCAATCAGTGTGGCATGTCCCGACACCTGCGCCAGGCTCTCCGCATATTGTTTTGCGAAAGTCGTCATCTCTCCGATGGGAGAATACTTTTTCAGGATCACCTGCCCCTCTCTGTCGGTGAAGATCTCCAATGGGTCGCTATCTCTGATGTGTAACGTGCGTCGGATCTCCTTCGGGATCACGATACGTCCCAGGTCATCTATTCTTCTTACAATTCCGGTTGCTTTCATATAAAAAACCTCCTGCTTTCCAGTCAACTTCCATAATTGTGTTGTATGGGTAGTATGTGGAA
>CAVGMD010000126.1:0-5096 GCA_963630275.1 Bacteroidaceae bacterium | reverse complement strand
CTTTTTATGAGAAGACCAATACTGTGGCACATAAGCTGGATCCCACAAGACCTACCGGCGGTGTCCGCGCCATCAAAAAAAGTCATCTGTTGGAAGATGTTTATACGTATAACGATTTCCTGCATGATGGAGAGATGCCGGGCTGTGATCCGAAGAAAAAGGTCACTTCCGATATGGAGAAGCCATATCTCATCAGTGAGTACAACGGACATATGTATCCCACCAAGGCATTTGACAACGAAGAGCATCGCAGTGAGCATGCCATCCGCCACGCCAACGTACTGGATGCCGTGGCGGGTCAGGAGGATATCGCCGGAAGCTTCGGCTGGTGCATGTTTGACTACAACACCCACAAAGACTTCGGAAGCGGTGACCGGATCTGTTACCACGGTGTCATGGATATGTTCCGGAATCCGAAGCTGGCAGCTTCCATATATGCTTGTGAACAGGAACAGACACCGGTTCTTCAGATCACATCTTCCATGGATATCGGAGAGCATCCCGGCTGTAACCGTGGGAACATTTATATTCTGTCCAATGCCGACAGTGTGAAGATGTATAAAAATGACAGGTTTATCAAGGAATACCGTCCGGAAATGTCGCCTTTCCGGCATTTGAAACACGGTCCCATTCTGATCGATGATTTCATCGGAGATGCTTTGGAGAAGAACGAACGCTTCCAACCGAAGCATGCAAAAGAAATGGCAGAGGCCATGAATGTGGTGGCAAGAGGCAGCCTGAACCATATTCCGAAGCGGTTATATCTCACTGCCTTAAAGTTACTTCTGATCTATCATATTGATTTTGCGGAAGTGACGAAGCTTTATACCAAGTACATCGGTGACTGGGGCGGTACCGCTACCGTATACCGTTTTGATGCCCTCAAAGACGGCAAAGTCGTTAAATCCGTCACCAAAGAACCGGTGCACGGGATAAAGCTTCAGGCGGTGGCAGATCATACAGACCTCGTCGAGCATCACAGCTATGATGTAGCGCTGGTGCGCATTCAGGCGGTGGATGATCATGGCAATGTGCTTCCTTTTTATCAGGAACCGGTGCAGCTTATTGCAGAAGGTGACATCGCCATCATCGGACCTGACACTATTGCATTACAGGGCGGTATGGGCGGAACTTATGTGAAAAGTCTTGGGAAAAGCGGTCAGGGAACCTTGTCCATTCGTTCACAGACAATAAAGGATGTGCGGATCGATTTCCGGGTGACGGTAGAAAATACACAGAAAGGTTAAGGGTTACAATTATGGGATTAAGCGGAAAAGAAAAGTTTTCTTACGGACTGGGTGCGGTAGGCAAGGACATGGTATACATGCTGTCTGCCAGCTATATTTTGTATTATTATCAGGATATTTTAGGTGTGAATGCCGTAGCTATGGGTATCATCCTGCTGGCGGCAAGAGTGTTCGATGCGTTTAACGATCCCTTCATGGGCGTCATCGTGGCAAAGACTAAGACCAGATGGGGAAAGTTCCGTCCCTGGCTGATGATCGGCACCGTAACCAATGCTGTTGTTCTGTATCTGATGTTCTCGGCACCGCCTGCCCTGAACGGCAGCGGGCTGGTAGCTTATGCGGCTGTCACCTATATTCTCTGGGGCGTGACCTATACCATGATGGATATTCCCTTCTGGTCCATGATTCCGGCATTTACCCACAGCGGAAAAGAGCGTGAAGGTCTGTCCACATTAGGACGTTCCTGCGCCGGTGTCGGCTCTGCCATTATCACCGTAATTACCATGCTCTGTGTCAATGCCCTGGGTGGGGGAGAAGAGCGGGTAGGTTTTTCCCGGTTCACTCTGATCATCGCTGTGCTGTTCGTGATATTTATTGCCGTTACCTGTATTAACATCAAAGAAAAATCTACGGTAGATGTGGATGCACCTTCCATCGGTCAGATGTTCAAGGCATTAATTCAGAACGATCAGGCGATGGCTGTGGTAATTACCATTGTACTGATCAACTGCGCGGTCTATACCACTTCCAACCTGGTAATTTATTTCTTCAAATATGATTTTGGCGGAGATACCTGGTATAATTCCTACACTCTGTTTAATACCTTCGGCGGAGCAATGCAGATCCTTGCCATGATGATTTTATTCCCGTTACTCCGGAAATTCTTAAGCACTATCCGGATTTTCTATGTCAGCTTCCTGATGGCAATTGCCGGATATGCTGTATTGCTTCTGTTATGCTTTACGAATATGAGTAATGTATTTTTACTGTTCATTCCCGGTTTCCTGATCTTTGCCGCCAATGGTATGTTGACGGTACTGACCACCGTATTTTTGGCTAACACCGTAGACTACGGTCAGTGGAAGAATCATCGCAGAGACGAGAGTGTCATTTTCTCCATGCAGACCTTTGTAGTAAAACTGGCTTCCGGCGTAGCTGCGTTAGTGGCTTCTCTGTGTCTGAATCTCTGCAACTTAAGTTCCGATACCAGCGATGTAGTAGCAGCGGCAGGAGCTTCCGGAAGCTCTGTGGTGGGACTTCGTATGACGATGACACTGTTTCCCATTCTGCTCCTTGTCATCGGTGTCATTTTCTTTTATAAAAAATATGAGCTGACAGATGAAAGGTTAAAGGAGATCCAGGAGGCTTAAAGCATGATTCAGATTGTAAAAGATACAAAACCATGGTTCTTTTTACAGACAGCACACACGACTTACGGAATGCGGGTCATGGAGACCGGGCATTTAGAACATCTGTATTACGGAGAGCGGATCACTGTGGATGCACAGGATCCCGCCTCCTGTGCACCCCTTGCCATACAGAGAGCCTTTGCTCCGGGAAATACCTGTACCTACGACAGGGAACATCCGCAGATCTCCATGGAGGATGTCTGTCTCGAGGTTGGTACGTTGGGAAAGGGAGATCTCCGGGAACCTTTTCTGGAAGTCAGATTTGCTGACGGAAGTGTCACCTCTGACTTTACTTTTGATTCCTACGAAGTTATTACTTTAAAGGAAAGAACACAGTACCTGCAGGATTCCGGACTCCCTCACAGTTATTCGGAAGCGGAAAATGATTCCGCGGAATGCCTTCAGATTGTTTTGCAGGATGTTACGAATCATTTGGAGTTGCAATTGTTTTATACCATATTCGAAGAATGTGATGTCATTACCAGAAGTGCACGGCTGATCAATCATAGTGACGCAGCTGTCACCCTGGATCGCTGCCTCAGTGCACAGTTAGATCTGACAGAGGATTATTCCGTGATCACTCATTTCAGTGGCGCCTGGGCAAGAGAGATGCACAGAGAACAGATTTCGTTACGTTCCGGCAAATTTATAAATGCTTCTTATACGGGAACCTCTTCGAACCGCTCGAATCCTTTCATGATTCTGGGGCATAAGAACACCTGTGAGACTTTTGGCTCCTGTATCGGCTGCAATCTGATCTACAGTGGAAATCATTATGAAGCCCTTGAGAAAGATTCTTATGGGAAACTGCGTTTTGTCACCGGAATCAATCCACAAAGCTTTTCCTGGCAGTTAGCGACAGGAGAGTCTTTCTATACGCCGGAAGCAGTTTTTAGCTTCTCCGCAGAAGGTTACCGGGGGCTCAGCACACACCTGCACTCCTTTATCCGGGAACATATTGTCCGGGGAGTGTGGAAGAGAAGACCTCGTCCGGTTCTGTTAAACAGTTGGGAAGCATGTTATTTTAAGATCGATGAGAGGAAGCTTGTGCAGCTGGCAAAGGCAGGAAAAGATGTCGGAGTGGAACTATTCGTTATGGATGACGGTTGGTTTGCCGGGCGGAATGACGATACTTCTTCCCTGGGAGACTGGGAACCCGATCCGAAGAAACTGCCCGGAGGTATTGCATCTCTCAGCAAAAAGATAAAAGAGTTTGGCATGGATTTCGGTATCTGGGTGGAGCTGGAGATGGTCAGTGTAAACAGCGATCTCTATAGAGCACATCCGGACTGGACTATGACCATTCCGGAGCACCCCCATTCCGAAGGACGCAATCAGCGGCTCCTGGATCTGTGCAATCCCGAAGTACAATCATATGTGATTGACTGCATGACGAAGGTATTTTCCTCAGGAGACATCCGTTACGTGAAGTGGGATATGAACCGGATTTTCAGTGATATCTATTCCCCGAGTCTGCCGGCTGATAGTCAGGGAGAGACCGCGCACCGTTACGTACTGGGATTGTATCATATTATGGATGAACTGACTGCACGGTTCCCGGAGATTTTATTTGAAGGCTGCAGTGCCGGCGGGAACCGTTTTGATCTGGGAATATTAAGCTATTTCCCGCAGATCTGGGCAAGTGATAATACCGATGCACTGTGCCGTACCGGAATTCAGAACAGTTACAGCTACGGGTATCCTTTATCGGTATTTACAGCCCATGTGTCATCCTGTCCGAATCATCAGACCTTAAGAATCACGCCCCTTGAGACGCGTTTTCAGGTGGCTTCCTTCGGACTCTTAGGATATGAATGTAACTTAAGGGATCTGTCCGGAAGTGACCTTAACGCGATCCGGGAACAAATATCACTTTATAAAAAATGGCGGGATGTTTTCCAGTTTGGATCTTTTTACCGTGGTGTGGAAAATGAAGATCCTGACACAGAGACTTTGTCCTGGACCTGCGTGTCCCCCGATGGCAGAAGAGCAGTGGGGCTGTTTTTCCGCCGCCTGGCTACACCGAACCAGTCCCATGACTGGTATCGTCCGGTGGGACTGCTCCCCGATGCAAAATACTATTTTTACAGCCGGGAGATCAAGTACAATCTGAAAGACTTCGGAGACCTAGTGAACACCGTTTCTCCGGTTCATATCAAGCAGGGATCCGCATTACAGGAGATCCTTTCACGATTCGTGAATATGGATGGGGAAAAAGAGGACCTGACCGCCTACGGAGACACCCTGATGCGTGCGGGTATTGCCCTGAAGCCTGCGTTCGCCGGTACCGGGTATAATTCCGACACCAGACTGTTCCCGGATTTTTCTTCCCGAATTTACTTTATGGAAGCCTAACGAGGGCGGTCGGTATTGTAATAATCAGAGAGATGATATTGTATATATAGATAGCTTAACAAATCGTTAAGGAAAGAATCGAAGG
>CAVGMD010000125.1:0-5137 GCA_963630275.1 Bacteroidaceae bacterium | reverse complement strand
GGAAGGGGCATCATTGACCCCGTCACCGGTCATTGCCACGATCTCCCCGTTTCGCTGTAATCCCCTCACGATCCGTACCTTCTGCGCAGGCGTGACTCTGGCGTAGACCCTTAATTGCTTAATTCTCTTTGAAAAAGAAGTGTCATCTAGCCGTTCCAGTTCTCTGCCCGTAATACACTGGCTGCGGTGCCCCGCAATCCCCAACTGTCTGGCAATGGCATAAGCAGTATCCACATGATCACCTGTGATCATCACCGTGGTCACTCCGGCATGCCGGAAGATTTCCACAGCTTCCTTCGCCTCCGGTCTGGCGGGATCCCGCATTCCCACGATACCCAGGAATGTCATTCCCTCTTCTCCACCTGCGGATATTCCCTCGCTCTGTGCCGCCGCCAGTGTCCGAAGCGAGAAAGAATTCATCAGTTCCACTACTTCACTGATCCGCTTCCGCTGCGCAGGAGTCATGGGAACACTCCTTCCTTCCTGTAAAATGTGGGTGCAATGCTGCACGATCACATCCGGAGCCCCTTTGGTATAAGCAATCCCTCTCCCGGATCTGCCGCCCGGAAGCCTGTGGCAGGTCGTCATCATTTTCCGGTCGGAATCAAAGGGGATCTCATCAAAACGGGGATACTGCCGCTCCAGCCGTTCTCTCTGCAGACCGTATTTTGCACCGAAATCCAAAAGTGCCAGTTCCGTAGGATCTCCGATGCGCTGCTCTCCCTGTAACGAAGCATCATTGCACAAAAGCATCCCCCGTAACAGCTCCGGCAGAATACGGCATTCCCCTCTGCCACCTGCCCCTGTGACATCCTCCATCACATCATACCACCAACACTTCTCCACGGTGAGCCGGTTCTGGGTCAGTGTCCCTGTCTTATCCGAACAGACCACGCTGACTGCCCCCAGTGTCTCCACCGAAGGAAGTCTTCGAATGATGGTGTGTACTTTGACCATTCTGGTCACCGACAGTGCCAGGCAGATCGTGACGACTGCCGGCAGCCCCTCCGGCACTGCGGCAACCGCAAGTGAGATGGCTACCAGAAGCATCTCCGGAATATTTCGGTGCTGAAATACTGCTAGCAGAAACAGTCCGGCGCACAATCCCAGGGAGAGAATACTCAATAGCTTTCCCAAATCTCCCAGCCGTTTCTGCAGTGGCGTCATCTCATCTTCCGTATCCGTAATCATGGAAGCAATCCTGCCGATCTCCGTATCCATGCCGGTTGCTGTAACCAGTCCCTCTCCATGACCATTCGTCACTACCGTGGACATATAGACCATATTGACCCGTTCGGCTAACGGGATCTCCTGCCTGCAGTCCACCAGGAAAAGAGCGTCTTTCTCCACGGGGACGGATTCTCCGGTAAGGGCGGATTCCTCCACCTGGAGATTCGCACTTCTGGTCAGCCGGATATCCGCCGGAACCTGTGCTCCCGCCTCCAGATCCACCAGATCTCCCGTCACCAGTTCCGCTGCCGGGATCTCTCTGCGGATGGCGTCCCGGATCACAATGGTCCGGGGGCTGGTAAGTTTCCTTAAAGCCTCCAGGGCTTTTCGGGCTTTTCCCTCCTGGAGCATTCCCACCAGTGCATTAACCAGGACCACTGTGCCGATGATCACGGCATCACTGACTTCTCCCAGGAGAATGGATACCACAGCCGCAATCAATAATATGTAGATCAGCGGATCTTTTAACTGCTCCAGAAAAAGTTGCAATTTTGTCTTTTTCCGTGCAGCTTTCATCTCGTTTCTGCCATTTTTCTGCAAACGACGAAAGGCCTCACCTTCGGTAAGACCTTTCACTGTGTCACTGTTTAGTTTACTTACGGTTTCCTGTATATTCTGCTTCTCGAACACGTCCGCCCTCCAATGCTTGTTTCTATGCATTGTATGCGAAAATGTCGGAATTCATGATAACAGTCACCGATTATTTATCATTTCTTAACCGGAACGCATCCGTCAGTTCGTTCATGTTGGTCGCCTGAGCGGACAGTTCCTCACTGGTAGCGGAAGTCTCCTCTGCAGTAGCGGAATTATTCTGTACCACGGTAGAGATCTGCTCGATGCCCTGTTCGATCTGTGCCATGGCATCTGCCTGTGCATTGGATTCTTCCATGGCTTTCTTGGACTCGTTCGCCAGATCCTCGATGCCTTCCACCACTTTCTGCAAAGCGTCGGCAGTTCTGTCCGTGATCTGGTTGCCATGCTCGATCTCCTGCAATGAAGTCTCGATCAGTTCTCTGGTATGTACTGCGGACTGCGCGCTGTCATCTGCAAGCTTACGGATCTGATCAGCCACAACTGCAAAGCCTCTTCCGGCTTCTCCGGCTCTGGCTGCCTCGATAGCGGCATTCAGGGACAGGAGATTGGTCTGGGATGCGATATCCTCGATCTCGCCGATGATGTCACTGATCTGCTTGGAAGTATCGTTGATCCGCTGCATGGCATCGGTCAGTCCCTTCATCTCTTCTCCGCTGGTCTTCGCCTGCTGCTGATATTCCATTGCCTTCTCATAAGATGCTCCGAGAGCCTTGGCATTTTTCTCCACGATCTCGGTAACATTCGTGATGGTTGCCTGCAGTTCCTCCACGGAACCTGTCTGATCGGTGGCACCCTCTGCCAGCCCCTGTGCGGCATCTGCCATCTGACCGGCACCTAAGGACACCTGTGTCACTGCGGTCTTGATCTCATTTAAAGTATTGCTGAGCTTACGATTCAGCTTGCGGATAGAATTAAGTAATCCCTGGAAATCTCCCACGTAGGCTTCCGCGGAATTCGTGGCAATCGCGAAATTGCCTCCGGACATCTCTCCTAAGAGATAATCCGCATCGCCGATGACTTTCTGTAAGTTATCGGACAGTACCGCCGTCGCTTCCGCCAGGATCTGTGTCTCATCTCCGGTCGTAATCACCGGTGCAGGGGTATGAAGGTCGCCCTCTGCTAACAGTCTTAATCTGTCGGTACATTTTGCTACGGGCTCACCGATATCCTGACCGATCTGTTTTGCCCTGCGCATACTGAAGATTACAGCTGCCACTCCGACAGCCACACCAATAATCACACATGCTATCACAGAACTCAGGAAATCCGTCAGCGGTGCATCTACCGCCACGCTCCAGCCGTTGGTTCCATCGATGGGAGCATATGCCTGCATTTTAATAATGCCGTTTCTCGTATAGGTATCATAACCGGTAGCGCCGGTCATCATTTCCTGTTCTACCTTGGAGATTCCTCTGAGAGACCTGTCCGTCTGGGACAGGTCGGTGTTATTCCTCTGTTCCTGTGCTATTGCGGAGTCACTGTGTGCAATGGTAATACCGGTAGCACCTAACAGATAGCATTCGGAATTTTTGCTGACAGAGATAGCTGCTGCAATATGATTCAAAAATTCGGGATCCGGTACTACGAATACCACTCCTACGATCTCATCGTTCTTGTCACCGTTTGCATATACCGGTGCAGAGATGATGACACTGAGTTTACCATCCGTCTTGGCGATTACGGGATCGGATACCACCACTTCACCCTGCATGGATCTCTTGAAATAATCACGCTCGCTGTAGTCCGTTCCGTCATATGCGCAGATACCGTTTGCTCCAATCAGTTTGCCACGGACCATTTCGTAGGATTCTACCCGCTGATTGATGTACTGTTGCTTCTGTTCCTGCGTAAATACCGGCGAAGACAACTGATAACTGCATCCAAGTTCGGATACGATCGTTGTCGTCACCTGTAATTCCTGGCTGATACGGTCTGCGGCGATCTCGGCGACCACCAGTATATCACTTTCCAACGTTCTCATGGTACTAGTCAGATTCAGGATCACAGTAAGGATGACCAACGGTATGATCGAGAATAATACCAGCTTACTGATTGCCTTCTGCAGACGTTCCCGGATCGTCGTCTTCCCGGTCGTCTGTTTCTTTGTACTCTTCTGCGATGTTTGTTTGCTCATATGTCCCTCTTTTCTCCGGCAAATATCATTTTTGCATGAATATTGCTATCTTGCAGAACCAAAAAGAGAGTTAATATTCTGCTAAAAATATTAACTCTCTTCTATTTTATCTCTCTATCTCCTCAGATAAGAAATATCTTTTTAATAGCCAAACTCCTGGGCAAAATACAGCTTGCCGTTCGTCTCATAGATAGCAATACTGCAGGTGGTAAAATCTCCTGCCAGGATATTCGCTGCATGAGTGGGAGAAGCCATCCAGGCATCTACCACGCTCTGTGCGGAATCATAACCTTTCGCCAGGTTCTCACCCCACATCAATTCACTGTTCACGGTGTACCAGTCTCTGCCGTTGGGTCTGGTATGAGAGAACTTGGAAGCGACTTCCTGTGCTCTTACCATGGCGCAGGACTCCAGTCCGTTGCTCCAAGTCAGTGCACCCAGACCGTTCTCTGCTCTCTTGGCATTTACCAGTGCCAGTGCATCGGTTGCCATGGTGTGAAGTTCCTGTGCACGGGCAATCTCTGCTTCGCTCATGCCGGCTCTCTGTACAGATTCTGCCAGCGCTACCGCCTCTTCATCGAACCATACGGTTCCGTCACTGTCCGCCGGATCACGGCTGACAGAGGAGAGGTCTGCGTTCTTGCCGCAGCCTGCCAGGCTAAGCATCATGATTACTGTCAGAATCAGACTCATCCCTCTTTTTTTCATTTGTTTACCCTCTTATTCTTGGATTTTATGGTAAATATATGTCATTACATTCTTATTGCTTCTTCTTAAGGATAAGCCATGCTCCCAAGCCTGTCAAGGACAGGGCAAAGCCAAGATTCCATGCATCGGAATCGTCACCGGTCTGCGGACGTCTCGATGCTCCGAGGACTGCTCTGTCTGCCAGAGGTGTCGGATCATCCTCGATTGTCACGACTCTGCGGCGTCTCGCACCAAGTACTTCCGGAGTTACGGGATCCGTAGGGGTTCCGGGGTCTGTCGGATCGTCCGGGGCGCTGGGATCTGTCGGAGTACCGGGGTCATCCGGGGTAGTCGGAGTGTCCGGAGTCGGGGTAGGTGTCGGATTGTTGTCCGGAGTGGTCGGCGTTGCCGTAGGTGTCGCGGTCGGCGTTGCCGTAGGTGTAGCGGTCGGTGTTACCGTAGGTGTCGCGGTCGGCGTTGCCGTAGGTGTTG
>CAVGMD010000124.1:0-5306 GCA_963630275.1 Bacteroidaceae bacterium | reverse complement strand
GTTTTGGTACTGCCCTCTGCCGTTCCCTGCATTCCGGTATCCACCGGTGCCGCTATTCCCGCGACCACCGTAGCTTCTGGGGAACAGGGGCTGGTTCGCCGCTCTGGCTGCCTGCGCATCCTCGAAGCTGATGATCTGGTCGCAGATCAGCTTGCCGTCCTTGTCTTCCTCCAGCGACACTCTGCCCCGGATAAATACTTTCGCGTCCTCCACAAGCAATGTACTGTAACGCTCATACACCTGCGGAAATACCACGACCTCCACATTGCCGATCAGATCCTCTACATTTAAAAAAGCCATGATTTTGTCGTTCTTGGTGTATTTTACGTTCTTGTCGGCAATCAGTCCGCCGATGACCGCATTCGCCTGATCCTTCACCAGTTCCACTTCTCCGGACTCTTCATCCAGTGCGAAGTCTCCGGCGGTATTGCTGATGCAGTTCTGCCACAGCTCCTGGTATTCCTCTAAGGGATGACCGCTGACATAAACGCCCAGAACCTCTTTTTCGAAACCAAGCAGCATTTCCTTGCTGTATTCGCCTACATTCGGCATCCGGATATCGAATTCTTCCTTGTCCTCTTCGCCGGCGATATCAAACAGGGAAATCTGCCCTGCCAGGTTGTTCTTCTTGTCATGGGCAATATGGTCCGCGATCTGCACATAGACGCTCATGAACTGTTTTCTCGTGCCGCCCAGTCCGTCCATGGCTCCCGCCTTGATCAGATTCTCGATAGCACGCTTGTTCATCTCTTTTTTGTCGGACATACGGGTGATGAAGTCCTTCAGGTTCGTGAATGGACCTCTCTCCTTACGCTCCTGCACCAGGCTGTCGATAACCGGTCGTCCCACACCCTTGATGGCCGTCAGGGCATAACGGATCTTGCCGTCCGCCACGGAGAATCCAGCTTCTCCCGCATTTACATCCGGGGGCAGGATAGCGATGTCCATATTTCGACAGTTTAAAATATACTCCGATACTTTTTTCGGGTTATCGATGACGGAAGTCATCAGAGCCGCCATAAATTCCACGGGATAATAGTATTTCAAATACGCCGTCTGGTAAGCCACCACCGCATAACATGCCGCATGGGATTTGTTAAACGCATACTTGGCAAAATCCATCATCATATCGTAGATCTGCCCTGCGGTCTGCTCGTCGATGCCATTGGCGATACAGCCGGGAACATTCTGCTCCGGGTTGCCGTAGATGAAGTTCGCCCGCTCTTTTTCCATGACAGCCTGCTTCTTTTTACTCATGGCACGGCGCACCAGATCACTTCGTCCCAGGGTATATCCCGCCAGATCACGAACGATCTGCATTACCTGCTCCTGGTACACGATACAGCCGTAGGTAGGTTTTAAGATCGGCTCCAGCTGCGGGCAGGCATAGGTGACGGCATCCGGGTGGTTCTTACCCTGAATGTACTTCGGAATAAAATCCATGGGACCCGGACGGTACAGGGAAATACCTGCCACCACATCCTCCAGGTTCTGAGGACGCAGTTCCTTCATGAAGCTCTTCATCCCTCCGCTTTCCAGCTGGAACACGCCTTCTGTTCTGCCGGTGCCGATGGAAGCCAGTACTTTCGGATCATTATAATCAATGGCATCCACATCAATGTGTCTGCCGGTGGTATTCTCGATGAATTTGACCGCATCATGGATCACGGTCAGGGTACGCAGTCCCAGGAAATCCATTTTCAGAAGTCCCAGTTCTTCCAGTGTCGTCATGGTGAACTGGGTAACGATGGAACCGTCGGAGCCTCTGGACAGGGGCACGAATTCATCCGCAGACTTCTGACAGATGACCACGCCCGCCGCATGCATGGAGGTGTGTCTGGGCAGTCCCTCCAGGCGCTTACACATATCAATCAGGTGATGTACCTGCTCATCCTCCTGATAGAGCTTGCGGAATTCCGGATTCATTTCCAACGCCTTGTTCAGGGTGATGTTCAGTTCGTTGGGCACCATCTTGGCAATGGAATCCACGAAAGCATAGGGCAGATCCATGACACGCCCCACATCGCGAATGACACCTTTCGCCGCCAGGGTACCGAAAGTAACGATCTGTACCACCTTGTCGTTGCCGTATTTTCTGCCTACATAATCGATGACCTCCTGCCTCCGTTCGAAGCAGAAGTCCACGTCGATATCGGGCATGGAGACACGTTCCGGGTTCAGGAATCGTTCAAACAGCAGATTGTAGTGGATGGGATCGATGTTGGTGATCTTCAGGCAGTATGCCACGATACTTCCCGCTGCGGAGCCTCGTCCCGGTCCCACGGGGATTCCGTGTTCCTTCGCATAGTTAATGAAATCCCATACAATGAGGAAGTAGTCCACATATCCCATTCTCTGAATAACGCCAAGCTCGTAATCGAGGCGCTCTCTTAAAGTCTGTCCGGTCTCTCCGGCAGGCTGATTGCCATCGCCGTAGCGTTCCACCAGTCCGTCATCGCAGAGCTTATTCAGATAACTCCAGGAATCATACCCTTCCGGTACATCGTATTTCGGCAGCTTCGTGACGCCGAACTCGATCTCCACGTTACAGCGGTCGGCGATCCTCTGGGTATTCTCCACCGCCTCCCAGGCATAGGGGAACAGCCCTTTCATCTCCTCTTCGCTCTTGACATAGTACTGACCGCCCTCGTAGCGCATACGATCCTCGTCCGCCAGCTTCTTGCCTGTCTGGAGACACAGCAGAATGTCATGGGGGATTGCATCCTCCGCATAGGTGTAGTGCACATCGTTGGTGGTCACTAAGGGAATGTCCAGTTCCTTACTCATCTGGAGCAGTTCCATATTCACCGTGCGCTGTTCCGGAATGCCGTGATCCTGTAATTCCAGAAAATAATTGCCCTTACCGAAGCATGCCTCGTACTTACGGGCTGCCATTCTCGCTTCTTCCTTCATGCCCTTTAAAATAAAACGGGGCACTTCTCCAGCAAGGCACGCCGACAGCGCAATGATACCCTCATGGAACTCCTGCAACACTTCCATGTCCACACGGGGTTTATAATAATAACCTTCGGTAAAACCGCGGCTTACGATCTTCATGAGGTTCGCATAGCCGGTATTGTTCTCCGCCAACAACACCAGATGATGGTAACGCTCCTCGCCGCCAGTCAGTTCCTTGTCAAAACGGGAATTGGGCGCCACATACACCTCACAGCCTAAAATCGGTTTGATCCCTGCCTCTCTTGCCGCACGGTAAAAATCGATTACACCGTACATGACACCGTGGTCGGTGATTGCCGCGCTGTTCATGCCCAGTTCCTTGACTCTGGCTACATATTCTTTAATCTTATTGGATCCGTCCAGCAGAGAGTATTCTGTATGGACATGAAGATGGGTAAACGCCATTTTGCTGTTCCCTTTCTAGTGCAGTTCTTTTGCTTTTTTCACGCATTCCTCGTATGTCGGTCCTACCTGTTCCCTGTGATACCCCGGAGCAAGCATTGCCGCAAAATACAGGTTCTCCAGGGTTTCTTCCTGCGCCGCTGTGGGATGGGAAGGCACCACCACACGGGTGCTCCATATTAACATACAGCCGGTATACTCCACCATGAAAAATATGGGTTCCATATTTTTCTCCATGCGGCTGTTTAACGTCAGTTTATCCTCACCGGAGATTTCTTCCAGCTTTTTGATATGAGAAGGCTGCGGTTCCTCTACACTGCCGTCCGGCAGGATCACGCACTCGCAGGGCTCCATATCCTCCCTGTGTGCATTGATAAATTCCATGACAGTCATTCTCACACCTCCTTTGTTCTGTCTGTCAGTCCGTTTATTCTTCCGCCCGGATCGCCCAGCGCATTTTCGTGGAACGGGCTCTGCCGTTCTGTACGCATTCCTCCGCGGAAGGGCGGATCACATCTTTGGCATAATCGGAATAAATGCCATTCCGATAGCCTTCTTTCAACGCCTGTTTCACCAGTTTGTCCTCGCCGGAATGAAAAGTCAGGATGGCTACTCTTCCACCGGGTTTCAGGGCTCCCGGCAGCTTTTCCATGAACTCATACAATACCTCAAACTCACGGTTCACATCAATACGCAGCGCCTGGAACGTTCTCTGGCAGGCCTTCTTAATCGTATCTTTTTTCTCCTTTTCCGGGAGAAAATCCAGTGTCTTCTCGATCACTTCTCTTAACTTCGTCGTGGTGTCGATCCGATGCCCCTTACGGATCTCATCGGTGATTGCCTTAGCCAGTTCCTCGCAGTAGGGCTCGTCGGAATTCTCATAAAGCATTCCCGCCAGTTCTTCCCTGCTGATGATATCCAGACGCTCCGCTGCACTGATCCCCTGTGTCTGATTCAGGCGCAGATCTAAAGGTCCGTCCACCTTAAAAGAAAAACCTCTCTCCGGATTGTCGATCTGCATGGAGGACACTCCCAGATCCGCCAGGATAAAATCAAATCCACCGACTTCTTTTGCAATCTCATCTATGGTACAAAAATTCTGTAATTTAATGGTCAGGATATCTTCTCCGTAACCGGCATCCGCCAGTCTTTTCCTCGTCTTAGAAGACTCTTCCGGATCCACATCTGTGGCATAGATACGTCCCTGACCCTGCAGCTGTTCCAACATTACCTTCGTATGTCCGCCGTACCCCAGCGTCGCATCGAATCCGGTCTCTCCCGGCTGGATTTTCAGGAAATCCAGGATTTCTTTTACCATAATGGAGATATGCATACCCGCGGGAGTGTTGCCCTTGCTGATGACATGGGCAATGGTATCTCCGTACTTTTCCGGCTGTAATTCCTTATATTTTTCCTCGAATTTCTTAGGGTATTTTCCCTTATACCGCACTCTGCGCTTATGGGGTGTCTGTTCCTGCTCCATTCCCATGATTACCTCGTTTCACTCACTGGATTCCTAACATGTTTCTCTGTAATTATAGCTCATTCCGGGCAGCCTTGTCCACTTCCTATCTGAGAATCTGTATCGGTCTATTCTGTGATTTAATCCGGTCAATCCCGACCGTAATGAATCCTTAATCCTGAGGAAGGATAAACTTGCTGATCAGTTCATCCAGAGAGATTGCCTGTGCGGACAGTTCTTCACTGGTAGCAGAAGACTTGGTGCTCTGCTCAGCCAGCTGACGGATCTGGTCTGCTACGACTGCGAATCCACGTCCTGCTTCACCGGTATCGGAAATGGTATGTCCCATCTTGGTAGCCATGCTGACAGCAAAAAGGAGCACTACTACGATAACAGCCAGGAATATCACTGCCATAATATTCAGACGGGTTCGTTGCTTTAAGCCAACTTATCTCTCGTAGCCTAGCCTTATATGTGATTTCTG
>CAVGMD010000123.1:0-5327 GCA_963630275.1 Bacteroidaceae bacterium | reverse complement strand
GACGCTACTGTCAGAATGACAGATGTAGACATATGTAATAACACTGCCAAGTGGGAAGGCGGAGCAATGTGCGTCTATTCACCGGATTACTATAAGGATACCGACGGCAAGTGGTATGTTGTAGGCGCAAAGGTGACATTTAACGGAGGTGAAATCAGCAATAATAAAACGGTCGGCCCGAGATCAGAGACAGAGGGTAAATTCTATGAGTCAAATGGCGGAGGCGTGTTTGTACATGTCGGAGCAACCTTCATTTTAAATGACGGTACGATGGAAGGAAACCGTAGCTGCACGAATGGCGGTGCAGTTTATGTGGACGACCAGGAGTTTACAGAAACAGAAGGAAATAACTTTGCAGGCCGCTTCTATATGAATGGTGGCATGATACGTGGTAATCATGCTGATATATCAGGCGGTGGAGTCTATGTTTCGGATGTTACTGGTAAGGATTACGTAGCACAGTCTGATCGTGACAGTGCGAATTTTGTGATGGATGGAGGAACGATCAGAAACAATACAGCCGGTGAGAACGGCGGCGGTGTATTCGTTCAGTATCACGAAACTCCCTGTGTATTTTCCATGAGTGACGATTCCCTCATATTTGATAATAAAGCCAACAACGATCAAAGCTATGCCGGAGACGATATCTATGATGAAACAGATTCGGCACAGAAAACTGTTAATGCAGACTATCCATACCGTGAATATTCAGACATTTTAGCGGAAAACTGTCTGATCACGCCGATAGCAGGACATGCTGTTTCTGATGATCTGATGATTCCGTTTATTAACTGGTATATCGATGAGGCTTTAGATGATGCAGGAAATGCTCATAGATTTGAAGATCTGCAAAGCCCTGTTCCGGCTGACGGAAAGCTGAATGCAACAAACGGACTAAAGGCTATCTGGGGAGGCTATCTGCTCCTCTATGATGCAAATGATGGCAGCGGCAGAACCAAATATCAGGAAAAAGCCTTTTATCCGGGAGAAAATGCAACAGTTTCCGACAATATGTTCCAGGCAGGCGGAAGTGAATTTATCGGATGGAATACCGAGGCAGACGGAAGCGGAACTTCTTACAGCAAGGATGCTGTGCTTCCAATGAATGAGAATAAGATATTGTATGCCCAGTATAGCAATACACCTGTTCATACAGGAAGTCTGACTATCAGTAAGACAGTTACCGGCACAGGCACGCCTGACGTTGACACGGTATTTGAGTTTAATGTTACTAAGGGCGGCATGCCTGCTGTCGGTCAGTACAGCATAGATGGCAACACGGCGCAAGCTATACCGGCAGACGGTAAAATCAGCATCAAGGCTGGTGAGAGCGCATTGCTTACAGGATTGGAACCGGGTGAGTACACAGTGGTTGAAACTGCTCCGGCGCAGGCAAACTACAAATCGACCACATTCTCCGTGAATGGAGGAACAGCGCAAGACGGCTGTACAGCAACTGTTACAGTATCATCTGCTGCTGCGGCGACTACCGGAGGATGGAAAAAAGAAAGCGGAAATCTGATCACGGATGATGATGGTTATTACACCTATACGCTGACCTCTGATCAGATTGATGCGGATGGGAACATCACTGTTGACTGTGATTTGCTGGCGGAGTCAATGGAAGCGCAGATGCGAAACTACCAGAACTATGCACCGCGCAGTTTTAAGGTAAAATTTGTCAATGAAACCGGCACAGCAATCCGCTATCAGGATTATGAATTTGATACAGTCAATTGGATTCCGGTCGGTGATACCTATACCCCATCCAATAGCCCGACTATGCTGAATACTGATGAGGGTTCAAGTAGCACCTCTGCCGGCTACGGCTGGGGTGAAGTGTGGCAGTCGATATATTCTTTCCTGATCGGTCAGAATAATACCGCAGGTTCTCTTGATGTCGAAGGATTTGATGGCAACAAGGTGCGCACAGCTATTGCACCTCTCCGTTGTATCAATCCGGCTGTTGTTTCTTATTTTAATAGCAATCCAAGCAAGGACACACTGACTGGAAATTCTTCTACAAATAGCGCACAGACTATCACTTTGAAGCAAATGAACGCTCTTCCAGAGTTGATTAAGCAAGCTTTCATCTTCAAAAACTGGGAAGGAACAGAAATCAGTCTACCGGCAGACAGTAGTCGCACTTATGCCGATTTTATCTGTGCATTCTACGGAGTGAATTCTCTGGACGAGCTGACAGTGGCGCAGAAATACAATGTGCTTGGTACAGGCTACAAGGGTTCTCCGGCTATGCCGTATGCTGGTCAGAGTCATATTACCACCTATTATTCTAATCTGGCAGGAACCATGGCTAACTGGTGTATTCCCTATGCTTCGCTTAATGACGGAACCCTTGACTATTTCAAAACCTGGGGCTTCAGCGATACTCGTATTGAAGCCGGTAAAAAACTGATTTCCGGCGGACAGGAGTTCAGTACAGAGGATGCTGCAACCTACGCTTATCAGCCAGACTACTATTTGCTGGAATCTGATCCGGAAATTCTAAGTATGGCCTACGAATATTTGTATGAGCGCTGCATTCGTTTCTCACTTGACAGTGAGGATCGGCAGGTGTCTACAGCTATTGATAACAGCGCCACATCGGATGACAGTGTCGGCGGTATTAAGGAATACATGGATAAAACCGATGAAGCGACAGCAAATGTACTGAAGGCCATGAATAATGGAGATGAAGTCGCTGATGGCGAAAGTATAACTCTGGATCGTGTTAAGGGATACATTGAGGTTCCTAATGCATGGAATCAGTTCCGCTATTATGATTTTGGCTTTAAGCTTGTTTTTAAAGCAGACACAAAGCAATCTGCTGCATCTGTTGCATTTACCAATGATTATAAAGAAAGTGATACTCCTAATCCCCCAACTCCGGAAGATGAAAACGGTAATTTAACTGTATCCAAGGTGGTTGCTGGCAATGCAGGAGATACGAACAAATCCTTCTCGTTTACGGTAAAGCTCGGGAACAGCACCATCAGCGGAAGCTATGGAGAGATGACCTTTGCAAATGGTACAGCGACCTTTACTCTGAAGCATAACGAGAAGAAAACTGCCACCGGACTTCCGGCAGGAATCAGTTATGAAGTCACAGAGAGCGAAGCCAATCAGGACGGTTATACAACAACAGCTACGGGAGCAAGTGGCAGTATCGTAAAAGATCAGACCGCAATGGCAGCGTTTACCAATGCGAAGAACGGCGGCGGAGATGATTCTCATGACAATCTCGGTAACTTAATTGTCTCCAAGGTGGTTGCCGGTAACGCAGGAGATACAAATAAAGCCTTCTCATTTACGGTAAAGCTCGGAGACAGCACTCTCAGCGGAAGCTATGGAGAGATGACCTTTGCAAATGGTACAGCGACCTTTACTCTGAAGCATAACGAGAAGAAAACTGCCACCGGACTTCCGGCAGGAATCAGTTATGAAGTTACCGAGAGTGAAGCCAACCAAAATGGCTATACGACAACCGCTACCGGAGCAAATGGCAGCATTGCAAAAAATCAGACGGCAACAGCTGCGTTTACCAACACCAAGAGAAGCAGCGGTGGAGGTGGCCATGGTGGAGGGGATTCTGATGACGATGGATACGGTAATCTGACAGTCAGTAAGACGGTATCCGGCACTGCGGGAGACACCACAAAAGCATTTACCTTTACAATTAAGCTGGATCAATCCATCAGTGGAAAATATGGGGATGTGACCTTTGACAAGGGAATTGCAACGATCACATTGAAGCATGGAGAAAGTAATACTGCAAAGGGACTGCCATCCGGAATCCACTATTCGGTGACGGAAAGCGATAATGAAGGATATACGGTAAGTGCAGTTGG
Organism: Bacteroidaceae bacterium; assembly: GCA_963630275.1. GTDB lineage: Bacteria > Bacillota > Clostridia > Lachnospirales > Lachnospiraceae > Acetatifactor. Next base: position 1,479 of record CAVGMD010000123.1, on the reverse strand, counting down.
AGACACTGGAATCATTGGTGATGGGAAAACGGTTGTGGCAGCTTTTACCAACAGCAAAGATACCGCACCGGTGACACCGGACAACCCTGATAATCCTACAAATCCGGATACACCTAACACACCAGACAATCCGAATGTACCGGATAAATCGGCAGTACCGACGGATCCGGTGCCGCAAACCGGCGATGAAAGCAATGTTGATTTCTGGTTAGCTCTGATGATTATCTCATTTGCGGCATTTACAGGTGTTTCTCTTTACGGACGGAAACGTCGTTATACAGGTCGCCATGTACAGAAATAGAATTGCAAAAAAAGAAAATCAATTTGAAATGCGGTGAACCTGAGAGGATAAACACTATCAGCTTGATTTTTACAAAAAGCGAGGGGATGAGGTTGCAGCGCAGCTTCATCCCCTTCTGCTGATAAGGAGAAAAGCATGGGATCTAAATGTAAAATGGAATTTCATAAAAGAATGCCCCGAAATGATTTTTTAGCCGTTATAAAAGCAGTACTGTTCCTGTTATTTTGTTTTTCTATGGTTATGTTCATAACGCAGACAATGAAAGCAAAACACGAGCAGGATGTCTTTGAAGATTTAGCAAATATCGTGTTGGAAACAGAGCAAAACCTTGCTCAAAACGAAGATAATGATAATATCTATGAACCGATATCAGAAGAAAAAACTGTAAAGCCGTTGCCTCAATATGAGGACATTTATGAAATGAATAACGACCTTATTGGTTGGCTAAGCATTCCAAATACGAAGATTGATTATCCTGTCATGTTCACGCCTGATGAACCGGAATATTATCTTCGCCGTGCATTTGACAAAAGGGATTCCCAAAGTGGGACACCCTTTATCGGGAAAAACGGCAATATAGATAGTGACTGTTTCATCATCTACGGACATAACATGAAAAATAATACGATGTTCGGCACGCTTGATAATTATGAAAAAGAGGATTTTTGGAGAGAGAACGAAACATTTTCATTTAATACATTGTATGAATATCGAGAGTATGAAGTGTTTGCGGTAGTAGAAACAAGAATTCTGTATGCTGATGAAGATGGGCTGCGCTATTATAACTATGCGGGGGAACTTTCGGAATCGGATTATAAAGAATTGGCAGAATGGCTGTGCGCAAACTCGGTTTATGATACAGCTATTTCACCCGTTTATGGTGAACAGATTTTAATTCTTTCCACATGTAGTTACCATACTGCAAATGGCAGATTTATTGTGGCAGCAAGACGAATTGAATAGGCAGACCGAAGGCGATCAACCGTAAAAAGTTGGTCGCTTTCGTTTTGCCCATTAAGCAGAAAAGCTGCAAATATACCATGATGATAAAAATGGTATGTTGCAGCTTTTTTGTTCGTCGGAGTTTCAGAGGGTGCAGCCCTCTGAGCCGAGGTGCAGGAATGGCAGTGTCCTGCGCTGGGTACAGGGAGAAGTTCCCTGTGCAGGGTTGAGGGACG
>CAVGMD010000122.1:0-5332 GCA_963630275.1 Bacteroidaceae bacterium | reverse complement strand
GATGCAGAAGTTTCTGTACGACGAAGGCTATGAGATCGTAGTGGATGCCACCCATCCTTATGCAAAAGTCGTTACGGAGAACATCAGGGGAGCCGTTGCGGCAATTCGATCTTCGGAAAAAGATGCGAAGTTTCCCATCTACCTGCGTCTGGAACGGCAAATCGACGGGGCTGCGGAAGCAGAGGAAAACGTTACAAATATCCAATATTTTGAAAACAACGCAGATTGTGCGAAAGCGCTGGAAGATACAGAGGGCAATATTCTGCTGACCACAGGGAGCAAGGAACTGGCAACGTATTGTGCTTCCGGCAGATTGCATGACCGCCTGTATGTGCGGATCCTTCCGGGCAGAGAGAGCCTGGAACTGTGCATGGAACAGGGAATCAAAGGCAGACAGATCCTGGCATTGCAGGGACCTTTTTCCACAGAGATGAATGCCGCTATTCTGAAGCAATACGATATCCGCCACATGGTCACGAAAAACAGCGGACGCACCGGAGGGTATCAGGAAAAACTGGAAGCCGCGAAAATGCTGGGAATCCCGGTGTATGTGATAGAGCCTGCGCAGAAGACTTCGGATGCTGCCGGGAATATGCTGGGGACAGACGCTTACTCTTTTGCGGGGATGTGTGGAAAACTGGAAGAACTCTGTGATTGTAAGCTTTCCGGACAGGGCAGCATGGAGATCCGTCTCGCCGGAATCGGCATGGGCAGCAGAGACACACAGACACAAGAAGTGCAGCATGCAATCGAAACTGCGGATATCCTGCTGGGGGCGGAGCGCATGATCGCAGGGTATTCTGCCAAAATAGAAAAAAGACCGTATTACATGACGGCTCAGATTCTGCCATATCTGGAACAATTACAGAAAAGCGGGATTACAGCACAGCAGGAAAAACTTCGGGTAACGGTTCTGTTTTCCGGGGATACCGGATTTTACAGCGGATGCAGGAAACTGTATGTGGCATTGCAGGAGGCAATTACTGCAGGACGGCTAAACGCTAAAGTGCGTATTCTGCCGGGACTTTCTTCTGTGGTTACCCTGGCAGCCCGGGTGGGAGAAAGTTATGAAGATGCCGCCATTTTGAGCATGCACGGCAAGAAACTGAAGAGGCTTTCAGCAACGGTGGAGAGTCGGGAAAAAGTATTTTTACTGACTTCCGGAAGTGAGGACATCCGCAAGATCGGACGTTTGCTTGCGGAAGCGGGACTGATGGACTGTGAAGTGATTGTGGGATATCAGATGTCCTATCCGGAGGAAAGTATCCGGATCCTGACACCGGAGCAGTGGGAAGAGATTACAGAGGAAGGGCTGTATACCTGCCTGATCCGTAATCCTCACCCACAGCCCGGACGACTGACTCACGGAAGAGCGGACTCCTGTTTCCTGCGGGATACTAAAACGCCCATGACCAAGGAGGAAGTTCGGGAGGTCAGCATCTGCAAGCTGCATCTGACAGAAAACGCGATGGTCTATGACATCGGCAGTGGTACCGGATCCGTCGCCATAGAGATCGCCGGATTATCAGGACAGGTGCAGGTCTATGCCATTGAGAGGAAACCGGAGGCAGTGGAACTGCTTCAAAAAAACAGAGAGCATTTTCACATGGATAATATACAGATCATCGAAGCTCCGGCACCGGAAGGACTGGAAGAATTACCTGTGCCGACCCATGCGTTTATCGGTGGCAGTGGCGGCAGATTGCCGGATATTTTACAGACCTTGTACAGGAAGAATCCCCACATGCGCATTGTGATCAATGCCATCAGCATGGAGACCATTGCGGAACTTCGGGAAGTATTGGAAGCTTTTCCGGTAAAAGACGAGGAAATTCTGCAGATGCAGGTAAGCCGGGTGAAAAAGCTGGGGAGCTATCATCTGCCTCAGGCGGAGAATCCGGTGTGGATCTGTTCGTTTACGTTCCGGGAACGAGAAGAAAGCGATACAAAGTAGGCTGTTATAGGAAACGGGAAGGATGAATAGGTATGGAGATGACCGGAGTACAGAAAAAGAAGATACGCCGCATCATGATCGCCGCACCGAAGAGCGGCAGCGGCAAGACCACGATCACCTGTGGCTTGCTGCAGATCTTTAAAGAAAACGGGGAGGATATCTCCTCCTGCAAATGCGGTCCGGATTATATCGATCCCATGTTCCACAGACAGGTGCTGGGTATTCCCGCCAGGAATCTGGACACATTTTTTACCGGGGAAGAGGGCACTCGCAAACTGTTTTTGAGAGACCGCAGGGAAGGCGGGCTTGTGGTAATGGAAGGCGTCATGGGACTGTATGACGGGCTGGGCGGCATCCGTGAGGAAGGCTCCTCCTATCATCTGGCAAAGGTGACGCAGACTCCCATTATACTGGTGGTGGATGCGAAGGGAATGGGAAGATCGGTGATCCCTCTGATCGCCGGATTCCTGGCTTACGATAAAGCGCATCTGATCCAGGGCGTGATCTTCAACCGGATGTCCGCGGCTTATTATGAGATTCTGAAGGCTCTGGCAGAAGAGGAACTTGGCATCGCAGTGCTTGGGTGTTTTCCGGAAAATAAGGACTTGCAGATTGCCAGCAGACACTTAGGTTTATGCATGCCGGGAGAACTGGAGAATTTGCAGGGACAGATCCGCATGGCGGCAGAAAAATTACGGGAGACCGTAGATATTGCAAAGGTGTTGCAGATCGCAGAAGCGGCAGAGCCGTTGGGAATTGACAGCACAGAAGGAGCTTCCCAACCAAAAAAGGAATGCAGTGAAGGGGCAGCGGAAGAACCGGAGTCCACGGAAGATGGCGAAACAATGCGTCCACGGATCGCTGTAGCCCGGGACGAAGCCTTTTGCTTCTATTATGAAGAGAACCTGCGTCTGCTGGAACAGGCGGGGGCAGAATTGGTGTATTTTTCTCCGTTGTATGACAAGGTACTGCCGGAAAACGTCCACGGAATGCTGCTGGGTGGCGGCTATCCGGAACTGTATGCCGGGCAGCTGAGTGAGAACCATGCTATGCGCACGGTGATCCGGGAGGCAGTCACAGAGGGACTCCCCACCGTGGCGGAGTGCGGCGGATTTCTATACCTGCATACGACCCTGACGGACAGAGAGGGGCATTCCTATCCTATGGCGGGAGTCCTGCCCGGTAAATGCTTCGACACCGGAAAACTGGTGCGCTTCGGATACATCGAAGTGGAAGAGACCGCCGGACATTTTCTGCCCTCCGGCAGCTGCATCCGTGCCCACGAATTCCATTACTATGACAGTGAAGACAACGGCGCAGACTGCATTGCCACCAAGCCCACCACCGGACGGAATTACCCCTGCATCCATGTGGGAGAGAACCACTGGTACGGCTTCCCCCACCTCTATTATCCCTCCTGCCCGGAGTTCGCGGAGCGGTTTGTGGAGAAGGCTGCGCGATACAAGAAGCGCAGAAAAGAAAAATGGACGTAGGCAAAAAATGAGCTCTATGCTATACTGCAAAGTAACAGAGGTATTTTGACAGAGTAGGAGGACGGGCTGGTGGAACAGGATCCATTTAAAGAATATATAAGAGAATCCGAACCGGGTAAGAGGGATAAAGGCTATGCCTGGCATACAGCAATAGGTCTTCAGGCAGTAGATGGATTAAAACCGGCGAGGGCTTCTCAACTGCTTAAATTTTTGGTGGATAATAATATTATTGAAGCTGTTCAAGGATACGGAAAAGGAAAATATCGTTTTAAATAGCAGGATATTGGGTGGTAATTGCAAAAAAATTTGGAAGAAAAATAAAAAAACACTTGCATCGTACATCGATGTACGGTGTACAAAGAAATAGGGAAGTATTTCGGATGAAATACGTTAAAAGGACGAAACCGGCAGAAAACGTTGGGGTCGTCCTTTTTTACAGAAAAATTCTCAAAAACAGAAAAAGATGTGTTATAATCGTAGTATCTTTTTTGGTACGGAGGATAAGTCTATGGAAAAATCAAAGGTATATTTTACAGATTTCAGAACCCGTCTGGGAGAGGGGCTTCCCAGTAAGTTAAAGCGTCTGATGAAGGCGGCGGGGATTCAGGATATTGATATGGATCATAAATTTGTTGCCATCAAGATGCACTTCGGTGAGTTGGGCAATCTGGGATTCTTGCGTCCCAATTATGCGAAAGCGGTAGCGGATGTGGTAAAGGAGCTGGGCGGTGTGCCTTTCCTGACCGATTGCAACACTCTGTATCCCGGCAGCCGTAAGAATGCCATCGAGCATATGTACTGTGCCTGGGAGAACGGTTTCACACCCCTGACGGTGGGCTGTCCTGTGATCATCGGTGATGGTCTGAAAGGAACGGATGACATCGAAGTGCCGGTAGAGGGCGGCGAATATGTGAAAAATGCGAAGATCGGCCGTGCCATCATGGATGCGGACGTATTTATTTCCCTGAATCATTTCAAGGGACATGAGATGGCGGGCTTCGGCGGAGCTATTAAAAATATCGGCATGGGCTGCGGTTCCAGAGCCGGTAAAATGGAGCAGCATGCCAACGGACAGCCGGAGATCGACGAGAATCTGTGCCGTGGCTGCAAACGCTGCATGAGAGAATGTGCCAACAGCGGTCTGGTATATGATGAGACCACTCACAAGATGCACATTGATAAGACAAAATGCTTAGGCTGCGGACGCTGTATCGGTGCCTGCAACTTTGATGCGATCCACAGCGGTTACGATGCGGCAACGAAGGATTTCAACTGTCGTATGGCAGAGTATGCGAAGGCAGTTGTGGACGGCAGACCGAATTTTCATATTTCTCTGGTGGTGGATGTATCTCCGAACTGTGACTGCCACAGCGAGAACGATGTGCCCATTCTGCCGAACATCGGTATGTTTGCATCCTTCGATCCCCTGGCACTGGATCAGGCCTGCGTGGATGCCTGCCTGAAGCAGACACCGCTGCCCAACACCCAGCTGACGGATGCTATGGCAGAAGCGGACTTCTGTGATCACCACGATCACTTTGAAAATACCACTCCCAATGCGGAGTACAAGACCTGCCTGGAGCATGCGGAGAAGATCGGCATCGGCAGCAGGGAATATGAACTGATAATCATTCACCCATAGGAAGTCTGCATGACTGCTTGCAGGCAAGGCTGACTTCCTATGAGGGGAATAAACAAACATAAGTAAGTAGGGCGATTAGCCCGGATTACGCATGTTTGTTGCGATTTCGAGAGCTTGAAAAGCGAAGAAATCGTTTATGAAGTAATTTTAGCCTGCAAATAAAAAGTCAAGGCTAAATTGAAAGAACTTTGAAAATTTTATACAGGTTGAAAATTGGGTATCAAAATAAGACCACCACACCAG
>CAVGMD010000121.1:0-5549 GCA_963630275.1 Bacteroidaceae bacterium | reverse complement strand
ATATATTAGAGCCAACTACGTTACTGACTGCAAGCTCATTGTTACCTGTAAGTGAAGCTGATACACTGACCGCTGTCTCTGGAAGTGACGTTCCCATTGCAACAATCGTAAGTCCGATAATTATTGAAGGAACACGCAGTCTCTTTGCTACACTTGAACTTCCCTCCACAAAGAAGTCCGCACCTTTAATAAGCAGTACAAAGCCTATTACAAGAAATACAAGTACAAGAGCAAATGGGGCATTGTTAATGATTTTTTCCATGTTTTTCTCCTTTTCTCCCTTTTTTTCATTCCACAACAGTTTTGTAAGCTCAGGCATCTGATATTACAATTATACCCAACAGATAAAAAAAGACTCATGTATATCAACTGCCAGCCTGTGTACATTACACAATCTGTTAATCGATATACATGAGTCTCATTATTTAAGATTTGCCAGATTATACTCTCTATTATAATCAGAATGTTGACAAATCACACTTTCGCGCTAACTACTCCCTCATGGAATATTTACTTACTTGATAAATATTATCAAATACAGCTGTGTGTGTCAACATATTAATTCATAAAGTTTTTGTCAAGTAATTGTTAGCACCGCCCATATTTTTCATTTATGAGCCTTCTTTTACTGCTGCTTACCTCTCCTCCGGTATAACACATATCCCGCTCCAATTGCGATCAAAACAACTGCAAGCGTGCCAATCAGAATCCATAATAATCCGTTACCGGAATGATCCTTTGAGATTCCTGCGTCAACCGCGGTTTGATTCATTGGCTGGGTGTCAATCACGATTGTGTAATCCGATGCGTGGCTGAAGGTCAGCTCCGTATTACCAGCTTCATCAATCTTACCGGCACACATAAATTCCAGTTCACCGCTTGCCGAATTGTAATAGAACAGGTTTGCATATAATCCTGCATTTGCCGCATCCATATTGATTGTAAGAGTCGCATTGAAACCAAACTCTCCATCATATGCCAGCGTCAGATTAATGGAATAGCGTTCTCCTGTAACATTATTGATCACATCAACAGGAATGCTCTCTCCTGCCTGCTCTCCCATCGTTACGCCAAAATCAATATCCTTTACATTCTGTGCAGTAACATCAAGACCATTCACCGTCCAGAGAATGCCATCGCCTAAATCAAAGGTTATCGTAACATCACTGCCCTTAATGCTATCAAAAATATCACCCGGAACAACCGTCGTGCCATTCATATCCACTTGGATTGTTTCGCCTTCTGCAGCTTCCTTCACCTGCGTTTGAATGACCTCCCAGCCTTCCTTGCCATCTTCACCCTTGATAAATGGAGCTTTTGTGTTATTTTCATCCTTGTCTTTATCCGATATCGCCGGTGCAGGTTCGGGTGCAGGCTCAGATACAGGCTCTGATACAGCTTCCGATGTAGATCCGGACGCAGGTTTCGATGCCGGCGGATTTTGCTTTCCATCTGTTGTCGTAGTATCCTCTGATGTTGCGGATGAACTGCTTCCGCCTTCATCTTCTTTGTTGGTATCGGCAAGACGCGTAATCTCAATCACGATGCTTTCTGTTTCATAATTTCCATGTCCTTCACCGATGTAAATCGCAGTTGCCTGAACCGATGTTCCTACAGCCAGATTTGTCTCCTGGTCTGCATCTGCCCATTTCCAGCCTTCCGGAAGGGTTATATCTTTGACTGTTTTACAGTTATATGCTACACTCATCCGGTTTGCCGGAAGGTTCGGTGCATTGCCCACACGCTTTATATTCAGTGTGACTGTTGTTTCTGTTATATCATAATTTGCTGTATCATCCGGTGTGAATACCAGCGTATATGCCGTCTGATTACTGTCTGCAACGTTTGGCTTAATTGTTGCATCCTTCCATGCAAATTTTCCGCTTACAGCAGTTTTAGAAATGCTATGCTGTGCTGATCCGCCGTTTAATACAGAGTTCGCAAGGCTTTCACCATATGCAATCTCTGTAGCTGCAGGATTTTGCACAATAGCCGGCACTGCCTTTTGCACCTTCACTTCAACTGTTACGCTGACTGCAGTATAATTTTGCGTGTCAGCCGGTGTAAATACTGCTTCGTAACCGCTGTTGCCAACCGTCGGAACAATCCCTGCTTCCTTCCAGCTCCATGTTCCATCTAATGCAGTTCCATCAATTCCATTTGCAACGATACCGGTCAGATCACTGTCCTCCAGCGCTTTTGTCGGATGATAGATTCTCTCCTCAACAGCAGGATCCTTGATCTCAGGCTTTGTCGGGTTGACCACAATGTCAACAGTTCCCTCAACCGTCTTATATTCAGCATCCGCCGGTGTAAATTGCCATGTACCCACAGCACTTCCTGTATGTGGCACACTGGTACCATCCATCCAGTCAAGTCTGCCTTCTATAACATTTCCTGCTTCGTCCGTAAATACTGCATCTTCAAATGTAAGCTTCGATAGCGGCTCACCATAAGTCAGCACATTATTTTTCAGTCGTACCTCCGTACCGGTTTTTAACTTCACATTCGTCTGATCCCGCAGAGACAATGTAAGCTTGATTTCCGTATTCTCATAGTTTGTCATCTGCACCGGAATCACAATCTCTCCACCATTGTCATCCTGCATTTGTTCCCATGTCGTCTTTCCCGCTGTGTAGGACAGGATACTTCCATTTACAGCCGGAGCCGTCTTATAATGCGCATATCCTCCCGCTCCATCGTTTGGATTTCCAAAAACGGCTTCTCCACAGTCAGCAGGAAGGAATTCTTTTAAATCAATCTTTTCTTCGATATCCTTTGTATAGACATAGCTCTTTTGAATCATCTGGATTACCGGTGCCGGCTTTTGGGAAATCGTCACTGCCGGCAGCAAGTCGACCGGACTGTCCGGCTGAACAATTACATAACTATCTGCATCCGTCCCTGTAAGGGTAAGTGCTGGCAGCGTTATGCTACGATATGTTCCCGCATCCGCCTTTTCCAATGTACCCTGAAGACCGTTTATATCAACATAAACCTCTGCTGATGATGCATTAAGCGGCAATCCATCCATTCTGTCCAGCGTAATGCCTGTTATATCCACGAGACTGCTTCCATCGTACATCCTGTCTGTTGCTTGTACATCCACCACATATAGCTCTGCCTTTTCCACTTTAATGGAAAAACTGTAGGCAATGATCCCATACACATTTTCATTTGCTCCCTGCGGATGCATCTTTATTTTATAGGTATGTGTTCCAACACTGAGAGTGTCAAGATAACTACTGCTAAGACTTAGTTGTCCGCTCGCATAATCGAACTCATAATCATATTTCTCACGCAGTTCAACATCACTGTCATCTACCAACTCAGCAAAGCTATTCCCATTCGTCTCCAAATATGTCTCTTTCGACAGGCCCTCTCGATAGTTATAACTAATCTCATTCCATTTCAGTACACTTTCCTGATAAACAACCAGACCTTCACTGTTAAGAATTGCCATATTTCCGGCATTGTCTGTTACCCGGACATACACAATCCTTTCCAGTCCGAGTGGTAAAACAATCGGTCCTGTATAATCCGTCCATGCAACACCTTCAAAGTCTGTGATTTTACCATCTGCGATATAGTACTGCTTTTCCTCAACACCGCTTAAATTATCCTCGAACGTGATTTCCATGGTTTCTGTATTTTTGCAGAGATAACCATAGGAAATTATATTGAGAAATTCTCGGCTGTAGCCCTCTCCAATCGTATAGCTTGCCGTCGGTGCAATCGTATCCGCTACCGTAATGCTTACTGTTCCATCTATCGTCTCGTAGTTGGCACTGTCTTCAGGTTCAAACACCCAGTTATAGTCATATGTGCCGTACTTAAGCTCTGTTCCCTCTTTTAATCTGATGGTTCCCGGCACCGCTGTATTCGTACGGGAAAGCTGCACCTGATTCACATCAAGCGTATCGTTCAGTATGTCTGCCGTCACGGTTCCGATGTCCGGTTCCGCTTTCTTAATTTCAAAATTATATTTGGCTGTATACGTCACGCCGCCATCCTCGACCGACATCGTCGCCGTGTAACTTCCGGCATTTTTCGGTAGGCCGTTTTCCAGTCCGTCTCCAATATATGCCTTCTTTATTTTGTTTTCCGGATAAATATTGTTAGGATACTGCATAACAGTCGCAACATCCTGTGTTCCTCCGTTATATGTTAAATTATCCACATTTTCGATCCAGAGCCCCAGCTTAGCGCGTCTTTGCGTGCAGGCATCTTTGGTGCATTCCATACCTATTGTGAAATTATTCACAGAATATTCCCAGTCATGGTCATGGACTATTGTAAAATTCTTATAGTTGTTGGTTGCGCTGAAGTCATAGTCTCCATCATCCGTTCCTGTGATTGTGACGACCGCTGTTCCCGGATTTACATTATATTTGTAGGACACGATATACTGTGACTCTGGAATTACCTCGTCCCCGTCCTTCACAACAATTTTCGGACATATTTCTTCCCCGGTATACTCATAGATGTCCTCAACGCCCTCGATTTTCAAATCATCGAAGTCTGTTTTCCGCCCGATTGTAAAGGTCGTCTCCGCAGTACTTCCAGAATATAGTCCTAGACCAGTTATGATAATCTTTGCCGTTCCCGCATGGATATTGTTTTCATAGGAAACCTCAAAACTTCTACCAGGCGTCAAGGTTATATTCCCAGAAATCGTTACAAACCTGACCGTAGGCTTCTTCTCGGTTCCGTCATATGTCCAGGAGCTCTCCCCCAGTGTGAAAACAGCACCATCAAGTGAATATCCGAGGACAGGGGACGTCATTTCCGATTTTACCGAACCGGAGGTTCCTATTTTTGTCACCTCACAGTAAAACTGCTTTCCGATATCCGCCTGCTTAATCATATATTTACTCTCTTTGTTCAGAGTTCCCTCCGGAAGAATTAGTGATGTGTCGCTGACAACTGTCTCCGTATCCCCATCTACACAATACCATTTGAAAATATAACGTCCTTCGCCGCTGTCACCATCCGTAAAAGTTGCAGTGATCTCATCACCTATCGTTACGGAAGAAGATCCGTTTCCGATTTTTAAATCCAGACTTCCCGTAAGCTCCGGAAGCGTATCTTCTCCCTCTACATCCTGCTGCTCTTCCACATTCGCCTGTGTCATTTGCATTTCTTGCTGCACAGCTTCGCTTCCGGATGCATCCACAGCTACTTCCAATCCAGAAAAGCCCACAGCATTGACCGACATGACTGCTGACATGATCAATACCAGTATTTTCTTTACCCTTAACTTCAATTTTTTCATATTTTTATCTCCTCCCCCCATATTGATTCTAATCATAATTCAAAAGCTTCTGCAATATGCAAGCTCTACTGCCTGATTGTCATTCGTTATGAAAACTCATATTCCTGTCATTATATATATAATGCAGTAATGTGTCAATATTTTCCAGTAAGATCCCTTTGCAACCCCTCTCGCATCCCAAAGGTGGCTTCTCATTTCAATAAAAATGTTCAGCTCTTTTGAGGTGACCCCTCAAAGTTAGACTTTTACGAGGCGACTTCGGTCGTCTCGTTTT
>CAVGMD010000120.1:0-5567 GCA_963630275.1 Bacteroidaceae bacterium | reverse complement strand
GAGCTACAGTGATTCTGATTTTAGTGGCTGTATTCTGTGTCTTCACCTTTATTGTAGTAGGTCTGAGCTCCAAGGCACTTTTAGGTGTGGTAGGCAATCTGGATCAGATCGCAGAAGGCAAGCTGAACTTCAAGGTTCCCGATAAGCTGTTGAACCGCAGCGACGAAGTCGGTAAGAGCGCCAGAGCCGTATATTCCGTAGTGACCGGCTTTTCTCATATCATTACGGATATTCATAATTCCATGAAGGATATGAACGATTTCACCGGAACTTTTTCCAATAATTTTGACAGCATCGGACAGTCCATCTCCTCTGTGAACATCGCAGTGAATGAGATCGCCCAGGGTGCAACGACCCAGGCAGCGGATACCCAGAGAGTCAGCGAGAGCATGAACGAGATGAGCAATGCCCTGAACCGTACCGCAGACAGCGTCAATGCCTTAAGCAGCAGTGCTGCCAACATGAAAGAGAGCAATGCGACCGTGGACAGCACACTGAAGGAGCTGTTAGAGATCAGCACTCATACACAGCAGTCGGTGGATCAGGTGCAGGAGCAGACCAATATCACCAACGAATCAGCACAGGCAATTCAGGCAGCTACCGACATCATCGCAGGTATTGCAAACCAGACCAACCTCCTGTCCTTAAATGCCAGCATTGAGGCGGCGAGAGCCGGTGAGATGGGCAGAGGCTTCGCAGTAGTAGCGGAAGAGATTCGTGGTCTGGCAGACCAGTCCAAGGAATCTGCGGACAAGATCCGCGGCATCGTGGAGAATCTGATCCGCAATTCGAACCAGAGCGTAGAGATCATGAACGGTGTAGTAGGCGAGATCCATCAGCAGAACGAGAAGCTGGGAACGACCCTGAATGTATTCAGCACCCTGAACCAGGAAGTACAGAAGGTCGTAGGCGAGATCAATGTGATCTCCGACGAGCTGGATCATATTGAAAGCTACAAGACCGATGTGGTAGAGAAGATCGATGGACTGACCGAGATCTCCCAGAACAATGCGGCAAGCACCGAAGAGACTGCCGCTACCATGGATCAGCTGGCAGAGATCGTAGAGGACTGCCGCCAGGCTACCGCACAGCTGAATGTCATCGCAGACGAATTAAATGCAAATGCGAAGAAATTCCAGCTTTAATTCGGACAGACGGGATAAATAGAGGAAGAGTAAGGGGCACTGTTACAAGGTTAAGATTGTGGCAGTGCCCTTTCAGGAAAGGAGAGAGCCTGTGGAAGATACAGCGATACTGGAACTGTTTTTGGGAACAATTACCCGCAATTTATCGTTTGATAGATGGAAGGCAAAAAATGCGAAAAAGCGGGGAAGCGGTCTCATGGATACTACGCTGGATGAACTGGCGGAGTGCATTCCCGCAGCCCATGACACGGAAAGTGCTGTGGAAGCAGCAGAGTTAGAGCGGAGCATCAATGCTTTCCTGCATACGCTCTCCGAACAGGAATGTAACGTATTCCTGCGCAGGTACTGGTTCGTGGAAGAGTATGCCCAGATTGCAGAGCGCTATGGCATGAATCTGAATACCGTGAAGACATCCCTGTTCCGCACGCGGAAAAAGCTGCAGAAATATCTGGAGCAGCAGGGAATTGTTCTGTAGACGGAGGTAGGAAAATGAGCGGACAAAATAAAAATAGAGAAAAAGAAGAAAAACTGTTCCGTGCCCTGTCCGGTGTGGACGAAGAATTGCTGCTTCGGAGTGAGCAGAATGCAAAGGGGAAAATACGCAGATTCCCGATGCGTTATGTGTCCCGCATTGCGGCAGCCTGTCTGTGCTTCGTGGTGGCAGGAGTACTGTATGTGACCATGAGCAGCACCAAAATGGCAGACAGCACCGGTTCGGATATGGCGGCTGAAGCAGAGGATACTGCAGCAGGTAACGAGTGTGCAGCACCGCCACAGGTATATGAAGCGGCACAGGCAGAGGATACTGCAGAAGAGGTGGAAATGGCGGCACAAAACAGTGACAGCACTATGACAGACAAGCAGGGAAGTCAGAGCTCTGTCAGTGGAAATGAGGCATCCGGTACGGAGGATAATACGGAAGCCGTAAAAGAGCAGGAAGAGGAAAAACTTCCAGAAAAAGAAGTAAGCCCCTCCTTAGAGAAAATGAAAGCGAAAGGACAACAATAAACAATGAGTACGATAGAGAAACATGACATGACCCGGGGAAAGATACTGTTACCCTTAGTATCTTTTACGATTCCACTGGTACTGGGTAATCTGTTTCAGCTGACCTACAATGCGGCGGACTCCGTGATTGTAGGAAAATACGTGGGAGAGCAGGCACTGGCAGCAGTGGGAACTTCCACGCCGATTATGAATATAGCAATTCTGCTGATCAGCGGAATGTGTATGGGAGCCAGCGTTCTGATGAGTTCCCAGTATGGAGCGAAAGATTATGATACCCTGTCAAAGCAGATCAGCACTACCATGCTGGCGGGCTGTGGATTTTCCGTGGTATTTTCGCTGCTCATGCTGCTGTTGGCGACGCCGGTGTTAAAGCTGATCCGGGTGCCGGAGACTGCGATTCCGGAGGCAGCAGCATATCTTCGGATCATTTTCCTGGGACTGATATTTACATTTATCTATAATTTCCTGGCGAACACCATGCGGGCTCTGGGAGACAGTAAGACACCGTTGTATTTTCTGGTGACCAGTGCTTTTTTAAATATTTTCGGAGATCTGTTTTTTGTGGTGGTACTGCGATGGGGCGTGGCGGGAAGCGCCATTGCCACAGTGTGCAGCGAGGGTCTGTGCTGTCTGCTGTGCGGTATTTATATCAAGAAAAAGATTCCGTTGCTATGCCTTGGGAAAAAGTGGTGGGTCTTCGACAAGAGCTTACTGGGCAAGACCGTCAGCTACGGCAGCACCAGTGCCATGCAGCAGGTGTGCTTACAGCTGGGTAAGCTGATCATTCAGTCTGTAGTCAATACCCAGGGGGTGGCGGTCATGGCGGCATTTACCGCGGTGAACCGTGTGGATGATTTCGCCTATACACCCCAGCAGAACATCGGACATGCCATGACGACTTTCCTGGCGCAGAACAAAGGCGCCGGACACAAAGAGCGCATGAAGAAAGGATTCCAGACGGGGCTCTTGATCGAACTGGTCTATTCCATCGGTTTGTTTGCTGTGATCTGGGGGCTGGCTCCGCAGATCATGACGCTGTTCGCCGAGGACGGGGATGCGCAGGTGGTATCTCTGGGCATCAGCTACCTGCATCTCATCTCCTGGATGTACATTCTCCCGGGACTGACCAACGGAATCCAGGGATTTTTCCGTGGTATCGGCGATCTGAAGGTGACGCTGTACAGCACCTTTATGAATATGTTTGGCAGAGTTGTGGTAGTATTTGTAATGATACGTCTGTTGCAGCTGGATTTCGCAAGTCTGGCATGGGCGAATATGATCGGATGGATCGTGATGCTTTTGTTTGAAGTACCGTTATTAATAAAGTCCATTCGCGGTGGCGAATGCGGCTAGAAGAGGTAGTAATAGTAATGAAGTATGGAAAAATAGTAGAAGGGAAATTTATTGACCGCCCCA
The DNA here is from genome assembly GCA_963630275.1 of Bacteroidaceae bacterium. Taxonomy (GTDB): domain Bacteria; phylum Bacillota; class Clostridia; order Lachnospirales; family Lachnospiraceae; genus Acetatifactor. The sequence continues at coordinate 1,998 of CAVGMD010000120.1, read as the reverse complement.
ACCGATTCATTGCCCATGTGGAGATACAGGGCAGACCGGAGACGGTACATGTGAAAAATACGGGGAGATGCAGGGAATTGCTCCTGCCGGGAGCGACAGTACGGCTGGAGGTCTCGGATAATCCTTCCAGAAAAACGTTGTATGACCTGGTGGCGGTCTATAAGGAAAATATCGGCTGGATCAATATCGACAGCCAGGCACCGAATAAAGTGGTGAAAGAATGGCTGGAGAAGCAGGATTATGATTTGGTCAGACCGGAGTATACTTATGGCAATTCCCGTATCGACTTCTATATGGAAAAAGGGGAGGAAAAATACCTCCTGGAAGTGAAGGGCTGCACTCTGGAAATCGACGGGATCGGCTATTTTCCGGATGCACCTACTGAACGCGGTGTGAAACACCTGCGGGAACTGACACAGGCAGTAGAAGCGGGATATATCTGCATGGTCGCCTTCGTCATTCAGATGCAGGGCATCACCGAGGTCCGTCCCTACACCGCCATGCAGCCTGAGTTCGGCGTGGCATGGCAGCAGGCAGTGGACGCCGGAGTGCAGATGATTTTTCTCCCCTGCCTCGTCGAACGCGATGGTTTATGCATAGTTGGTTAAAGTCGCGAACGTCCTGTTCGCTCCACCCTGATTTTCAACACTTTTCGAGAAAATGTCACCACCTCCCGACAAACATCTTCGGAAGGACATTCCATCCGTGGTGGGCGTTCTGCGTCCTGGAAGCCTGCGAAAAACCAGTAGCCCCACTGCGGGCTACGGCGATTCATTACTATTACTTCAACGGTATCATATCCGAATAGGACACATTCCCCTGTGAATCCTTCATGAAGAAGATGCACACGTAATTCTCCGGATGCTCCATGGGCTGCACCACAGTTCGATAATCAGAGGTCAGATCTGCCTCAAATCCCATCATAATCATCCAGATTGATCAGCTGCTTGCTGGCGCTTTGCACCTCGTCATCATCGTAGTTTAAAGGAATTGCATTTCGGATAATACCATCCGGATAATCCTCATTTACCACAATCTGCAGCTGCACAGCCTGGGTATCCCAAGTATCGTAATTCATCAGCACCCCGTTTTCATCCAAAGTCACGCGCTTGCTGCCCTGGATAAACAGATACATATCATCCGCTCTGGGGTCTTCCTCCGCAGTGACATAACCTTCTTCCTTCGCCTTGCAGAGAATATAATATCCGCCGGAAACGAAGTTCTCCTGCTGCTCGGGGGTCAGCTGCAGAGTGATGTCCGACTCATCATAAGTACCGTTATTTTCGGTAGTTACCGTGGTAACGGCACCGGAGATCTCATGGTCGGCTAACAGCGTGTCACCATTCTGGATCGCGTAGAAATCCTGCAAAAATCTGGTGTAATCCGGAGCAAATCCAAGATAGTTAAGCATATCGATGCAGGCATCCCGGTAGTCCTTATCCGTCTGATAAGGATAGCAGATGGAGATACCGGCGGCAATTATGTGTCGGGAAAGTTTGAGGCGATGTCCGATGCCGATTACGGCGTGGATCATGCGGGAATGTTTCAATGGCTGTCCGGGGAGGGTTTCGATCCTTTTACCCAGATGGCGCAGTATTATGCCCTGGGAGCGGAGGAAGATAAGCCCGAGTTAAATGAACTTCGGATCGTGACGGGAGAAGCAAACAGAGAGAGGCTCTATGTACCGGCATCCTTAGCAGAGATCAAAAAGGGCAGAAGTTCAGAGAAAAACGATCAGTGGATCGAAAGCAGAGGGATCCGCGGAACGAGGCACAGAGAGCCTACTGTGCAGCGGAGGCGGTGTACAGAGATTTCGTCTATGAAAAATACACGGAACTGGACAGTGGAATGTATGACCTGATGCAGAAGTGGTTCTGGGAGGATTATACTTCCGACAGCGACGGCAGTGGAGGCACTTCGGGCACACGGAATCCCTGCACGTTATGCGGAAGGATATTATATCTCCGAGCAGGCACTTGCGGACAGTGAGGACGGAAA
>CAVGMD010000119.1:0-5632 GCA_963630275.1 Bacteroidaceae bacterium | reverse complement strand
ATTATATAAATTTTGTAAAAATCTGCAATTCGTTCTTTGCGAGTTGCAGATTTTATGTTATACTACAAATTGTTAATCATGGGGGCATTTGTGCTTCTATATTAATAAACGTTTTCTATTATATTTTATTATATTATCAACGGAGGGCTGAAAACATATGAGCACTACTTCAAAAGCGAGTCAAAGAATAGCAGCTTTACTCGATGACAACAGTTTCGTTGAAATCGGCGGACTTGTAACCGCAAGAACTACGGATTTCAATCTGAAACCTAATGAAACTCCTTCTGACGGTTGTATTACCGGCTACGGAGTGATCAATGGTAATCTTGTATATGTATATAGCCAGGATGCTTCCGTACTGAACGGAACCATCGGTGAGATGCATGCCAAGAAAATTACAAACCTCTACGATCTGGCTATGAAGACCGGAGCACCTGTGATCGGACTGATCGAGTCTGCGGGTTTAAGACTGCAGGAGGCAACTGATGCACTGGCTGCATTCGGTGAGATTTACTTAAAGCAGACCATGGCTTCCGGCGTGATCCCTCAGATCACCGCTGTATTCGGAACCTGTGGCGGTGGCTTAGGACTGTTCCCTACCATGACCGATTTCACTTTCATGGAAGAGAAGGATGCAAAGCTGTTTGTAAATGCTCCCAATGCTTTGGACGGCAACGTAATCACCAAGTGTGATTCTTCTTCCGCTAAGTTCCAGGCAGAAGAGAGCGGTATCGTTGACGTGGTAGCTGACGAAGCAACCATTCTGGAGAAGGTAAGAGAGCTGGTAAGCTTCCTGCCTGCCAACAACGAAGATGATGCAAGTTTCTTAGAGGACTGCACCGATGATCTGAATCGTGTGAACCCTGAGATCGCAGGCTGTGTCGGCGACACTTCCGTTGCGCTGTCCATTCTGGCAGATGACAACAATTTCTTCGAAGTAAAGTCCGGATATGCCAAGAATATGGTAACCGGTTTCTTACGTCTCGATGGTGTTACCGTAGGTGCGGTAGCTAACCGTTCCGAGATCTGTGATGAGGAAGGTAAAGTAGCAGAGAAGCTTGATGCTGTTCTGACCGCAGAGGGCTGCGAGAAGGCTGCAGAGTTCGTAAACTTCTGTGATGCTTTCGGTATTCCTGTACTGACCCTGACCAATGTAAAGGGTTACGAAGCAACTTTAGCTTCCGAGAAGGCCATTGCCAAGGCTGCTGCAAAGCTGACCTACGCATTCGCAAACGCTACCGTTCCCAAGGTAAACGTTGTGATTGGCAAGGCTCTGGGAACCGCTTATGTAGTAATGAACTCCAAGGCAATCGGCGCTGACATCACTATGGCTTGGCCGGATGCACAGATCGGTGCTATGGATGGCAAACTGGCTGCCAAGATCATGTACGATGGCCAGGGTGCTGATATAATTAATGAAAAGGCTGCTGAGTACGAAGCTCTGACTCTGAATGTAACCAGTGCAGCCAAGAGAGGATATGTGGACCAGATCGTAAATGCAGCTGACACCAGAAAATATGTGATCGGCGCATTTGAGATGTTATTCACCAAGAGTGAAGACCGTCCTGCCAAGAAACACGGAACTGTATAAGAAAGGGTGATTGTAAAATGAAGAAATTTTTAAGCTTAGTATGTATGATTACCTGCATCTTTGGTTTGACAGCGTGCGGCAGTGAGGAGACCTATACGGATTACGAGCAGCGTAAGATGGATACTGCAATCCAAATCGCTACCCAGTATGTAATTCCTTCTCTTGAGAATTTTGAAGACGAAGCTGCTCTGGAGAGTTTCTTCGAGTATACCGCTGATGAAGTGGCATATCTGGTACAGGAAAATGTAGGTATCACCGTTGACGGTTATGCATACAAGACTGCTATCGAGTCTTTCAATTCCGCAAAGAAGACCATCGGCGGTATCACCGCTGTCGGTGATGCAGATGCTACCATCGATGATGATCAGATCATTGTACATGTAAATGTGACCGGTGCCAATCAGGATGCACAGGCAGAAGTGATCTTCACCAACGATATGTTCCTGCAGATGGAGTCCGCAGCACTGAATCCCGTGGAGTCCATGGGTGGTCTGATGACCAAGGCTGCACTGAACACTCTGATCGGCATGGGAACCGTATTCGTAATGCTGATCATGATCTCACTGATCATTTCCCTGTTCAACTTCATCCCCAAGATCCAGGCTGCATTCAGCAAAAAGGATAAGAAGGAAGAAGCAAAGAGCGCAGGTATTGATAATGCAGTAACTCAGATCGCTGCACAGGAAGAGACCGAGGCAGATGACACTGAGCTGGTAGCCGTAATCGCAGCGGCAATCGCAGCAAGCGAGGGTGCGGCAAGCACTGACGGATTTGTAGTTCGTTCTATCCGCAAAGTTAGATAATCGTAAAATCGTAGGAGGATATTAAAATGAAGAATTATACCATTACCGTAAATGGCAACGTATATGATGTAGTAGTAGAAGAGGGCGCATCCACCGGAGCACCCGTAGCAGCAAAGGCTCCCGCAGCTCCCAAGGCAGCACCCAAGGCTCCCGCAGCAGCGCCCAAGGCAAGCGGCGCAGCAGGCAGCATCAAGGTTGAGGCCGGTGCAGCCGGTAAGATCTTTAAGTTAGAGGCAAGTGTTGGACAGGCTGTTAAGAAGGGTGACGCAGTCATCATTCTGGAAGCTATGAAGATGGAAATCCCTGTTGTAGCTCCCGAAGACGGTACTGTAGCAAGCATTGACGTTGCAGTTGGTGATACTGTTGAGGCTGGTGCAGTTCTGGCAACTCTGAACTAATTTTTTTATCAGCTCTATAAACAACAGGAGGTCATCAAATGGAATATATAGCTAGTACGCTTAACAACCTGATTCATCAGACAGCGTTTTTTAACCTGACCTGGGGAAACTATGTCATGATTCTGGTTGCATGCTTTTTCCTTTATTTAGCTATCCGTCATGAGTTTGAGCCGTTGCTCTTACTCCCGATAGCGTTCGGTATGCTGTTGGTAAATATTTACCCCGATATCATGCTGCACCCCGAAAATGCAGCAAACGGTGCCGGCGGCTTACTGTATTATTTCTACAAGCTGGATGAACTGGCAATCCTGCCGTCCCTGATCTTCATGGGCGTAGGTGCCATGACAGACTTCGGTCCTCTGATTGCGAACCCCAAGAGCTTCCTTTTGGGAGCAGCTGCACAGTTTGGTATTTTTGCAGCATACTTCGGCGCAATCTGGCTGGGATTCAACGACAAGGCGGCTGCAGCCATCTCCATCATCGGTGGTGCTGACGGCCCTACATCCATCTTCTTAGCTGGTAAGCTGGGACAGACGGCGATTCTGGGACCTATCGCGGTGGCAGCATATTCCTATATGTCACTGGTTCCCATTATCCAGCCCCCTATTATGAAACTTCTCACCACTGAGAAGGAGAGAAAGATCAAGATGGGTCAGCTTCGTCCTGTATCCAAGCTGGAGAAGATCCTGTTCCCCATCGTTGTTACCATCGTTGTATGTCTGATCCTTCCCACCACAGCTCCTCTGGTAGGTTTGCTGATGCTGGGTAACCTGTTCCGTGAGTCCGGTGTTGTTCGTCAGCTGACTGAGACAGCATCCAATGCTCTGATGTACATCGTAGTTATTCTGTTAGGTACTTCCGTAGGTGCTACTACCAGTGCAGAAGCATTCTTGAATGCCGATACCCTGAAGATTGTAGCTCTGGGTCTGATTGCATTCATGTTCGGTACCGCTGCAGGTGTCCTGTTCGGTAAACTGATGTGCGTACTGTCCGGTGGCAAGATCAATCCTCTGATCGGTTCCGCAGGTGTATCCGCAGTTCCTATGGCAGCCCGTGTATCCCAGAAGGTTGGTGCAGAGTCCGATCCTACCAACTTCCTGCTCATGCATGCTATGGGACCTAACGTAGCTGGTGTTATCGGTACTGCCGTAGCAGCCGGTACATTCATGGCGATCTTCGGAGTATTTTAAAGCTAATTAAAAGAAAATTATATTATGGAGGATATTCGTAATGTCAGAAATTGAAAAGAAACCGATTAAGATTACGGAAACTGTTTTACGTGATGCACATCAGTCTCTGATCGCTACCAGAATGCCGACCGAATTCATGCTTCCTATCGTAGATAAGATGGATAAAGTTGGTTATCATTCCGTAGAGTGCTGGGGCGGTGCTACCTTTGATGCATCCCTTCGTTTCCTGAAGGAAGATCCCTGGGACAGACTGAGAAAGCTGCGTGACGGCTTCAAGAACACCAAGTTACAGATGCTGTTCCGTGGACAGAACATTTTAGGTTACAGACCTTATGCAGATGACGTGGTAGATTACTTCGTACAGAAGTCTATCTCCAACGGTATTGATATCATTCGTATTTTCGACTGCCTGAACGACCTGCGCAACTTACAGGAAGCAGTAAATGCTACCAATAAGTTCAAGGCACAGGAAGGCAGAGGTGAAGCACAGGTTGCTCTGGCTTACACCCTTGGCGATGCTTACACCTTAGAGTACTGGACCGGCATGGCGAAGAAGATCGAAGAGATGGGTGCAGATTCCATCTGTATCAAGGATATGGCTGGTCTATTAGTACCTTACAAGGCTGCTGAACTGATCAAGGCTATGAAGGAAGTTACCAAGCTTCCTATCCAGCTGCATACCCACTATACTTCCGGTGTTGCAAGCATGACCTACCTGAAGGCAGTAGAGGCCGGTGTTGATGTTATCGATACCGCTATGAGCCCCTTCGCTATGGGTACTTCACAGCCTGCTACCGAGGTTATGGTTGAGACCTTCAAGGGAACCCCTTATGATACCGGTCTGGATCAGAACCTGTTAGCTGAGATCGCTGATTACTTCAGACCTTACAGAGATGAGTGCCTGGCTAACGGCCTGCTGAATCCTAAGGTTATGGGTGTTGATATCAAGACTCTGCTGTATCAAGTACCCGGCGGTATGCTTTCCAACATGGTGAGCCAGCTGAAGGAGCAGAACGCAGAAGACAGATACTACGATGTACTGAAGGAGATCCCCAAGGTTCGTAAGGATCTGGGTGAGCCCCCTCTGGTTACTCCTTCTTCTCAGATCGTTGGTACTCAGGCAGTCTTCAACGTACTGCTTGGTGAGCGTTACAAGATGGCTACCAAGGAGACCAAGGCAGTGCTTCGTGGCGAGTACGGTCAGACCGTTAAGCCTATGAGCCAGGAAGTTATCGACAAGGTTATCCCCGGTGAGGAGAGAATTACCTGCCGTTACGCTGATCTGCTTGACAACGAGATGGATAAGCTCGAAGGCGAAATGAAGGAATGGAAACAGCAGGATGAGGACGTCTTAAGCTACGCTCTGTTCCCTCAGGTTGCTACCGACTTCTTCAAGTATCGTCAGGCTCAGCAGGAAAAGGTTGACATGACTCAGGCTGACACTAAAAACGGAGCTTACCCCGTATAATTAGGTAAAAATAATACTTTCATAAAAAGTCGCACGGCTGCTTGCAGTCAGTGCGGCTTTTTTATTAGACGAACAAAACCACATGAGCATAAAAGGCGTCAGCCCGGATATTTGTAAACGTCAAATTCTGCGCCTACCTTTAAATTTAACGCCACCTTTATGAGCGGCGTGGTTTTCGGCAT
>CAVGMD010000118.1:0-5742 GCA_963630275.1 Bacteroidaceae bacterium | reverse complement strand
GGACAAGGATACAAATGTGAGAAGCAGGGATAAGGAGACAGACGGTATGGAAAACATGGAAGTGGATAAGCAGACAGAACCGAAGACAGAAATAACAGAAAAAGAAGCGGAGAAAAAGACGAATAAAAAGGAAAAGAAGAGAAGACAGGGAGACACCCTGACGGGCAGTACCCTGGCAAAGGTCATAGCATTTCTGTTGATGATCCTCACGTCGGTCGTGGGCGTGCTGGGGCTCTACGGCACTTTTATGCTGGCAGACAACGGAGCTTATAACTCCGGCAAAATGATGTTCATTCACGATATGCTGCTGAACAGACAGGTGGATACGGATCTGTATCGTTTCCGCGGATGGTATGAGACCGAGAGCGATCAGACCATGGAAGCCTATTGCAGACAGAGGAATATCTGGGTGAAGGTGGAAGGGTATGATCTGGATACCGACGAATTTCTGGGAGAGTGGACGAACGAGGATTATGTAGACAAGACCAATGATCTGACCTATCGGCTGGAATCCAGAGTGCAGCACAGCGGTGACAATACTTATATCAGCACGGATAACTCCCAGATGACGTATGAACCTGGTGCAAATGCGGTAGAGTCACCTGTTACTTATGAGGATGACAGTCAGACTACGGGGGGCAATGGACTTACGATTGCACCTGCTGACGAGGATACAGCGGCAGCAGAAGCAGAAGCTATTGAGAATCAGGATGCGGAAGGCTATCTGAATCTGGGCGAGAGCGTTACATTGAGCGGAGAGACTTATGTTCCGCTGGAAAGAGCTGTAACCTATGCGGAACTTCTGATCCAGAAAGCGCGGAAAGAGACCGAAGCGGCGAAGGACGATACAGAGAAAACTCTGGAAGAGCGGAACTTAAGGATCGTGGTTACCCTGACGGTAGATCCGGAACTGACCAAAGAAGACGAATATGCCCTGATCTATCATCAGGCAGAGGATTTTTATAACTATCGTAATGTGATTCCCGTGGTCTGCGGTGTGGGAACAATCCTGGCATTCTTATGCTTTATCTTCCTGCTGTGCAGTGCCGGACATAAGAACGGGAAGGAGGGCATTACTCCCAGTGTGATTCATGAGATCCATCTGGATGTGTATACAGTGGTCGCCGCCGTAGGAGCTTTTACCGGTTTGGTTCTTGCGGTGGAATGGATCGGTGTGAATCTGTCAAGTATGATCGAACTGATCGTTCTGGTAGTACTGTTTGTGGCAGAGGTGGTATGGTGTACCCTGTATTTCATGGAGCTGGCAATCCGCCTGAAAATGGGAAAATGGTGGCAGAACACACTCCTGTATAGAGTACTGCGATTCTTCGGAAGAATCTGCAAGGGATTTTTCCATGGTGTGGCGACATCGATCCGTGGAGTACCTATGGTGTGGAGAACGGTGCTGATCTGCCTGGCGGTATGTCTCGTGGAATTTCTGGGACTGATGCTGTTCTACAGAGATACCGGAGTACTTCTCTTTTTCTGGGGACTGGAAAAAGTGGTTCTATGCGTAGCCGTGACCTTTGCGGCCATCATGTGCAAAAATCTGCAGGAGGGCAGTGAAGCACTGGCGGAAGGAAATCTGAATTATAAGCTGGATACCTCCCATATGATTATGACATTCAAGGAACACGGCGAGAACCTGAACCGCATTGGCGAGGGCATTTCTGCAGCCGTGGAGCAGCGGATGAAGAGCGAACATCTGAAGACGGAGCTTATCACCAATGTTTCCCATGACATCAAGACACCGCTGACTTCCATTATCAATTATGCGGATCTCATCGGCAAAGAAGTCGAAGAGGGAGAAAATGAGCACCTGTCGGAGTATTCCGAGGTGTTGCTGCGGCAGTCCAAGAAGCTGAAAAAGCTGCTGGATGATCTGCTGGAGGCATCCAAAGCCACCACGGGTAACCTGGAAGTACATCCGGAAGTCTGTGATGTGTCGGTACTGTTGTCACAGGCGGTGGGCGAATACGAGCAGCGTTTTGCTGACAAGCAGCTGGAGACTATCGTAAAACAGCCGGAGGAGACCGTAAAGGTCATGGCGGATGGAAGACATCTGTGGAGAGTGTTTGATAATCTGTTGAACAATATTTACAAATACGCCCAGTCGGGTAGTCGTGTTTATCTGAATGTGGAGCATGACGGACAGAACGTGAGCGTTATTTTCCGTAACATGTCGGCATTCCCCCTGGAGATGTCACCGGAAGAGTTGGAAGAGAGGTTCACCAGAGGGGACAAATCCCGCCACATGGAAGGCAACGGTCTGGGATTATCCATTGCCAAGAGTCTGACAGAGTTGCAGAATGGCGATATGCAGATCGTCACGGACGGTGATCTGTTCAAGTTAATAATCACACTGCCGGAGACAGACGGGTAAATATTTTCTGCAAAAATTTTCAGAAAATACTCTTGACAAAATAGAAAATAGAGATTATTCTAAGACACATAAACAACATTCATAAGTTTACCAAACCTGTGAGGAAGAGTAGTAAGCCTTAGGGAATTTTACAGAGAGCCGTGGATGGTGGGATCACGGTAAAGGAACTTTCGCCGAATGGACTTCCGAGGCTGGCCCGAGAACAGATCAGTTTTAGGCGTCAGCGGGATTCGGACCCGTTATCAAGCCGATGGATATGATGGTATCCAGAGAAAAGTGGACACAATTCTTCGGAATGAGTCAATTTGAGTGGCACCACGATGATGAGCAAGAGCTTATTACCGTCTCAAATGTATAGGAATATACATTTGAGGCGGTTTTTTTGTTAGGTTCAGTAATCTTATGAGCAAACTAATTTCAATTGCGTGGATACGCAGAAAGAGAGGAATAAGATTATGAAGAAGAGAATTTTAGCAGTAGTACTTACAGCAGTTATGGCAATGGGTGCCCTCACCGGATGTGGCAGCAATGCAGGCAAGGACAATTACACCATCGGTATTATGCAGTACGCCGTACACGGTTCCCTGGACAACTGCCGTGAAGGATTTATTCAGGGGTTGGCAGAGGAAGGCATTGTAGAGGGTGAGAACCTGACCATCGAATATGTTAATGCACAGGCAGACAACGGAACCTCCGCTATGACCGCCAGCAACTTTGTAAGTAAGAAAGTAGATATGATCTGTGCCATCGCAACTCCTTGCGCTATGGCAGCATATAATGCTACAATGAATACAGATATTCCCGTGATCTACACTGCAGTATCCGATCCTGTGGAAGCAGGTCTTGCAAATGAAGATGGTACTCCCGTGGGCAACATCACCGGTACTTCCGATGCACTGGCAGTAGATGCACAGCTGAAAATGATCCGCGAGGTACTTCCCGAAGCGAAGACCATCGGTATCATCTACACCACCAGCGAAGCAAACTCCATCAGCACTATCGCAGAGTACAAGGCTTTGGCAGGTAACTACGGATTCGAAATCGTGGACAGCGGCGTTACCGCAATGTCTGAGGTAGCTCTGGCAGCAGCGGATATCGCATCCAAGGTAGACTGCATCACCAACCTGACTGATAACACTGTAGTAAGCGCACTGCAGACCGTACTGGATGAGGCAAATAAAGCAGGCATCCCCGTATTCGGTTCCGAGGTAGAGCAGGTTAAGGCAGGCTGTGTGGCATCCATGGGTCTGGAATACATCGAGCTTGGCAAGCAGACCGGTAAGATGGCAGCAAGAGTCCTGAAGGGAGAGGCAGAAGCTTCCGAACTGAACTTTGAAGTTATCTCCGAGCCCAGCCTGTATGTGAACTTCGCAGCAGCAGAGAAGATCAACCTGGAATTACCCGAGAATTACAAGACCGATGCTTACCAGTCCTTTGATGAGATCGTAGTACAGTAGGAGGTTTTTTATGGCACTATTATTAAGCGTACTGGAACAAGGAATGATCTACGGCATCCTGGCACTGGGTGTCTACATTACCTATAAAATACTGGATTTCCCGGATCTTACGGTCGATGGCAGCTTCCCCTTTGGGGCTGCCATCACTGTGCGTCTGATCAACGGTTTCGGCGTTCCGGCGATTCTTACTCTTCCCATTGCTTTCCTCGGCGGAGCACTGGTGGGAATCTGTACCGGACTGATCCATGTGAAATTAAAAGTAAGAGATCTGCTCTCCGGTATCATCATGATGACCGGTTTGTATACCATCAATCTGTGGGTGGCAGGCTCCGGTTATGTGGCTATTTTTGATAAAGAAAATATTTTCAATAACAGCTTTGTGAACAGTATTACTCCGGGCTTTTTAGCAACTTTTAAAAATGTGATTATTATTTTCCTGATCACCATGGTGGCGAAATATCTGTTAGACTGGTACATGAGCACCAAGTCCGGATTCCTGCTTCGTGCCGTAGGTGACAATGACACCATCGTTACCAGCCTCGGTGTGGACAAGGGACTGGTGAAGATCGTGGGTCTGTCAATTGCCAACGGTCTGGTGTCCTTAAGCGGCTGTATTTATGCACAGCAGCAGAGAAGTTTTGAAATCTCCATCGGAACCGGTGCGGTAGTCATTGGTCTGGCAAGTGTTATCATCGGTACCAGCCTGTTCAAGAAGGTAACGTTCTTCCGCGTGACCAGCAGTGTTGTGGTAGGTTCCATTCTGTATAAGGCATGTGTGGCAGTTGCCATGTTCGCAGGCATCAGCCCCAACGCCATCAAGCTGATCACAGCAGTCCTTTTCCTGATCATTCTCGTGATCAGCATGGACAGAAAGAAGGTGAAAGCATGCTAGAGCTTATCAATATCAACAAGAACTACAATCCCGGTTCGGTCAATGAACTGTGCCTGTTTAAGGATTTCAACCTTACGGTAAAGGACGGAGAATTCGTATCCGTCGTAGGAAGTAACGGTTCCGGTAAGACCTCCATGTTGAATATCATCTGCGGAAGTATCGCGGTGGACAGCGGCAAGATTCTGATCCACGGGGAAGATATTACGAGACAGAAGGATTATATCCGTCAGCGCCGGATCGGCAGAGTGTACCAGGATCCTTCCAAGGGAACCTGCCCCAGCATGACGATCCTGGAGAATATGTCCATTGCGGAGAATAAGGGCAAGCCTTATAATCTGGGACGTGGTGTGAATAAAGCAAAGCTGGAAGAGTATCGAGAGATGTTACGACCTCTGAATTTAGGTCTGGAAGACAAGATGGGTGTGCAGGTCGGATCCCTCTCTGGAGGACAGAGACAGGCACTGGCGCTGCTCATGGCGACCATGACACCGATTGATTTCCTGATCCTGGATGAGCATACCGCAGCGCTGGATCCCAAGACCGCGGAGATTATCATGGAACTCACCGATCAGGTCGTGAAGGAGAAGAAAGTGACTACTATTATGGTTACCCATAACCTGCGCTATGCCGTGGAGTACGGTAACCGCCTGATCATGATGCACGAAGGAAAAGCGATTCTGGATAAGGCTGGAGAAGAGAAGAAGACCATCAACACGGAAGAGATTATGGGAATCTTCAATAAGATCAGTGTAGAATGCGGTAACTAAGAGAATTGAAAAAATGACGAACGCCCACGACGAACGGAACATCCTGACTTGATGTCGCGTCTCCGGGTGTGAATTTTCTAAGAAAAGTGATAAACGGTTCTCGTTATGACGGGGTCGCCTACACGCGCCCTCCATGGCGCGGATCGGCTGACGCGGACATCGTGTCCGCTTTCCCCCTGTCTTTCAACACTTTTCAAGAAAATATCAACACCCTCCAACAGACATCGCGGCATGACATTCCAT
>CAVGMD010000117.1:0-5910 GCA_963630275.1 Bacteroidaceae bacterium | reverse complement strand
TCCGGAAGTCTGTCCCTGACGGCTTTAAGATCGCCGGTATTTTTATAATAACCGATTGCTGCGAGAAAGCTTTTCGCCAGTTCCGACAAGTCTGTGGCGGACAGCGTGTTGTGTGCTTTTACTTTTTTCAGGACCGGATAAATCAGTTCCTTTTTCTGTCTTTCTTTTAAAATATTACCAGGTGAAACTCTGCCCGATCTGAGCAGTATCTGATAAAAACAAGAATGAAATGTTCCAAAATTGACGGTGGTATGTTGTGGAGAGATCTGTAAAAATCGCTGTCTCATGGAGACCGCCGCCTCTCTGGTAAAAGTGATTACCAAAAGCTTCTGTGGCGGAATCTGTCTCTCATGGATCAGATAGAGGATCCTCTGTGTAATGGTAAAGGTCTTGCCGGAGCCCGGACCCGCCAGCACTAACAGCGGACCCTCTCCGAACGTCACAGCCTCCCTCTGGGAGGGATTTAAACCTGTCAGATCAGACATTTGCCTGTAATAATTCGATTCCCTTGCGGATTCTTGCAAGAGATTCCTCCTTGCCCAGGACTTCCATGATCTCCGTAGCACCGGCAGGTGTCATCTGCTTGCCGGATACCGCGGTACGGATCGGCCACATCACATAACCGTTCTTACAGCCCTTTTCCTCCACATATTTTACAAGAGTCTGATACAGCCCGTCATTGCTGTAATCCTCCTGTGCCTCCAGGATCGGAAGCAGGTCTTTTAATACTTCCAGAGAGCTCTCTGTGGTAGTCTTCATCTTCTTGTGGGTGTACATTGCCACATCGTACTCCGGAAGCTCCTCGAAGAAATCTACCAGTCCGGCGATATCCGGGAATACTTCGATTCGGGTCTTCACCATGGCAGCAATCTTCTTCAGATCTAAGGGCTTGCTGATAGCCGCCTTCAGATAAGGCTCTGCCATCTCGTAAAATTTATCGAAGTCCATAGCCTTCAGGTATTCGCCGTTCATCCAGCGCAGCTTTACGATATCAAAGACTGCGGGAGACTTGCTGATACGATGATAATCAAACTCCTTGATCAGTTCATCCAGGGAGAAGATCTCGCAATTGTCCTCGGGACTCCATCCCAGCAGTGCCACATAATTGACAATTGCCTCGGTAATGAATCCCTGATCGATCAGATCCTCGAAGGAAGCATGTCCGCTTCTCTTGGACAGCTTTTTATGGTTCTCATCGGTGATCAGGGGCAGATGGATATATACCGGTACCTGCCAGCCGAAGGCATCGTACAGACGCACATACTTCGGGGAAGAAGACAGATATTCGTTGCCTCGTACCACGTGCGTAATGTTCATGGTATGGTCATCTACCACGTTGGCAAAATTGTATGTAGGATAACCGTCGGATTTAATCAGGATCATATCATCCAACTGGGAATTATCTACTGTAATATCTCCGTATAACTCGTCATGGAAGGTGGTAGTGCCTTCCTTGGGGTTGTTCTGACGGATGACAAAAGGCTTGCCTGCGGCAAGATTTGCCTCGATCTCTTCCTTGGACAGGGACAGGCAGTGCTTGTCGTATACGGTAATCTCTTTGCCGTCTACCACCTCAGCCTTCAGGGAAGCCAGTCTCTCCTTGTCACAGAAACAGTAATATGCCTCGCCCTTATCGATCAGCTCCTTGGCATATTTCATATAGATGCCGGTCTTCATACGTTCACTCTGTACGTAAGGACCGTAGCCGCCATCCTTATCGGGGCCTTCGTCATGTACCAGTCCGGTCTTCTCCAGCGTACGGTAGATGATCTCGGTAGCACCTTCCACATAACGCTCCTGGTCGGTATCCTCGATACGGAGCATGAAATCTCCGCCGGCATGCTTTGCAATCAAAAATTCATATAATGCGGACCGCAGATTACCTACATGCATTTTACCGGTAGGGCTGGGTGCGTATCTTGTTCTGATCTTTGTCATTTTCTCCTCATTTCTGTAAGGAACCCGCCTCCGGCATACTGCTTCCGTTCTGCGCTTCCCTACGTATATATTCCTGTCTGCCTCTCTGTGGGCAGACCACTTTTTTATTCTACCGCCTTTTTTCAAAAACTGCAACAGTTAAGACAAGGATTTCGGATGGGGAAGATTCCATCTGTAATGTGCCGCCAGGAAACGAATCGCCATGACGATGAATGCTCCGATGAATACCGCAGACAGTCTTCCCCACTCTCTGTAGATCCACACACAGCCCAGTGCACCCACGAGGGAGGCGCAGGCATAAATATGCTTTACGAAGATGTAGGGTTCTTCTCCCGCCATCATATCACGCATCAGTCCACCGCCTACACCGGTGAGCATGCCGATGAACACCAGCAGAAAGCTATTCCACTCATATCCGTTGTCAATCCCCGTCATCACTCCCAGTGTCGTGAAGATCCCCAGTCCTACGGAGTCCATGATCAGCATTGTTTTGTCATAAAACGTTCCCATTTTACCGCTTAAGAGATCCTGTTTTACATAGAGCAGAATAAAAATCGCCAGTGCGGTAACTACCGATACCTCCACATAGACCGGCTTCTGCAATGCCGAAGGCAGTTTGCCCAGGATCACGTCTCTGGTCATACCACCGCCCACAGCCGTCACTACGCCCAGTACGCAGATTCCGAAGATATCCATCCGTTTCCGGATCCCCACCATGGCACCTGACGCCGCGAAAGCGATGGTTCCTAAGATTTCCATGAAAAATATAATACTGTCCTGAATATTCATAATCTGTTTCTCCTAAAAGTTCTCCACGATATTTTATAGTATCTTTGTTAAAATAACAATAGCTAATTTACAGACAATAAAAAAGGAACCACCACGCTTCTGTGATGATTCCCTTTCCAGACATTTTTTGTCTTTTACTTATTCTTTTTCCAGTTCCACCATTTCCTGATCCACACTTTCATCAGGCACTTTTTTCTCCGCCTCGTTCTTGAACTTGTCCACAGCTCTGGCGGCTACGGGGATAGCGATGTTGGTGCCGGCTCCTGCGATACAGCCTCCGGGACATGCCATACCCTCGATCAGGCAGCCGTTCATTTTACCTGCCTTGGCAAGCAGCAATGCCTTCTTACATTCTGCAAGGCTCTCTGCATGCTGGATATTCACAGGGGTATCGGGATAATATTTCTCAATGCAGTCCTTGATGGCGTTGGCAACGCCGCCTGCCACACCGTAACCTCTTCCGGCTGCGGTGGCATCCTTCATCTCATCCATCGCCTTAATCTCATCCAGCAGGATTCCCTTAGCTTCGAACATACCGGTCAGTTCCTCAAAAGTGATAACAAAATCCACATCGGAGCGGACGGTACGTCTGCTGGCTTCCAGTTTTTTGGAAGCGCAGGGTCCGATAAATACCACGGAAGCATCCGGATGCTCCTGCTTGATCAGGCGGGCAGTGGCTACCATAGGGGTCAACTCATTGCTGATCTTGTCAATGGTCTCGGGGAACAGATTCTTCGCCATCACGGACCAGGAAGGACAACAGGAGGTCAGGGCAAACTGCTGCTTGCCGGTGGCAACTTCCTTCACATAGTGCTCCGCTTCCGCCATACATCCCATATCCGCACCGAGAGCGGTCTCATAGACATCTGCAAATCCCAGTTCTTTCAATGCCGTCTTGAACATCTCCGGTGTTACCTTGGGTCCAAACTGTCCCGCAAAAGCCGGTGCCACCTGGGCAATAATCGTACGACCGGACTGCATGGCGCGGATCAACTGGAAGATCTGGGACTTATCGGCAATAGCTCCGAAGGGACAGCTTACCATGCACTGACCGCAGGAAACACATTTTTCATTATCAATGACGGCTCTTCCCACATGATCCGACTTAATGGCTGCCACACCGCAGGCTGCCTTACAGGGGCGTTCCTTGTGACAGATGGCATCATAAGGGCAGATTTCACGGCATTTTCCGCACTTGATACATTTGTCCTGATCAATGACGGATTTTCCGTTTTTCATGGAAATGGCGCCCTTAGGGCAGACACTCTGGCAGGGATGTGCCAGGCATCCCATACAGGAACTTGTCACCTCATAGCGGTTCTCCGGGCAGGCATTACATGCCGAAGGAATGACCTGCATCAGAGGGGGCTCATAATATTTTTCATCAATATTACTCTCTTCCAACCCTTCCGTCAGATGTCCGGGACGCTCACGATTCTCCGGGCGTAAGCTCATACCCATCGCCAGACGGATCCGCTCACGGATAATGGCTCTGTCACGGTAAACGCTCTCCCAGAACTCGGACTCTTCGTAGTCTACGATCTTATAAGGCAATGCCTCCATATCATCTTTCAGATTCTGTGAATTGTATGCCAGATTGGCTACTTCCTTGAACACTCTTCTTCTCCGCTGTCTTACCGGAGTATCGATCCCTCTCATGCTGCTCATATCACATTACCGCCTTTTGATATTTTTTTAACACACTACACATATTAAACCATACCGGCACTGTAAAAGCAAGAAAAATCTCAATAAAAAACAGGATCCTCCATATTTACGAAAGATCCTGTCTGTATCATTCTGTATTTATTTGCTCATAACGACTCTCTTGAAGTTCTTCTTGCCTCTGCGGACTACCAGACCCTCTCCGTCGAACTGCTCGGGAGCGTAGGTGGTCTTCACATCGGTAACCTTCTCATCCGCTACGACAACACCGCCCTGTTCTACGGCACGTCTTGCTTCACTGCGGGATGCGGACAGTCCGGATTTTACCAGAACGCCGAGAATGTCGATCTTACCATCAGTAAAGTCTGCCTCTGTCAGCTCGCTGGTAGGCATCTCTGCAGCATTGCCGCCGGTAAACAGTGCTCTTGCGCTCTCCTGTGCCTTCTTGGCTTCTTCCTCGCCGTGTACCAGGTTGGTCAGCTCGTATGCCAGGATTTCCTTCGCCTGATTTAACTGGCTGCCTTCCCATTTATCCATCTCATCGATCTGCTCTAAGGGCAGGAAAGTTAACATACGCAGGCACTTTAATACATCGGCATCTGCCACGTTTCTCCAGTACTGGTAGAACTCGAAAGGAGTAGTCTTGTTGGGATCTAACCATACGGCACCCTTCTGGGTCTTGCCCATCTTCTTACCCTCGGAATTTAACAGCAGGGTAATGGTCATAGCGTAAGCGTCCTTACCCAGCTTTCTGCGGATCAGCTCGGTACCGCCTAACATGTTGCTCCACTGATCGTCACCACCGAACTGCATGTTACAGCCGTATTTCTCGTACAGCATCAGGAAATCGTAACTCTGCATGATCATGTAGTTAAACTCTAAGAAGCTTAAGCCCTTCTCCATTCTCTGTTTGTAGCACTCTGCGGTCAGCATACGGTTGACACTGAAGTGTGCTCCCACGTCTCTTAACAGTTCCACATAGTTCAGATTCAACAGCCAGTCCGCATTGTTGACCATCAGTGCCTTACCGTCGCTGAAATCAATAAAACGGCTCATCTGCTTCTTGAAGCAGTCTACGTTATGCTGGATGGTCTCCTTGGTCATCATGGTACGCATATCGCTTCTGCCGGAAGGATCACCGATCATACCGGTACCGCCTCCTAACAGTGCGATGGGCTTGTTGCCTGCCATCTGTAATCTCTTCATCAGGCACAGTGCCATGAAATGTCCTACATGGAGACTGTCTGCGGTAGGATCAAAACCGATGTAAAAAGTAGCCTTTCCGTTATTGATCAGTTCCTTGATCTCCTCTTCATCCGTCAGCTGCGCCAACAGTCCTCTTGCTTTCAACTCGTCAAATACTGTCATCTTTTTCTTCTCCTTTTCTGACACTAAAAAAGCCCGTCCCTTTATTCAAAAGGACGAGCTTAATCACTCGTGTTACCACCTAATGTTCCCGCCAGACTCACATCTGACAGCTCAGTAAGTATCTATCAATACTTTCGGCCGATATCGGTG
>CAVGMD010000116.1:0-6106 GCA_963630275.1 Bacteroidaceae bacterium | reverse complement strand
TTTTACGATGATATAAAGTGTGACGGATGTAGGAATTTTATTATTTATGATGTGAACGGCTTGAAACATATAAATGATGAATTAGGGCATTTATATGGAGATAAAGCACTTAGCAAATTTGGACATTGTGCTCTGTCTTCACTTCCTAGAAGAGCGCGTCTGTATCGTATAGGTGGCGATGAATTTGCTATTGTATATTCAAAAGCAAGAAAAGAAGACGTCGATGCTCTTTTAAAGACAATTGAAGGCAGGATTAGTTTAGATGATATTCCTTTTGGAGTATCCTATGGTTATTCGTGCTTTGATAAGGAATATGATTTTAACGATGCATATAAATGTGCCGATCAAATGCTCTATAAATGTAAGAATGAATATTGGGAAACTCATGACCCTAATATGCTGAATGAACGAAAAGAAAAAAGAAATTAAGCGTTTATATTTGAACAGTGGTAATCACAGCATTTTTATGCTATCATACATATAACAGTAAGAGGTGATAGCTATGAAAATAGAACGAATTGATGACAAGACTGTAAAGTGCTTTCTGTCCAACGAAGAACTGGAAGAGTACGATATTGATTATAAAGATTTTGTGACCCGCAGTGATAAGGCCAAAGAGGTGGTACAGGAGATCATCGAGCAGGCAGAGGAAGAGGTAGGCTACAAGCCGCCGAAGTATGCGTTTGACCTACAGATCATGATGCTGCCGGATGAGGGACTGGTACTGGTATTCTCGGATAAGGATCCTGCGGAGAGCAAGCCCAATACACCGATGCAGGCTTTGCGGGAATTGATGCGTATCTGTAAAGAAGTAGAGAAGAAGGCACAGCAGGAAGAAGCTTCGGAGAAGTCCGGTGCTCCCACGCAGCCTGAACAATCTGAGAAAAATAATAAAAAGCAGAAAAAAGCGGAAGAATCCCAGAAACCCCAGGTGGCAATCTTCGCTTTCCGGAACATCGGCAGAGTCATCGAGTATGCGGCGGTGTTACCGGCTAATTTACGGATCAATAGCACGCTGTACCGGATGGAAGACGGCACCTGCTATGTCTATGTGGAGAAGGGCGGCGCTTCCTACGAGCGCTACAGCAGAGCCTGCATCCAGGCAATGGAGTTCGCAGGATTATATGCTGCGGATGAGCAGAAGTTACGATACTTGGAAGAGCATGGCGAATGCCTGATCCGGGAAAAAGCACTGAAAAAGGTACGTGTATAGTGCTATAAGTTCCACGGGGTATCTCCGGCAACCTTCGCCATATCCTCCGGTAACGGTGCAGTGAACTGCATTTTCTCCCCGGTGATGGGATGCAGGAAGGACAGCTTCCAGGCATGGAGCGCCTGACGTTTAATGTGTTCCATATCCGGGTTGTACAGATAATCCCCGATCAGGGGATAGCCCAGGTATTTCATATGAATCCGTATCTGATGGGTGCGGCCGGTCTCTAAGATGAGGGAGACCAGGCTGTGCCCGTTTTTTTCGTCCAGCACTTTATAATGTGTAACAGCGGATTCCCCTTTTTCAAAATCAACCGTCCGTTCGATAATAGAGCCTTCCTTGCGCCCTAAGGGTGCGGTGATGATCCCTTCCAGTGGTTGAACAGAGCCCTTTACGATTGCAAGATACTCTCTTGTGATGCCGGAAGTCACTTTATTGGCAATCATAGAAGACAACATTCCGGCGCTTACATAATGCTTTGCTACGATAGTCAGTCCGGAAGTATCCCGGTCCAGACGGTTGATGCAGCGGAAGACGAAAGGACAGTTCTGCTGCGCAAAATAATACGCGAGGGCATTCGCCAGAGAATTGTAATAATTGTTCATGGATGGATGGATCGGCATTCCCGCGGGCTTATTAATCACCATGAGATCTGCGTCCTCGTAGATGATATTTAACGGCAGATTTACCGGGGGGATCTTCGCGGAAGAGTGATCCTCCCGGATATGCAGCGTCAGGGTATCACCGGGCTGCAGCACGTGATTCATAAAGCAGGGAACATTGTTTGCCAGTACGGCATCAGGGTTCTTTTTTAGCTGCACCAGATTCTGGGAGGAGAAGCCCTTCTGCTTCAGGAACCGGTTGACCGGCAGGGGTGTTATGAGATTTTCCGTGGTATAAGTAAGTGTTCTTTCCATGAAAATGATTATACCGCATTCGGGCAAAATCGGACAGTGCCCGGAGCAAATAATGTCATTTCGAAATCGAAATCCACAGGCTACAATAAATACAGAATCAGCGGAAAAGGGCGTTCTGTCCGCCCGAAAGGACGCATCGGAATACGAAGAAAGGTATGGTGGTAACTATGGAAAAATACGCATGGCGCGGAAAAATTGTACCGGGAATGCAGGAAGAATATAAGAAGAGACATGATAATATCTGGCCGGAGATGAAGGAAGTCCTGGCAAATGCAGGAATCGTCAATTACTCCATCTGGATGCAGGGTGAGGAACTGTTCGGCTACTATGAATGTGAAAAAGGCGTAGATTATGCGGCAAAGGTGCAGGCGGAGAGCAATGTGGTAAAAAAATGGGATGAATATATGAAAGATATTCTGATCATGGAAAAAGATCCTGTCACCGGAGCACAGCCGCTTTTAACCCAGGTATTCAGTTTCAGATAAGGGAGGCTGTGGATAGCTTATGGAAAAATATTATCTGGCTGTGGATATCGGTGCCTCCAGCGGACGACATATCCTGGGGCATTTAGAGAACGGCAAAATAGAGTTAGAGGAAATCTACCGTTTCGAGAACGGCATGGATCATAAGGACGGCAAGCTTCTGTGGGATGTGGAGCGGCTGTTCGGAGAGATCGTTGCCGGTATGAAAAAATGCAAAGAACTGGGAAAGATCCCGGTAAGTATGGCAATCGACACCTGGGCAGTGGATTATGTGCTGTTGGATGAAAATGACCGGATACTGGGCGATACTTATGGCTACCGCGATCACCGTACGGATGGCATGGACGCGGAAGTGGCGAAGATCCTGCCGGAGACAGAGTTGTATGCAAAAACGGGTATCCAGAAGCAGATCTTCAATACCGTATATCAGTTGATGGCAGTAAAACAGCAGACACCGGAGCTGTTACGGCAGGCGAAGACACTTCTCATGCTGCCGGATTATTTCGGCTTCCGTCTGACGGGCAATAAATTATCGGAGTATACCAACGGTTCCACCACACAGCTGGTAGATCCTGAGACTTTCCAGTGGGATAAGGAACTGATTCAAAAGCTGGGCTATCCGGAGGAGATCTTCCTGCCGTTACAGATGCCCGGAACGAAAGTGGGTCAGCTCCTTCCGGAGATTCAGCAGGAAGTAGGCTTCAACCTGGAAGTGGTGCTGTGCGGAAGCCATGACACCGCATCGGCGGTAATGGCAGTACCTCAGACAGAGGGCGACGGCATCTACATCAGCTCGGGAACCTGGTCTCTCATGGGAATCGAGTCGTTAAAGCCTATCATCAACGAGGAGGCGGCAGCAGCCAACTTTACTAATGAAGGCGGTTATGATCATCGGTTCCGTTTCCTGAAAAATATCATGGGATTGTGGATGATCCAGTCCGTAAGACACGAATATAACGACGCGTACTCTTTTGCACAGCTGTGCGAGATGGCGGAAGATAGCAAAGACTTCCCCTCCAGAGTGGATGTGAACGATCAGAGTTTCCTCTCTCCGGACAGTATGGTGGAAGCCATCAAACAGTACTGTCAGAAGGCGGGACAGCCGGTACCGGAGTCCGTGGGAGAATTGGCATCTGTGGTATACCGCAGCCTGGCGCAGTCCTACGGAGAGACGGTAAGCGGTCTGGAGAAAATTGCAGGCAGGACCTACGACAGCATTCATATCATCGGCGGCGGTTCCAATGCCGCATACCTGAACCAGCTGACAGCGGATGCTACGGGCAAGACCGTATATGCAGGCCCCGGCGAGGCAACAGCCATCGGGAACCTCTTAGCGCAGATGATCCATGCGGAAGAACTGGCAGATCTGAAGAGTGCCAGACAGTGTGTCAGAGATTCTTTTGAAATCAAGACGTTTGTTCCGGCAAAGTAATAAAAATAATGTCAGGGTAGGATTGTGGGAGTGCGTAGCACGGAGCAATCCGTAGGCATCAAAGTCGGGGGCTTTTGACCCCGACATCATAAAAATGACCTTATAAGAAGGAGGAAATCATAAATGTTAGTAAACACAAAGGCAAAAATCGGTGTATTTTCCATCGCTTTGGGAGCATATCTGCCCCAGTTCCCCCAGCTGGTGCCCAATTTCGAAGCACAGTATGAGGATTTCAAGAAGACGATTCCCGATACCGTAGACATCATCGACGGCGGCATGGTGACCACTAAGGAACAGGCTATGGCAGCAGGTGATAAATTCCGCGCAGCGGACGTGGATCTGGTATTTTTACAGCTCCTGACCTATGCAACTTCCTATAATGTACTTCCCGCCATCCGTGATCTGGATGTACCCGTAGTATGCATCAACGTACAGAAAAAGCTGGCTCCGGACTATGCGAATACCGACATCCCCATCTGGCTGGGTGACCTGTATGCCTGCGGTGCCGTAGGTGAGGCTGTGGCTGACTTAGAGCGTGCAGGCAAGAGACATGCCGTGATCACCGGCGTTGTAGAAGGCGGTGACCCCGAGGTGGCAGCACAGATCGCCGACTGGTGTAAGGCAGCACAGGTCCGCAGACGTTTCCGTCAGACCAATATTGCACAGATCGGCCGTCCTTATCCCGGCATGATGGATCTCTACATCGACGAGACCAACCTGTACAACCGCATGGGTCTGTATACCAAGCAGTTCGACTGGGAAGATATGTGGGCAATCGCGGATGACATTACCGATACCGAGGCAATTAAGGCTAAGGCACAGGATATTATCGATACCTTTGAAGTAGAGGGCGGCGCTACCGCAGACGATGAAGATATTATGGATATGGCAAAGCATGTCCTTGCATTTGAGCAGTGGGCAAAGGATGAAAACTTAAGTATGATCGCTTCCCACTATGCAGGTAAGGCGCAGGGTGTAGCCGGTAAACTGGATTCCATGCTGATCCCCGCATTTTCCATGCTGATCAAGCAGGGCACCGCATGTGCGGTAGAGGGTGACATGAAGGTTGCCATGGCAATGTCCATTTTGAAGACCATTTCCGGTATGGGACAGCTGTCCGAGATGTACTCCATTGATTTCAATGAGGACATCTGCATCATCGGTCATTCCGGATCCGGCGATGCGGACATCTCTCTGGCGCATAAGCCTACTATGAAGATCGTGAAGGTATTCCACGGCAAGGTAGGCGGCGGATATCTGACACAGTTCTATCCTCCCGTAGGACCTGTAACGTACCTGGCTATTACACAGGATAAGGATGGCAATTTCAAGTTCGTTGTGGCAGAGGGCGAGAACCAGCCCGGACCGATCTTCACTTTCGGTGATACCAACATGCGTACTAAATTCTCGATCCCCTGCAGAGAGTTTGTGAACCGCTGGAGCGAAGCCGGACCTACCCATCATATGGCAGCGGCAGCCGGAAGACATATTGACACGATTTTAAAGGTTGCTAAAATATTGAACGTACCGGTAGATGTGATTACACGGTAAGACATTTGCGTAAGAAAAAGAGAAAGATTATAGTTTGAAAAGAATATGCCTGTGGGAGGGAGTTCACAGGCAATGGAAAGGTTAGGTATTAACATGAAATTTTTAGATGCAGAATTTGTACAGGGATTTATCAGAATGGCAGACGATGGATGGCAGCAGGGCTGGCATGAACGTAACGGCGGCAACCTGTCTTACCGTGTGAAGCCGGAAGAGGTAGAAATGGTAAAGGAGAACTTCGAGCCGAAGGAGTTCCAGCCCATCGGCACCACCGTACCCGCGCTGGCAGGAGAGTACTTCCTGGTAACAGGCAGCGGCAAATATTTCCGCAATGTCAGCATTAAGCCGGAAGATTCCATCTGCATGATCGAACTGGATGACAAGGGTGAGAATTACCGTATCGTATGGGGACTGGTAAACGGCGGCAGACCTACCTCCGAGCTTCCCAGCCACCTGATGAATCTGGAAGTGAAGAAGTTACAGGATCCCGACTACCGTGTGGTATATCATGCAC
>CAVGMD010000115.1:0-6171 GCA_963630275.1 Bacteroidaceae bacterium | reverse complement strand
ATCCAGAAAAGCTACTGATGTAGATAATATGCAGGCTGTTATTACCGCAATTCAGGTTTATGCAGCTGATCCCGTAGTTGAATCTGCTGATAGATTAACCGCTAGTAAGAACGCTACATTAACCTTTGCTTCCACAGGATTGACTGTAGCTGGTGATAATGCAACAGCTGTAGGAAAGGCATTGACATCCGCATCATTAACTGCTGCGAATATTAAGACCAAAAGTGAAGCGTACAGTAGTGTAGCTGTTACTGTTGAGGTTGATGCAAGTGGAGTTCCTTCTTTCTCTACTACAAGTGAAGATTTAGCAAAAGAATTAGGAATTACAAAGAAATAATATCTGAAAGGCAACTGACATGCTCCCTACAATTTTACTCTACATAGTGGTTTTCCTCTATGGCATCGTTATCGGTAGTTTCCTCAATGTGTTGATCTACCGCATTCCTAACAAAGAGAATATTGTTACTACCAGGTCTCACTGCATGCATTGCGGTTATCAGCTGAAGTGGTACGACCTCGTACCTCTCTTCAGCTACCTGGCACTGGGAGGCAAATGTCGGAAATGCAAGGCACACATTTCCGTTCAGTACCCCATTATCGAGGCACTGAACGGAGTGTTGTACCTGATTGTATTCTGGAAATATGGGATGAGCGTGGATTCCCTAGTCTACTGCTTGTTGTTTAGTGCACTTCTTGCTTTAAGTGTGATTGATTTCAGAACATATGAGATCCCTGTGGGATTTAACTTATTTTTACTGGCACTGGGGCTGATCCATGGAGCTTTCCACTACACACAGTGGTTGGATTTCCTGATCGGCTTCCTGTGTGTCAGTGTATTTTTGCTTATTCTGTACTACGCTACCGGCGGCAGAGCCATCGGTGGCGGTGATGTGAAGCTGATGGCAGTCTGCGGACTGTTACTCGGCTGGAAATTGATTATTTTCGCATTTTTACTGGGATGTATCATCGGTTCCGTGATTCATCTGATCCGTATGAAAGTAAGCGGCGAAGGACATGTCCTCGCCATGGGACCGTATCTCTCCGCAGGAGTGGCGATTGCCGTCCTCTGGGGGAATGAATTCTTACAGTGGTATCTGAGCATGTATCATTGAGGACAGGTACCCATATATCTGAAATGAGATTAGAAAGTTCTTGGAACACATTCTGTTCCAAATACGATAAAAACCGTTAAGAGGAAGGGTAGAAGCATGGCAATGAACAATCGCGTATTGAGTATTGAGATTGGAAACTCTTTTACGAAGATCTGCGAGATCGACTATAAGGTGAAGAAACCGAAGGTCTATAAGGTATTGACGATCGAGACCCCGGAAGGCACCGTGGTGGATGGTATGCTGCAACCGACACAGGAATATGCGGATCACCTGGTGAATGCACTGGGCACGAATGGCATCCGTACGAAGAAAGTGATCTTTACCATTTCTTCTACCAGAGTGGCAAGCCGTGAGGTACAGATCCCCAACGTTAAGGCGAACAAGATCGAGGCACTGGTGAAGACCAACGCCAACGATTATTTTCCGGTGGATCTGACCCAGTATGAAATCGGCTATTATATGGCGGGCGGACTGACCGAGAACGGGAAACTGCGTGTCATGGCAATGGCAGTGCCCAAGGCTCTGTTAAACAGCTATTATCAGTTGGCACAGATGTGCGGCTGGGAAGTAGAATGCTTCGATTACAGTAGTAACAGCCTGTATCAGATCCTCCGTGATGAAAAATCCGAGAAGGTTACCATGGTAATTAAAATCGATGAGAACAGCACCATCGTGACCGTACTTAATGCCGGCAAAGTGTTGTTGCAGAGAACCGTGGCTTATGGCGTACAGGATGCCATTGAGACCATGATCGCCTCCGGTGCCTACGGTGTGACGAACTCCATCAGCGCTGTAGAGCGTTTCCAGAAGAAGACCTGCCTGAACAGAGTACTTCATCAGGGAGACAAGCTGTGGGAAGAAAATGCAGGACGCTGGGAGGACGAGGATGCCGGCAATATCACAGTCATGGAAGCAAGACAGAAGATCACGGCTTCCTTAGAGCCTCTGATCGTGGGTGTCAGCCGTGTTATTGATTTCTATGATTCCAGAAATGGTGATACACCTATTGAGAAGACTTATGTTACCGGTCTGGGCGGCAGTTTCAGCGGCATGAGTAAGCTGTTCACCAACTGCCTGGAGCGTAAGGTACATACCCTGTCCGAGGTGGAGAAAATCGGTATGAGCAAAGCCATCCGTTCCACCAGACCTGCGGCTTATATTTCCTGCCTGGGTGCAGTGCTTGCCCCCGTGGGACTGATCGACAAGAGCACACAGAAGTCCAAGGGCATTACCGTAATCAGCGGTACGAACTACACGTTCGTCAGCGTAGCGGTACTGATCCTCGGAATCATCCTTTCCGGTGCCATGGCAGCAACCTCTGTCAGCCGCTATTTCGGCAATCTGGCAGAGAATGCAGCATTGCAGGCACGAGTGCAGGAACTGCAGCCGGCACAGGCTGTGTATAACGAGTATCTGACAGCAGCGGCGCAGTATGATAAATACAAATATCTGTATGAGTACACCGAGAATCCCAATGAGAATCTGGTGAACTTCATCAATGAGCTGGAACAGATCCTGCCGTCCAGTTTTTACACCAACAGCTTCAGCTCCGATCTGGAGGGCATCAGCATGTCCGTCACCGTGACCGGCAAGGAAGCAGCGGCGAGAACGATTTTGAACATCCGTAACATGGAGAGTATCTCCGATGTACAGATCAGCAATATTACCGACAGCAAAAACGAACTGGGAGAATCCGCAGTGACATTTTCCATTACCGGTACTTACGCGGATCCGGTGGATGAGACCGAAGAGACCGGAGATGCAGCCGGTACCACAGCACAGTAGGAGGCGGATGAGAGATGAAAGTTAAAAAGAGTGAAATTCAGCTTTTGATCGCAGTAATCGGTGTTCTCATTGCTGTGGTAACCTATTTTCTGGTATATACCAAATTTAATGACATGTCAGATACGCTGGAGAGTCAGAATACTTCCTTAAGATCCCAGGTGGCAACTTTGGAAGTACTGGATCAGCGTAAGACAGACTACATGGACGCAACACAGAAAATGCAGTCCTATATTACCGGATTCGAGAATCGTTTTCCGGCAGATATTCTTCCGGAAGACAGCATCATGATGGTGAAGAACATGGAGGATGCGACCCGTACGGATATCGCGAACATCTCCTTTGGTACCATCGCGGAAGTGGCTTACAGTGAGCAGACAGCTGCGGATAATTCCACACTGGCTGCAGTAACGGCGGATGCACCGGCAGACACCGCAGCAGCGGCAGCGGATGCGGCGGTATCCGGAACCGACACAACGACAATTACCACCAATAGCCCCATCTCTACAGAGGGAACCGTGTATGCGGACACCCATATGTATGAGGTGCCCCTGGGAATCAGCATCGAATGCACCTATAATGATTTCAAGGGACTGGTTCGCTATATTTACAGCCAGCAGGAGCGTCAGAGCATCCAGGGCGTGAACATCAGTTACAACGGCGAGGATGGTAAACTGTCCGGCAACATGAACCTGAATACCTACTACTTATTAGGAACCGATAAAGTATACAGCGAGCCTTACATCCCCGGAATGGAGATGGGCGTAGATACCATATTTGGAAACGTGGACTAATAATATTCGCAATCATACATATTGCGTGACTGCTTGCAGGCAAAGCAATGGTATGATTAGCGAATTAAACGATCATGAGCAAGGAGGACGATAGTCCGGAATGCGAATGAGTGTACGATTTCGAGAGCGCAAAGCGCGTAGAAATCGTATTAGTTGACCTGGGAGTAATCACATGCAGAAGCACCCGAAGAAAAGACAACTGAATAACGAAGGCTTTTCCCTGGTGGAGCTTCTGATCGCCATCGTGATTCTCTCCATCATCGTAGTGCCCCTGCTGCACAGTTTTGTGACTTCTGCGAAGACCAACGCTAAGTCCCGCAGCACCATGCACGCCACGGCGATCGCCGAAGATGTCATGGAGATGTTCGAGGCACATACGTTAGAGGAGATGTCCGATATCTACACAAGTGCGGCACCTGCGGGATTTACCAACACCGCAGTAAAAGATGATACCACCGGCATCTGGACTTATACGATCCGGGATGATTCCACCACTTCCGGCACCTATGATGTGGTAGTGAAGATCGACCCCACAGCCTACAGCGCAGTGAACAGTGTGGACCGGGTGGATATCAGTAACCTGGCAGGCAATCTGAATGCTGTCTACAGCGAGGCAGCGGACGGCGCCCTGGAAGCTTATTCTTACTTCGGCGGCGGACTTTATACAGCGGATATCGTTCAGAAAACAACGAGAAAGACCGAAATTAATATTGACAGCAGCAAAATCAACGTAACTCTGGCAACGGGAGATACGGTGGAGACGGAAGTCTATCTGGTGACTGCTTCCACAACGTACCATTGTGACCCCACAGTCCTGGCGACGGGCAGATCTGCGGACTATCCGCAGACCGGAGCGGATTACGTGATTTTTTCCAACGAAGACAGCGTGCGCAGCCGTGCAGCGCAGGCAAATGATGCCAGTGAACTGGGCAACCAGCTGGCGAATATTATCATCTGTGTACAGCCCAGAGTGGAGAGTGCCCATTACGAATCCGGAAGACAGGCAATTGTAGACCGGATCGTGATCAACAATCCGGATGATGTGGAGACGAATCTGTTAGTTGTGGAGCAGAGCGTGACCCAGGATAAAAAGGATATGGTGCAGGACATCTGCGGGACGGATTATGCATCCATGCGTCTTAGATACGGAATCTCCCTGGAACTGAGGGAAGCGTGGCCCGGATGGATGCCCACCCCCGGTACGACACAGACATCCGCGGGAACACTTCGCACGAATCTGCTGGATGAAACCGCCGGACTTACGGCATATGTGTTCGAGAATTCCAGTATGACCGGCGCGGGAGCCGGAACGGGGCTGGATTATGAACTGGCGAAACAGATCATGTCCGTGACGAATCTGACACCTACCAGAGTGCAGGATCGTATTTACGATATCGAAGTAAAGGTTTATGCGGAAGGAAGAATTGCAGACGGCACCCCGATCATTACCATGACAGGAACCGTAACGGAATAAGAGGAGAATCCGGAAGGAAGCGTAAGAACCATGAAGATACGTGGCAGAGACTTCAAATTACAGAAACAGACAGACGATAAGGGCTCGGCAATGGTCATTGTGATCATAGCTATGGCCTTTATTGGCATTTTAGCCAGTGTTTTGATGTATATGTCCTTACTGAACTATCAGATGAAGGCAAATAACCTGCAGGCGAAGGACAACTTTTATTCGGCGGAGACCGTGCTGGATGAGATCCGTGTTCACATGGAAGAGCAGGTGTCTGCGTCCCTGGGGGATGCCTACACACAGATCCTGGTGAACTATGATGACACTTCCGTATCCGAGAAGGAGAGTAAGCTCCGTTATGCGTTCTTAAACAGTATGCAGAAGGCATACCAGTGCAGTGATACTGTCAGCTTAAATTACTATGATATGAAGAAACTGTTTGACAGCCTGTCTCCGGAAGTGCAGAAAAATACTGTACTGCAGACCAGTGACGGCGTCAATTCCTATACGATTCAGATGGTGGGCGGAACCGTGCAGATGACGGGTGTGAACGGCACCGGCGATGCGGTGAGCGACCTGCCTAAGGGACAGCTTACCCTGTTCACGGACGGATTATCTTTTCAGAAATTAAAGGTGACCTATACCAATGACAACGGCTATGTCTCTGTGATCCAGACGGATATCCGCGTGAAAATGCCGGATATGAGCTTTGCACAGGCAGTAAGTCTCCCGGCATTGACCAGCGTGTCTCTGGTGGCGCAGGATAATATTCAGGTAGTAGCGGAGAGTGGCAAATTAAGTGATGCGAAGATCGCCGGAAGTTTTTATGCCGACAGAGTACTGGTGGGCAATGAGGATGATGCCAACAGCGCAAATGTGACCCTGACCCTGGCAGAGCCGACAGATAAGGAAAATGACGATAAACGTATGGTAGCGGCTACGGAATTGTACCTGGGCAAAGGTGCAACACTGGTATCCGATAACTACGGAGAACTGTGGGCAGGGAAGATCACCATGCATG
>CAVGMD010000114.1:0-6590 GCA_963630275.1 Bacteroidaceae bacterium | reverse complement strand
CTTCCAGTTCGTAAGACAGGGCTTCTTCTGTGTGGATTACAAGGACACCAAGCCCGGAGAACTGGTATTTAACCGTATCGTGTCTCTGAAGAGTTCTTACGTGCTGCCTAAGTAAGGCTGGAAAGGAAAATACAAAAGAATGTCAGACAAATTGTTTGGACTGTCCGGTTTAGGGTTGGATGACCTGGAAGATATGGATATCTTCGGACCGGAGAAAAAGGAAGAAAAAGTGGCAGCCGAACCCCCGAAGATAGAAGAAAAGGACCTGATCTTTGACAAGACTTTCACCTGCCCCGTCTGCGGAGAGGATTTTTCCGCTAAGATTATGAAGACGGGTAAGGCAAGATTATTAGGTACAGACCAGGATCTGCGTGCCAGATACGAAGGTATCGATGCCGTAAAATACGATGTGATCCTGTGTCCCCATTGCGGATATGCCGCACTGAACCGATATTTCAACAGCCTCAATAAAGTATATGTGAAGCTGATCAAGGAAAGCATCAGCAGCAAAGTACAGCTGCACAGCTTTAATGATGACATCTATTCTTATGAAGAAGCCATCGAACGTTACAAGCTCTGCCTTGCCAATGCTGTGGTAAAGCGTGCACATGCCAGTGAGAAAGCCTATATCTGCTTAAAGAGCGGCTGGCTCATGAGAGGTTATCAGGAATATCTGGAAGAATCCGGGGATACGGATATGGCGAGACTCCGCGAGGTGAAGACCATGGAGGAGACCTATCTGAAAAATGCTTACACCGGTTTCACGGAAGCACTGCAGACCGAGGGCTTCCCTATGTGTGGCATGGACGAGATCACGGTAGAATTTTTAATCGCGGTACTGGCTGCCAGATTCAAAAAATACGATGTGGCAAGCCGTATGGTAGCCACGGTCCTGACCTCACCTTCCGCCAATGCCCGTACCAAGGACAAGGCGAGGGAGCTTAAGGCTCAGATCCTGGAGGAACTGAAGAGTCAGAAAAAGTAGGATAGTAGGATAACACGATGTATGATATGACGATCCGGCTGCGTACAGACAGTGATAAATGTCTGTACCAGCAGATATATGAACATATACGACAGGAAATCAGGGAAGGGAAGCTTCTGGCAGGAGAGAGGCTTCCCTCCACGCGTTCTCTGGCAGAATATCTGCAGGTGGCGAGAAGCACCGTGGACTATGCCTATGACCAGCTGCTAAGCGAGGGATATATTGAGGCAAGGCCCTACAAGGGCTATTTTGTCTGCCGACTGGAGGGCATTTTTGCCATGGAACAGCGGGAGATTACAGAGCCGGAAGTGGTCAGACCTGACAGTGAAGAAGATGGGGCGGAGGCACAGATCGATTTTTCTCCTTATGGAATCGATATGACCGGATTCCCCTTCGGCGTGTGGAAACGGATCACGAAAAATATTTTAAATGACAGCAACAGCGAGTTGTTTGCCCAGGGAGAGCCTCAGGGAGATTACGACCTGCGGATGACCATCAGCCGTTATCTGCATTCTTCCCGCGGTGTGAACTGCCGACCGGAACAGATCATTGTGGGAGCCGGGAATGATTATCTGTTACTGTTATTAGAGAAAATACTGGGGAGACATGTGGGAATCGCCATGGAGAACCCTACGTACAAGAGAGCTTACCGGATCTTCCAGTCTTTTGCCTACCGTATTTATACGGTGGATATGGACGATAAAGGGATGCGGGCGGACAGACTTTCAGAGCTTCCGGTCCGGGCAGCTTACGTGATGCCGTCCCATCAGTATCCTACCGGTGCGGTCATGACCATCGGCAGAAGAGCAGAGCTGTTACGCTGGGCGGAAAAGGAGCCGGACCGCTATCTGATCGAGGATGATTACGACAGTGAATTCCGCTACCGTGGGAAACCGATTCCTTCCCTGCAGTCCTCGGACAAACGGGGCAAGGTGATCTATATTGGTACCTTTTCCAAGGCAATCGCACCGGCGATCCGTGTCAGCTATATGGTGCTTCCGGAGAGTCTGTTGGAGATCTACCGCAGGGATTGTTCTTTCTATTCCTGCACAGTGTCGAGAATTGACCAGCGAATTTTAAATGAATTTATTCGGGACGGTTATTTTGAACGGCATCTGAACAAGATGCGGATGCACTATCGTGCCAAACACGATTTGCTGCTTGCAGAATTAGAGCCGTTTGCGAAGGCTTTTACAATCTCCGGAGAGGATGCGGGACTACATCTTCTGCTGACGGCAAAAGGAGATGTCACAGAAGCACAGCTATTGTCTGCGGCAGCGGAAGCGGGGGTAAAAGTCTATGGCATGTCGGAAAATATGGTGGAGACTGCTGCACCGAAGGCAACAATACTGCTGGGATTCGGTAGTGTGAGTGAGGCAGAAATGAAAGAAGGTCTTCACAGGCTGCAAAAAGCATGGCTGTGAGACCTTCTGAGGATCTGATTATTCTTTGTTCACGGGAGGCTCTTCGTCCTCGGCGTCTTCCTCGTCGAAGAACTCTTCTACGTCTTCCACGGTCTCGTCCTCTTCCTCGGATAGATCGGCTGCCTGATCGGAGAGGGGAGTGAAATCGGATGCGTCAGCGTCGGCATCTGTGGTATCTGCCTTCTCAGGTGCAGAAGCCTCGGGAGTCTGCACGGCAGTATTCAGAGGAACATAATTGCGGGAGAATTCGTTGCTCTCCTCGAGATCCTCATGGAAATCATCGTAATCGTCATCTGCATCGGAAGATTCCTTCAGCTTGGAATCCTTCTGTTGCATATAGTAGTAAGCAGCTGCGGCTGCGGTACCTGCTGCTGCGGTGAACAGCAGAAATTTGCCAAATTTTTTAGCCATAGGGTTGCTCCTTCCATGTTGTAGTGTATGTAACGGTTCGGAATTATATACATTTGTCCATACAGTTATATGATAAACCTTATTGACCAAAATGAAAAGGGATATGTTGCGTTATGAATGAGAAATTTTTTGATTTAAAAAAAGAAAAACAGGACCGGATGATCAATGCAGCACTGAAAGTATTCGCACTTGGCGGCTATCGGCATGCCAGTACCGATGACATTGTGCGGGAGGCGGCGATCAGTAAGGGATTATTATTCCATTATTTCGAAAGCAAACTGGGGGTCTACGCGTTTGTCTATGATTACAGCGTCCGGTATCTGCTGCTGGAGCTGTCCACGGTGGTGGATGCGAAGGAGACGGATCTGTTTACTCTGATGCAGCAGGTGGAATGCGGAAAAATGCATGCCATGTGCGGATATCCCTATCTGCAGCAGTTTTTGAACCGGGCACAGTCCGAGAATGTCAGTGAAGCACTGTTAGCCACCGAAGAGAGCAGACGGCGGCTGGAAGACGCTTACGAAGCCATCTACGAAAAAGCGGATCTTACCGGGTATGCTTCCGCAGAGGATGTGGGGAAACTTCGTAAAATGCTGGAGCTGACCATTAAGGGACTGATGAACGAGAGAATTTTAGAGGATGCTTTTCAGCCGGAGATGTTGTATGAAGAGATCACGGAGTATCTGGACTTAAGCAGAAGGCTGGCGGAACGTTCCACGCAGCCTTCTGCCGAAGAAATTTCAGAAAAATAGCATCATAATAGCATCGTAATTTTGAATAAAAAATTGGAATTATTTAGACATCTTATAGGCGGAATCTGCGGGATACCCGCCTTTCAATTTCTGCATGCCGCGCTGGATGGCATCCTTGGAATTTTTCCAGTCGGCGTCCTTGTTGCGGTAATCGAATTTCTCCACCAGCCAGGACACATCCTCGGAGATCCGCTGCATGTTTGCCTCCATGACGGGCAGGAGACGGTTGTAGAATTCCTGCTTTTCCTTATCGGAGAGCTTGCGGTCCGAAGCTTCGCAGAGGTCACCGAAGTGGGGCAGGCAGAAGCCCTTGCCGTCTTTTATTTTCCTGCGGAAGCTGTCATCATTTTTCCACAGATAGAAAAAGGTGTCCAGGTATCTTTCGTAAGTATCTTTGTACTGGGAACAGATATAGCAGGAGTCCTCTTTGGCACGGATCCACATGCCGATGGTATTTTCGCTGCCTTCGGCTTTTTTGAATTTATTAAGAAGAGAGCTTTTCCCGGGACGGAAGGAGGCAAATTCCTGCTGCATCTCCCGGATCATGCGCTGATAGTGAGTCTTTAAGATCCAGGCATTGCCCAGAGTGTTGCCGTAGTCGAACATTTTCTGGAAATGGTACCGGCAGAAGCCTGCCTTGTCGGTCTGCTCTCTGATATCCGCTTCCATGTAGGAGGAGCCGGAGCCTAAGACGAAGTCCAACAGATCCTGTTCGATACTTCTGTGGATGAAGCAGAAAGGACATTCGTCCTGTGCGTTGACGGCATCGTTTAAGGGGATGGTATATAACTGTTCTTTCATAGGAAATATCCTTTCTCGGTGGTTGTTATATCCATTGTAAACGAAGCCGGAAAAAATTGCAAAAAGATTAAGCAGTTGTAAAATATTGTCATTTAAAATTAAGAATTGTTTTGTTGTAATACCCCGTGTTTCAAGATACTATGATATAAAGAACAGAATTTGTGATAAAAACAGAAACGGAAAGATGTGATTTTTTTGATATTCAGCAGTATTGAATTTCTGCTGTGGTTCCTGCCGATTTTTCTGATCGTCTACGGAATCACACCTTCTAAATACAGAAACCTGACGCTGCTTGTGGGAAGCATTGTTTT
The DNA here is from genome assembly GCA_963630275.1 of Bacteroidaceae bacterium. Taxonomy (GTDB): domain Bacteria; phylum Bacillota; class Clostridia; order Lachnospirales; family Lachnospiraceae; genus Acetatifactor. The sequence continues at coordinate 1,906 of CAVGMD010000114.1, read as the reverse complement.
TTATACTATGGGAGATGCAAGGGCACTTCCGGTATTGATGGTCTCGGTGATCTGCAATTACTTTTTGGGGCTGCACCTGGCAAAAAGAAGCCCGAAGACCCTATGGCGTAAAAAGGTATTGTTCCTTGCGGCGCTTGCCCTGAACCTGGGAGTGCTTCTGTGGTTCAAGGACTGGGGGAATTCCGCGGGGCTTCCTCTGGGAATCAGTTTTTATACTTTTCAGGTGCTATCGTATCTGATCGATGTGTACCGCGGAGAAGTTGCCAGAGAATATTCGTTCCTTAAATTTGCTACTTATGTAGTCATGTTCCCAAAGCTGATCTCCGGACCCATTACCCGCTACGGAGATGTGGCGGACAGTCTGGAGAATCGGTCGTTTACGGTTGAGGGACTGGAGAACGGCATGAAGCTGTTCATCTTAGGACTGGCAGCCAAGGTGCTTCTGGCGGACCGTGTGGGGATATTGTGGCATGAGGTACAGGTCACGGGTTTTGAGAGTATTTCCACCCCGCTGTCATGGCTGGCGGCAATCGCTTATTCCATGGAGATCTATTTTGACTTCTGGGGATATTCCCTGATGGCAATGGGACTGGGCAGAATGCTTGGTTTTGAACTGCCCGTGAACTTCCGCAGACCCTACATGGCGAGAAGTGTGAGAGATTTCTACCGCAGATGGCACATGACGCTGGGACAGTGGTTCTGCCGGTATGTGTATATCCCCCTGGGCGGCAGCAGGCAGGGAGAACTTCGCACGATTTTTAATCTGCTGGTGGTATGGCTGCTGACGGCATTCTGGCATGGTGCCAGCTGGAACTTTTTCTGCTGGGGTGGACTGCTCTGGATCTGCATTGTGCTGGAGAGGCAGCTGGGAAGACTTAAATTTGTACATAAAATGAAGGTGCTGCCGCACATTTATCTGTGGCTGATCATCCCCATGAGCTGGATGTGCTTTGCCATCACAGATCTGTCCCAACTGGGGATATACCTGAATAAGATGCTGTGGCTGGTACCGGGAATCAGCGGCGGGTATGAGGATGCCTGGAAGGCACTGTCTACCTACGGTGGGCTGTTAGCCGTGTCGGGGCTGGCATGTACACCGGCAATCGAGAAGCTGTACCATAAGTGGCAGGATAAGCTGGTGGTGAAAGTACTGCTGGCGGTGCTCTTCTGGTATTGTATCTGGAGACTTATATTAGAGGGAAATAATCCGTTTATGTATTTTAGCTTTTAGGAAAAGGTCATTATGCAATGAAACATGCAGAAAATAATACTATTTGGTCAAAAATGAAAGAAAAATTGCATAAATACTCCTTTTTGGGATGTCTTCTGCTGGTAGGTGCTGTATTTTTTACCTGGACGGATAACTGGAAGATCTACGCGGAGCCGTTGCAGCAGATGTATGAGCAAGTCAAAGAACCGATGCAGGGACAGCATCCGGATCAAGGGGGCGAACCGGATGCACCGGCGACCGGGGAAGAGACCGTAAGCGGCAACCTGGTGCCTGCGGAAACGGAAATGGTGGTGCCTGAGACGGATACTGCGGCGGAACCCGCGCAGACACCGGATCCGCAGGAAGAACCGAAGGAAGTTGTCTACCATACGGTGGATGACAGCTATTTTGATGATGCGGTATTTATCGGGGATTCCCGGACGGTAGGCATGTATGAATACGGCGGACTGGAGGAGACCTCCACATTTTACGCATCCACCGGGCTTACGATCTACAAAATGTTCGATAGTGCCATTGTGTCGGTACCGGGGCAGAAGAAAAAGATCACGGTGAAAGAGGCACTATCCGAGAAGCAGTTTGCCAAGATCTATCTGATGATCGGTATTAACGAGATGGGAACCGGTACGGTGGAATCCTTCATGAAAGCTTACGGAGAGGCAGTGCAGCATCTGCAGG
>CAVGMD010000113.1:1570-6894 GCA_963630275.1 Bacteroidaceae bacterium | reverse complement strand
GAGGAAAACCACTATGTAGAGTAAAATTGTAGGGAGCATGTCAGTTACCTTTCAAAAATTAAGTTCTAGGATTAGGTGTCAGAGCCAGTAGTTGCAACTGCAAGTGCTGCAGCTAATTTATCATTACCTGTCACTTTAAACTCAAATCCATCTTGACCTTTAGTAACTGTAATAGTTGCTGTCTTATATTTATCGCTCTTCATTGTAAGCTTTGTTGCGTCAGCACCAGCATTTGATAACGCTGCTGTGGTCCAAGTTCCAGCAACAGTTACTTTTCCATTATTTACAGTAACATTCTCACCAGAGTCTGCAAAGTCTGCGCTTGCTGTAGGATCTGCAGCATAAATCTGCAGAGCAGAAATAATCTGCTGATAGTTGGTAAGATCTGCGGACTCTCTAGACCTCTCAACATACTTCAGATACTGAGGTGCCAGCACACCAATCAGAACTGCCATAATAGCAATAACGATGATCAGCTCTACCAGGGAGAAACCTTTGTTTGTTAAGCTCTTCTGTTTCTTGTTCATAATAACATTCTCCTTTTTATGTGTTTTTTAATTTCAGGGTAGTAAGTTTTCCGCCCCATTTATTAATTATCGTTCTGTCCCTACACAGAACGGATAATCCAACATAATTATAAATTATCCAGTGCAGTATACATCTGCATCATAGGCATCATACATGCAGCAATCAATCCACCTACTACAATCGCTAATACAATGATAATCATAGGTTCCATTGCTGCCATCAACGACTGTACTGACATTTCTACTTCTTCATCATAATAATCAGCCAGTTTGTCCAACATTTCTTCCGTATTACCGGATTCCTCACCGATACGAATCATCTGGTATACCATAGGAGGGAATAATCCACTCTCCTGTAAAGGTCGAGACAACGGCATGCCAATGGTAATTTCCTCCTTGGCATCTTCCATGGCTTCTTTGAAATAAACATTGTTCATAACACCGGATACAATTTCTACCGCTTCAATCAGTGGAACACCGGCACCAAGTAAGGTGCTCATGGTACGTGCCATCATGGAGGATGCTGACTTTGTAGTCAATTTACCAAACAGCGGTGCTTTCAATGCTATCTTTCCGAAGAAATGTTTTCCGACATCAGTCTTTGCCAATGCCCTGATAGCAAATACCAGTGCAATAATCACTGGTATAATAATGAACCAGTAGTTGATAATGCCATGGCTTAAATTCACATAAAACTGTGTGATCCAAGGCAATTCTGTTCCTAATTCGGTGAACATGTCTTCATAGTTAGGAATTACCACAACCAACATTACAATCGTAACAATAATAGCAACGATGCACACCGCAATAGGATAAATCATTGCTTTTTTTACCATTGCTTGCGTCTTGTGGGAGCGCTCCAACTGAGTTGCTACTCTCTCCAGCGCTATCTCCAAACTACCGGACGCTTCACCGGCAGCCACCATATTTACCATAATCCCCGGGAATATCTTCGGATGTTCCGCCATGGAATCGGCTAAGGTTTCACCTTTTTCCACGCTGATGCGGACTTCTTTTAATGCGTCCTGCAATCTCTTATTCTCGGTCTGCTCGCAGAGCATTTTCAGGGATTCGAGAATGCTTACACCTGCTTTGGTCATGCTGACGAACTGGCGGCACATGACACTTAAGTCTCTGGCTTTGGGCCAGCCACCAATCTGGATATCGATGTCTTTGGTCAGGAAGCTTTGTTCTCCCAGGTCAATGACGGTCAGTTCCTGCCTGCGCAGTTCCGCCATGGCGAGATCTTTATTGTCCGCTTCTAAGCTTCCTTTTACTTCTTTTCCAGCCTTTGTGATGGCTCTGTAGCCATAGGTTGCCATGTGCCTTCCTCCAATACGTCTCTATCTTTAACTTTCTCCCCGCTTACAAAGACGGGGGCATTTTTCAAAATGGTCCATATTTCGTAATCTTTTTACAAAAATATCCAAAATATCGCAAGTATATGCAAATCATCAGACATCAAAGGAAACTTTCACCATTTCCGAGAAGGATGTGGTGCCGTCCAGCACGTAATCGGTGGCACTCATACGCAGGGTGTGCATGCCCTCTTTCAGTGCTTCTTCCTTTAATATATCGGCACCTTCCCGCTTGCTGATAATAGTCTTCAGCTTCGGGGTGATCTGCATGATTTCGTAGACACCGATACGACCTTTGAATCCGGTATTGTCGCATTTGCTGCAGCCGCAGGGTTCGTAGATGGTTACATCTTCCTCTTCTTTTATGCCCATAAACTCTTTTTCATCCCCGGTGGCATGCTTGGGCTTTTTACAGAAAGGACAAAGTCTGCGGACAAGTCGCTGGGCGATAACGCCGATAACGGAATCTGCGATCAAGTAGGATTCGATGCCCATATCCTCCAGACGGGTAATAGTGCTGGCGGAGGAGTTGGTATGCAGGGTACTTACCACCAGGTGTCCGGTGATGGATGCCTGTACGGCGATGCTGGCGGTCTCCTGGTCACGGATCTCACCGATCATGATGATATCTGGGTCCTGTCGCAGGATGGAACGCAGTGCCGACGCGAAGGTGAGGTCTGCCTTGTTGTTGACCTGTACCTGGTTGATGCCGTCGATGTTGGCCTCGACAGGATCTTCTACGGTGATGATGTTCACGTCTTCTTTGTTCAGTTCGCTCAGTGCGGTATACAGGGTGGTGGACTTACCACTTCCGGTAGGTCCGGTTACCAGAATGATACCGTGAGGATTTTTCAGGATATAATCAAACTGTTTTAACTCGTAGGGTTTGAATCCCAGCTGGCTCTTGTCGCGGTTCAATGCACTCTTCGCAGCAAGACGCATTACGACTTTTTCCCCATATACGGTAGGCAGGATGGATACACGAATATCATATTCCACACGATCCACTACTTGAGTGATACGTCCGTCCTGAGGTTTTCTCTTCTCGGAGATGTCCATGCCGCCGATAATCTTGATGCGGGCAATGATAGCGGACAATACGTTGACTCCGTATCTCGCTCTCTCATAGAGGGCACCGTCGATACGGTAACGGACACGGATAATATTTTCCATAGGTTCGATATGGATATCGGATGCACGCTGGCGGACAGCCTTTTCGATCATGTCCTTGACCAGCATTACGATAGGGGAACTGTTGATGTTCTCCTCGGTGGCGATATCTTCCACCACATCCAGTTTTTTCTCTTTGGCGTAGGCAGCCAGTGCCTCGGTCACTTCTTCCTGACCGAAATATTTATCGATCGCCAGCATGATGCTGCGGATCGTAGCGACTACGGGTTCTACCTGGTAGTTGGTGATGATGTTGATATCGTCGATGGCGTTGTAATCCAGGGGATCCGCCATAGCGACCATGAGAACGTTGAAGTTGTTCTCCTTGTATGCGAAGGGGAAGATCTTGTTCTTCTTCAAGACGTTGACCGGTACCAGATTCAGCACTTCCTTGTCCACGCTGGTGCTCTGCAGATCGATCATATCCAGATCCAGCTGGCGGCTCAGTGCCCTCGCCAGGTCATCTTCCGATACAACTCCTTCATCTACCAGAAATTCGCCCAGCTTCTTGCCCTGACGTCTGGGGTTGTCCAGTGCCTGCTGCAACTGTTCGTTGGTGATGACATCGCTATTTACCAGTAATTCGCCTAAACGGACTTTTTTTCTGCCTGTTTCCATCGTTTCTCACCTGTAACTTTTGTAGATATTTTGGAAATATCTGTATAATTGTAGTATTTTTTGGCTACAACTTACAAATATTTTGTTTCAATATGGGGATATTATAGCATATTTTGGGTGTATGTAAAATGTTTTTGGTACTTTTGTTTCAATTTCTGCGAAAAGAATTTTCCTATTGTTTTCTTCCGCATTTCACTGTACAATACATTTGTCTTATTTATAGTTTTTCACATGCCGATTCTAAGGCAAAATTCCCACCATTTATTGACTTTACGTACTATACGTGTTATTATGGAAAGGAGAAGTAATCTATGCGTTTTCGCGAATTAGAGCGAATCATTCTTGACGATGGATGGTTTCTGTCTGATGTCAGAGGATCTCATCACCAGTATAAGCATCCCTTAAAATCAGGGAAAGTAACGATTCCCAATCACAGGGGCGACATTCCTCTGCGAGTTGTGAATTCTATTTTAAAGCAAGCAGGGTTAAAATAGTAAAAGGTAACCCTTGAAAGGAGAATGTTTATGAATTATGTATATCCTGCTATATTTTATCCGGAAGCCGATGGCAAATATTCCGTCATTTTCCCGGATCTTAATGATCTTGCTACTTACGGCAACAATCTTGCCGATGCATTTGCCATGGCGCAGGAAGCTTGTGGTCAGTACTTATTCACTTCTCTTAAAGACGGTGAAGCACTTCCCATTCCTACAGCAATTAATGCAGTGAAATCTGACGATCCCACTGCATTCATAAATCTGATCTGTGTAAATTTGGATAATTATGCCCGAGCCTACGATGACCGAGCTGTGAAAAAGACTCTAACTATTCCGGCATGGTTAAATACCGCCTGTGAAAACTACGGCATCAATTATTCTAAAGTTCTTAAAGACGCCTTAATTGCTAAATTACAGCAAGTGCAAATGTAATCTTACGACAGTGTCACTGCATACTCACTGTCATACATTTTCTTCAGATTATCTACACTGTTATATTGTTCTCCAATGCAGAATTCCTTGGACCAGGTCATGTAATATGCCCAGGGGATTCTGCTTTTTTGCAGGAGTTCCACATCAGGGATATATCCCAGTTCTGCCAGGGCGGCTACCTTGTCCCGGGAGGTTGCATTCACCAGTTTTTCGTAGGTTTCCGCATAGTCTGTGGAACGATATTCCGAAAGGTAGACATCCATGGATACTACATCGACGTACTCATCTCCGGGGTAGGCTTCCGGTATATCACAGTTCCATACCCAAAGGAGGTTATGGAGATTTTTTTCTCCGGTGTAGTAATCGAACATCAGGCGGAACAGATCTCTTGTCACTTCCGCACCCTTCGCTCCCCACCAGAACCAGGTGCCGTAGGATTCGTGGAACGGGCGCCATAGAACAGGGATGTTTTCCTCCTGAAAACGCTGCAGGATCCCGGCAATCACATCCATGTCATGATAGAATGCCGCCCGCTCTGCGGTGCCTTTATTTTCTTCTATTTCTGTCAGGCACTCCGGGGACGCATCATTGTAATTGATATTCGGAGAATACATGATTATACTTCCTGATAATCAGCACCGGTATCGGTGGTAGTCTCTGCAGGCTTTGCAGGTTCTGCCTTTTCCTTGGCGAAGCCCTTAGACAGCATCTCATTGATATCC
>CAVGMD010000113.1:0-1560 GCA_963630275.1 Bacteroidaceae bacterium | reverse complement strand
TTGATATCCAGTCCGGTGGATTCCTTGATACCGTCGGTGACCTGGGTCACGGTGGTCATGATGTCGCCTGCCAGCTTGCTGGAGTCGCCGCCGAACATCTTGATGGAATCTACGTTCATGTAGCCCTTAGCCACAGCCTCTGCGATCTTGGGCAGCTGCTCGAAGTATACCTTTAAGGTATCCAGTTCCATCTGCTGTCTTGCAGCATCGCCGTACTGTTTCATAGCTTCCGCTTTCTTCAGAATACCGGCTGCCTCTGCCTCTGCTTTTGCCTGAATAGCTTCTGCTTCCGCTTTACCTTTGGCCGCTACAGCGGCTGCCTCTGCAAGGCCGGCTGCCTTGACTGCCTCTGCTGCCTGCTCCTTGGCGAATCTCTCTGCCTCGGATTTTGCTTTCTCAGCTTCTGCCTGTCTCTGAATCTCGAAGAGTTCCGCTTCCGCTCTCTTCTGTCTCTCGTACTGCTCGGCATCCGCCTTCTGCTGTGCTGCGTATTTATTAGCTTCTGCGGTCTTCTTGACCTCAGCTTCCAGAGCCTTCTCCTTGATGGATACTTCTCTCTCTTTTAATTCCAGTTCCTTCTCCTGACGAGCCAGGTTCGCGTTTGCTGTGGTGATCTCCACGGTCTTACGCTGTTCCTCTTCCTGGATCTTGTAAGCTGCATCAGCCTCAGCCTTCTTGATATCGGACTCTTTCTTCAGCTCTGCTTTCTTAATTGCCAGTTCAGTCTGCTTCTGTGCGATCTCGGTCTCTGCGATGACCTGTGCATCGTTGGCATCCTTCTGTGCCTGTGCTCTTGCAATTGCCACATCTCTGTCAGCCTGTGCCTTTGCTACGGAAGCATCCTTCTGGATCTGGGACATATTATCCTGTCCCAAAGCGGTGATCAGGTTGTTCTCATCTTCGATCTTCTGAATGTTGCAGGACTCGATCCAGATACCCAAAGCATTCATATCCTTCTGTGCTTTCGCCTGTACCTCGTCACCGAAAGTCTTACGATCGTTGCACAGTTCCTTCAGGCACTGGGTACCGATGATCTCACGCATGTTACCCTGTAAGGAATCGGTCAGAGCGTCGCGGATCTGATCTTCGTTCATGTTCAGGAAGTTCTTCATGGCTGCGTTAGCCATCTCGGTAGTGATTCTCTTGTTCGGATCGGCACCTGCCACCACTTCTCCTTTGGCGTTTATGGTGACATCTCTCTGGGTCAGGACTCTGACCTTTGCCACAGCGTCAATATCTACACCGATGAAATCCTTGGTGGGAATGTAGCCGTTGGTCTTGATGTCAATACTGATCTGCTTTAAGATCAGTTCATCCTTTTTCTCCAGAAAAGGAATCTTGATACCTGCGCGGCCGATCAGCACCTTGGGTTCTCTCTTAATACCCGAAATGATGTAGGCTTTGTTCGGTGATGCTTTTACATAACCGGATGCCAGGATCGCCAGAATGGCAATGACCTGTATTATTGTAAAAAATGCACGATATCAGGTTGCCGGCCTGCTACCGGCATTCCTTCAGATATTCCATAAAGTTCTGCTTGTTCTCCAGTGCCGTCGTGGT
>CAVGMD010000112.1:0-7265 GCA_963630275.1 Bacteroidaceae bacterium | reverse complement strand
TGGAGTACTTAACCATCTCAGTAGCCATATCGGTATCACGGATCTGGCTCTCTGCGCTGGTGGTATTCTCTACAACGTTGTCCAGGTTGTTGATGGTGTGCTCAAGTCTGTTCTGAACAGCACCAAGTGCGGAACGCTGGGTGGAAACCTTCTGGATTGCAGCCTTGATGGTGTCGATTGCGTCACGAGCATTAGTATCATCTGTACCGTCGACTTTCAGTCCTGCAACGCCGAGGCCATCTGCACTCATTGCATCAATTGCAACAGAAATCTGATTATTGTCAGTTGCATCTGCTCCAACATGCAATTTGAGTGTTAAAGCACCAGTTGTAGCTTCAGCAGAAACAGCATCTTCATCAAACTCAACCTCGTTGCCAACTGCATCATACAATTTCTTGCCAGTTGCAGTAACATCGGTTCCATCAGTGGTCTGCACATAATCATTCAAGCCATTAGCAGCAATTTTGTTGCCATCAGCATCATAATACTGTCCTTTTCCAGCAGCTCTTGCTGCTTTATCTGCTGTAAACTTGAGATTTTCCGTATTGTCCTTATCATCATCTTGACCTATTGCCGTTACTGTAACAGTTGCCAAAAGCTTTCCATCTTTACTAATCTTTCCGTCGTCAGTAACATCGTATCCAGAAACGGAATAGCTTAAATTCGTAGTACCCTGTTTCTGCGTTACACTAACGCCATTCTTTGTTAATTCTTTCATTAAGGCATTCTGCATGTCAGCAATTTCGCTAGTGGATGCTTCCTCAAAAGCAATTGTAGGCACTCCCGTAAAAGTCGTTCCTTCTATGCCAGTTGCTTCTGCATCAACCTTAGCCATATCCTCATACTTGAAGTTATAAGCAGTTACTGACTTATCTCCCTTTAACAAATATGTTTCATTGAACTTGGTTGTCTCAGATACACGATCAATTTCAGTGGTCAACTGATCAATTTCATTCTGAATATAGCTTCTATCAGTTTCAGAATTGGTTCCGTTAGCAGCCTTTACAGCCAGCTCATTCATTCTCTGCAGCATATCCTGAACTTCGTTCAGAGCACCTTCAGCAGTCTGTACAGAAGAGATACCGTCCTGTGCATTAGAGGAAGCCTGTGTCAGACCTCTGATCTGCTTTCTCATCTTCTCACTGATGGACAGGCCTGCTGCATCATCAGCTGCACGGTTGATCTTGTATCCGGAAGACAGCTTCTCGGTGGACTTTGCCTGAGATGCTGTGGTTAATCCTAACATTCTGTTAGAGTTCATAGCTGTTAAGTTGTGTTGTACTACCATAATAATTTACCTCCATGTGTAAAAAGTTTTGCAGATACATCCGTTTATCTGCGGTGTGTGGTTAATAGTTATCTTTTCTATAATAAGCAGCCCTAGGATTCTGCATTATTACCAAGCATCAGGTCCCCTTTATCCCCTTGTTACTTGTTCTGTACGATCACGACGTTGGATTTTTTCTTCTTGACTGCGCCTTCCGGATTCTTGTAATACTTCGGGATGGTCGCCAACAGTTCCGGATCCTGGATCCGTTTCTCAATAGCCTTGCTTCGTACGATGTTCACTTCCTTGGGAGCGTCGATCATGATACGTGTCTGTCCTCCGCTGCTTCCCAAAAATACAATTTTCACATCGTCTCCGATCATCAGAAATTCTTCATCTCTCACTGACAGTCTCAGCATGGCTATTCCTCCTTGAATCGATTATTTTCTTATAATTAGCTATGTTTTGGAAATACTTATCGTATATGTAACACAAGTATAATTTTGTTACCTTTTTGCACTTCAGATCTGAATCTCCTGGAATATCCTGTCCCTGTCCTCTTGGTCAATTCCTAAATAACGTTTGGTTACTTCGTAGGAAGAATGGTTGTAGATATTGACCAGTAACGCAGGTGGAACTCCCTGTCGCCACGCCTGATATCCAAACGTCTTTCGCAGAGAATGACAGCAGATCACACCGGGAATCTGATAGTAGTTGGCGGCTTTTTTGATAATCCGGAAAGCCTGTACCCTGCTGATGGGTTCATTTTTATTGGTATGTGAAAACAAATAAACACCTGAATTTGGTTCATTGTTCTCTTTTAAAAGTTTCATACGATATGCCTGTAACGCTTCCACAATATTCCGATTGACATAAATACTGGAATTTTTGCCTGTTTTATGTTCCACCAGGCAAATGTGTTCCCTATACTTTCCCCATTCAAATAAATAAACATCCTGCCATTGCAGGCTGAGCAGATCGGATATCCGCAGTGCTGTGTTCAACCCCAAAATAACCAGCAGCTGATTTCTGGCATTTGGTTGAATCTCCCGATAATAACGTTTCAGATTTTCAAGGTCCTCCATTTTTCGAATTGGTTGTGCAGTATTCATTGTTTTTCCTCCTGAAAATTATTTTGATAGGTCAAGCATTGCATTTACTTGCCAAAAGAGAAATTAATTTTTTCAAAAAGGGGTTAAGTTTTAAATTTCTGTACCGATAACTATTGTGAAAGCAAAAAGGTAACAAAATTATACATTTGTTACCTTTTTTATTTTCTTCATAAAAAATGGCCTCGAATTCTACGATTCGAAGCCATTCTTCACAACTATATTTAGTTCAAGTTCAGTCTCTGTCCCACGCGGATCTTGTGGATATTCTTAATCTGCGGGTTTTTGGCTTTTAGTTCCACCAATGACATATGATTGCGTGCCGCAATGGCAGACAGGGTATCTCCCGCTTTTACTGCATATTCTCCACCGGTAAAATATACGGTCTCTTTGGGCTGTGTTGCAGTTACGGTCACTATATAATCGCCGCCCTGTTTTAATGCGAACATTGACTGACCATTCCGGGTCACAGGGAAGGACGCACAGTATTCCAGCTGTTTTGTCTCTTCATTGTAGCGATACAGGTTCGCGCTTTTTCCACTGTTCTCTGCGCCCACATTCACATGAATGTTTACCGGCACCGGGAAGGCTCCGTTATTTTGTACGGACAACTGTTTTACAGCATCTGCATTCTTGGATGCCACTACTGCTGCCGGAATGTTCTGTGCATCGCTGTTCACGGTGAGATCGATACTTTGCAATGCATTCAGGGCTGTTCCCTTCAGATCCTGTCCGCTGATGCTGACTGCCACACCGTTGCCGCTATGAAGTGCCAGTGTCATGTTGGAGCCTTTGATGGCTTCTAACACAGTGGCAGGGAGTTTCGTCTCTCCGGAACATACAATATTCATGTTCACGCTGTTAATATTCGGATTCTGTGTCACTTCCGTAATCTTATCCTGTACATTGGCAGTTACTGCATTCCAGTCTACGGTCTGTTCCGGTGCGGAAGCATTGTCGTCGGAGGAACTGCTCTCTGCTGCCGGTGCGGAAGGTTCCGGGGTCGCCACCGGTGCGGGAGTGACATCTCCCGTCTTATACAGATACATATCATCCCAGGATCCCCAGGCTCCGGCGGATGCCGTTGCGCGGATTCCCACTGTTACTTTTGTTCCGTCTTCAGTAATCTCAATCTTTGAGATATCCGGATTGCTCCAGTTCTTCCAGCCGTTTAATTCGCCTTCTGCTACCCTGGTCTTACCATCTACGAAGACATAGACTTCATAACTGTCCGTCGCTCCATTTCCACCACCCTGGAGATATCCTCCAAACTGATAGATTCCGGCATTCAGGGTGATGGTCTGTGTAACATCATAGGTGAAATCACTGTCATTGTAAAAGTGAAGGTATCCGTTCCCGTTTTTGGAGTCCTTGCCATCCATCAGAACTTTAATACCGGTTCCGCTTAATGTCCATGCATTCCCGCCGTCTTCAAACCGGGGATTCTCCAAAAGGTTCTGCGGATTTACCGTGATCACGCATTTTGTCTTATAGGTCTCTCCTTCCAGGGATACCGTTCCATTCACAGTATACTCTCCAGCTACATTTGTGTTAACTGCAGCAACATTCTGCGGATCCCATGTTACAATTTCCGATCCGGAAGTGTAGTCCGAATAGGTGACTTCCACTGTCTCCGGCAAAGCAAAAGTGCTTCCTAATTCTATCTCCAGTGCTTCTGCATTTTTCACAGTACTGATTTTTTTCGTTGTCTCGGTGCCGGTTTTTACGTAGCTGAAAATTTTTAAGGTCTCCAGGGGATGACCATAGCCATCGAACAATGCCTGATTGTCTATTGCGGATCCACCGTACCATTTTCCGGCATCCTCGGCATCGTATTCTTTTGCATAAGAAGCTGCCCAGCCGGAACCATATTTTTCCCAGGCTGCCTTATTGGCTGCCAACACAGCCTTCGCATTCTCTGCGTTTTCACCGTACACCTTCACGGGAATCCATGCAGGCTCCCAGTAGAACACGCCGATACCTTTATCCATTTCCACAACTGCATTGATCACTTCCCGCAGCTCTTTTGCCTGTCCGTAGATACTGAAATCATAATCCATTCCCGTATCGTTATTACCTTCGCGGACGGTATTGGCATGCCCGTCGCTATCCTCTAAGCTGGTCGCCCAGGAGGTCTCCGCTACCATGACTTCTTTTCCGTACTTGTCTGTAATGGCATTTAACTGGGTCTTAAGATTATCCAAAGTTCCATGCCAATAGGGATAATAGGAAGATGCAAATACATCGTACTCCACACCGGCATTCGCCAATTCATCGGCATAGGTCATATAGTTCTGTTTCTCAGGATTTGCGAAATGCACTACTGCCTTAATTTCTCTGTTTCGCTCCTGCTCCACCTGTTGGATTGCTTCACATCCGGCACGGAAAATTGCTGTGGTATTGGCATTTGCAAGATTGCTCTCTCCGGCGATTCCGTTGTTGGTCTCATTGCCGACCTGTACCATTCCGACATCAACTCCGGCATCCAGCAAAGCATTCAGGCTGTTCACCGTATATTTTTTTACTGCTGCCGTCTTTTCCTCGATCGTCATGTCTGCCCAGGCTTTCGGTGCCTTCTGTTTGGCAGGATCTGCCCAGAAATCGGAATAATGGAAATCGATCAGGACACGCATTCCTGCATCCGTAGCCAGCTTGCCCATATCTATTGCTTTCTGCAGGTCATTGTTGCCACCGCCGTAGCCGTTGCCTACTGCATCGTAGGGGTTATTCCATACACGGATACGTACATAGTTAATACCGCTGTCTGCCAGCAGCTTAAAAAATCCGGCATCATCCAGCTCTTTTCCTGCGAAATCATAATATTTTACGCCACTGTCTTTCAGAGATCTGTAAGACGAGATATCCACACCTCCGATGAAATCATCCGTAAGTCCGTTTACCTTTTCCACATTGATTCCGGCTTTTACAACAGCAGAGCTTTTTAATTCATCTTTTGCCTTCTTCAGAGTCGCAATCTTCTGTTCAATCTCTGCGACGGTTGTGGAAGTATAATCGTCATCCAGTGCCTTCAGGAAGCTTTCACATTCTGTCAGAGCTTCCTGCAAAGTTTTCCAACTGTCAGCCGTGTAATCTGCCTCGTTTAATGCTTTATATTCCGTAATCAGATTCTGTAATTCTTCTGCTTTTACTTTCTTTGCAGCCTGAACTTCATCCGCACTTACTTTCGTCACCAAGATATCATCTATTTTCAGATATCCGCCTGCAACGAAATCCAGAAAAATGGTAATGGTAAGTTTGGTTTCTGCTCCGACTGTCAGTGCATCGGTCTCTGCCAGAGTATAAACGTTATAACCTCCGGCAGTCAGCTCTGCGGATACTTTCTTATTCCCATCTGTGAGGCTGATGGTTCCGGTCACATTCTCTCCGGCAGTCAGGAAAGAGGCTTTATAATTGCCGGCTTCGGATGTTGTCACGGTAGTGGCGGCTGTCATGTTCTGTGCCGTTACAGAATAATAATTCCAGACGTTTGTCATATCATTGCCCGCGCCGGTATCTGCCCGGGAAGTGGCAGTGCTGTCTACGCTCCATTTCTGTGACCAGTCAGACATATCTGTCGGATCGGTTCCTTCTTCAAAAGTCTTGGAATACAGAATATTGTTCTCCGGTGTTGGGGTTGCCGAAGCTTCCGGTGTCGGAGTCGCTTCCGGAGATTCGGTCACTTCCGGTGCCGGAGTGTTTTCGGTTTCATCTGTTGTATCTTTCGTAAGGCTCAGGCTGTCCAGGCACACCCAGGCTCCCTGTTCACTGGTAATTTTGAAGCCGACTATGTAATCGGTCGTTGCTTCCTCTAATGTAAAATGACCGGCAAACTGTTGAAACGAAGAAGTGATATCCAGGGAATCCGCATCCGTGATATCCTTTCCGTAATACATAGCAATGCTTCCCGCCTTACTATTGGTGTCTTTGACCCAGCCTGTAACGGTATAGTCTCCGGCATCTAGGGATGCGATGGTCTGGTACATGCTTACCGTACCGTCTCCATTTCCGTAATTGATTCCGAGACCGCTTGCGGTATCACCATAAGCCGCCCACTGATCGTATTTTATCGTATCGGCTGCATCCCAGGTGGTCACTTCAAACTTCCAATTCCCGGCTGTCCAGAAATCGCTGCCATCGTCTCCCATATCACCGTCCGTAAACAGATTGGTCTCCTCTGCCTTTACCCGGGTCAACGGTCCGAATTCTGTCAGGCTTCCCGCTATCAGAGCCGTCGCACATAAAAATGCCATGCCTCGTTTCCAGTCTCTTTGTCTCATAATGCACCTTCCCTTTCTACTTTCCGACCGATGCCCCCGCACCGGTCGGAACTGCTATATCCCACTCAGCATCCTCCCTGGTGCGCAACTTGTTTGTGCAACCGTTTGCTCAGCTATATTTGTATTATATCATGTGCATTTTGTATTTTAAATTGACAAGAATAATAATTTTAACATTTATTTTTTATGCATTTTGCACTATTTTAAGTCTCATTGTTTATAATTTCTTTTCTTATATATAAAAACAGGAATGCGCAATTTATTGCGCATTCCTGTTTTGGGTTTGTCCGTTATGGATTGCATCGTTTGCAGGGAACATATCCCATATTGATGACCTCTTCTCTGCTGCCGGTGTAGATCTGTTTGTTTTTCTCTTTCATATCGTCCACGCTGGAGCATGTGGGATAGTGGAATTTCATGGTATTGGTATTCAGCACATAGGTGGTTCCCTGGGATTCCTGGGGTGCTGACGATTCCTGAGATGCCGCGCTGTTCTCCGCCCAGTTGTCTCCGGTAGTATAGTCGATGCCGATTCCCGGCTGCACGTTGTAGGCGAAGATGCAGAAGCAGATTCCCTCTCCGGCATCTTCCACGGAGTACGCTTCCATGAGG
>CAVGMD010000111.1:0-7668 GCA_963630275.1 Bacteroidaceae bacterium | reverse complement strand
AGCTGGGAGAGCATCTGCCTTACAAGCAGAGGGTCATAGGTTCGAGCCCTATAGGCCCCATTTTTATGTTTGAAATAAAAGAAATCGTCTTTATGCATTTGCATAGAGGCGATTTTTTAGTTCCTGGGTCGCATTGACGAACAGTCCAAAGATGGGTATGATGAAGTAATACAAGTATTGAAAGGCGGGGATACCATGGAGCAGCGTATTTTGCAATATCGAAAGCAGATCGATGAATGGCTGGAAAAGACCGGGTGGTATTCGACAGCGAAGCGGGCATCAACGTTCCCGCAAATAAGAGAAAAGTCGGATTCCTGTTCCAAAACTACGCACTGTGGCCGAACATGACGGTATACCAGAACATCTCCTTCGGACTGGGCAATATCAAGGAAGAACTTCCCGTGATCGATGAGGAAGCCAGAGCTTTAAAAAGCATGATCAAAGCACTGGAGAATCCGGGAGAACTGGTAAAACTCATTGAGGAATGCAGAGATAAAAAGGGAAAATTAGACCTGGATATGGTCTATCTGAAGCTGATCGATAATTATACCATCTCCATCTATACGGCAAAGGAGCTGTATAATTACAAGATTCATGAGGCAGCAGACAAAGAAAGTGCAGCAAAACAAAAGAAGCAGGAACTGACCGGGAAGCTTGACAGCATTCTGGCAGGCTATAGGGAAAAAGGACAGGAACTCAACGAGAAATTCGAAGTCTTATCCGGTGGAAAAGTAGAGACGAAAGTCAGAAAATATTCCAAGGAAGAGATTGACCTGGCAGTACGCAGAGTATCCCGTATCGTTAAGATCGGAATGTTCATGAACCGCTATCCCGCAGAGCTGTCCGGTGGACAGCAGCAGAGAGTTGCCATTGCCAGAACCCTGGCACCGGAACCCCAGGTATTGTTCATGGATGAGCCGTTGTCCAACCTGGATGCGAAACTTCGTTTGGAGATGAGATATGAGTTACAGCGTCTGCATGTGGAGACCGGAAGCACTTTCGTATATGTAACCCATGACCAGATGGAAGCAATGACGCTGGCTACCAAAATCTGCCTGATCAACAACGGTGTCTTACAGCAGTATGAAGCACCGTTGACCGTGTACAGCAGACCCAACAATCTGTTTGTGGCGGATTTCGTAGGAAATCCTTCCATTAACTTTATCGAAGCCAAAGGGGCGCAGAATGAAAACGGTAGCCTGGAATTCGAGTTCGGCGGAGAAGACATCCTGTTATTTGACAGAAAGAGCGGCAGACTCATTGCTGCCGGAAGTTTACAGGCATAAATTTTTAACAAAATAAGACCTTACAAACGTATCGGAAACGAGATGGACAGTCTCGTTACCGGTACGTTTGTTGTTGTATCTAAAATCGGTTTCGTATATAATAAAGAATAGTGAATACGTGAAAAAGGGAGGCGGCAGAATGAAGATCATCCATTGCGCGGACATCCATCTGGATTCCAGAATGAGCGCGAATCTTACCGGAGAAAAAGCGAAAGAGCGCAGGACGGAACTGCTGACGACCTTCCGGAAAATGGTGGAATACGGGGTAGATCATGAGGTGGATGCCATTCTCATTGCGGGAGATCTGTTCGATACGAAAAATGTATCGGCGACTGCAAGAAATGTGGTAAAGGATCTGATCCTGGGACACCCGGATATGGAATTTTATTATCTGCAGGGCAATCATGACGAGGGAAGCTTTGCCGGAGGACTTTCACAGATCCCGGAGAATCTGCATCTGTTTGACAGCAAGTGGACGGAATACCGCCTGGGGAAAAGGGTGTGTATCACCGGCGTGGAGCTGAACCCGGATAACAGCGGAAGCATCTATCATGCATTGTCGCTGGATGCGGATCTGGTGAATATCGTTGTCCTGCACGGTCAGGAATCGGAATACAGTGCGAAGGACAAGGCGGAGACCATTCATCTGACAGCCTTGAAGAACAAGGGTATCGACTATCTGGCACTGGGACATATCCACAGCTATAAAAAGGAACGGCTGGACGGACGGGGAGTCTATTGCTATCCCGGCTGCCTGGAGGGCAGAGGCTTTGACGAGTGCGGAGAGCACGGATTTGTGGAGCTTTCTGTGGATGAGGTGGCAGGGACCGTGGAGAGCCGCTTTGTACCGTTTGCCTCCCGGAATCTCTACACCATCCCGGTGGATATTACCGGCTGTATGTCCACAATGGAGATTTTGGAGCGCATGAAAAAAGAGACCGGGGAGCGGAATTACCCGGATAAGAGCCTGGTAAAATACGAATTGACCGGTAAAGTCGATGTGGAGAGTGAGAAGGATCCCGAGTTCTTACTACACCAGTTTCAGAACCGGTTCTACTTCGTGAAGCTCAAGGACTGTTCAGAGTATCTGGTGGACTATGCGGCATTTATGCAGGATATGTCTCTGAAGGGAGAGTTCATCCGCACAGTCATGGGCAGAGAGGATCTGTCGGAAGAAGATAAGGCAGCAGTGATCCATTACGGATTGCAGGCACTTGCCGGAGAGGAGATCCTGGACGCATGAAGCTGATACGGTGTCATATAGAGAATTTTGGAAAATTAAGTGATTTTACCTGTGAGTTTACGGAAGGGTGTAATACTGTCTGTGAGGAGAACGGATGGGGAAAAAGCACCCTGGCGGCGTTCTTACGTGTCATGCTCTTCGGATTTCGTAACGAGGGCAAGAGAGATCCTCTGGAAAATGAGAGAAAACGATATACCCCCTGGCAGAAAGGTGTCTATGGTGGGGAATTACAGTTTGAAAGCGATGGAAAGCAGTACTCTGTCCGCAGAACTTTCGGCAATAAAGCAGCGGAGGATGAATTTCAGCTGACGGATGCTGTGACGCATCTGCCCAGTGCTGATTTTACGGAAAAACTGGGAGAAGAGCTGTTCCAGATCGATGCGGGATCTTTTGAGCGGACCACTTTTATCTCTCAGAATGACTGCGAGACCTTTGTGACGGACAGAATCAATGCCAAGATCGGCAATCTGGCGGAGAATACCGACGATATTAATAATTTCGAGACGGCGGACAAGCGGCTGAATGATCTGTTAAACAGTATGTCCCCTTCGAGGAAGACCGGATCGATCCGCAGAGACAAGGACCGGATCACGGAACTGAAGACCCAGATCCGCAACGGCGGGGAGATCCGCAATACCATGGAAAGTATTGATGCCAGAAGAAAGGCAACCATCGAAGAACGGGAAAAGCTTTCCGCGGAATTTACCGAACTGCAGGACAGGCAGCAGCGATTGGGAGCCTATAAGGATCTGCAGGCAAAGCGGGAAAAATATCTGGATCTCAAGGAAAAATATGTTGAGAGAGAGCGGCTGTTAAAAGAAGCCAAGAGCTATTTTAACGGTGTAATCCCCACGGAGGAAGACCTGCGAAAATGCATGAGCCGTTGCAGCGAGGCGGAGAGCATTCGAAGAGCCATGGAGCTGTCCGCACAGATGGGCAGTGTACCGGCAGGAGTGCGGTACGAAGAACAGGAAGTTGAGTATCGGGAAATGACCGCGAGACTTAAGACGCTGGAGACCGTGCAGGCACAGGAACAGCGCAGGATCCTGCGGGAGAGGGAGACCGGAAGGAAACGCAGGAGCATGGTCGGAATCCTGGGAATCCTGCTGCTGTTGGCAGGGGGGATCTGTCTGTTTGTGACGGAGCCTGTTGTCGGAGGCATTTTGCTGGCACTGGGAATTGTGGCGCTGGGGACAGCGTGGTTTATTTCTTCCGGAATTCCCGGAGAAGATGCGCTGGAGAACAGTGAGATCGATGACTTAAGGGCAGAACTGGTACGACTGGAAGAGGAACAGAAGCAGGCAGCCAGACGACAGAAGCTCAGGCAGGAAGAGCGAGACAGACGCTGCCTTGAACAGAAGGAACAATATGAAGAACTGCAGAAGGACATTCATCAGTTTTTTACCCGGATCGGGATCCTTCAGGAGGAGCATCTGGAGGAACAGCTGACAGCACTGCTTCATCATCGGAGCGATTACCGGAATGCACTTATGGAACATGACAGGGTCGAACAGGAACTGAAGGCATTTGAGCGAACTGAGGATGTTCCGAGACTGTTGGCACTGAAGGCTCCGGAAGGGGAAGATTCCCTGGAGAGTCTGACGGAAGAGATGAAAGTGCTCTCCGGACGTATGGAGGAACGCTCCCAGACAATCCGCAGTTATCAGGAGCAGCTGTCCAGTCTGCAGGAAGCCTGGGATAATGTGGAGAGTCTGGAGGAAGAACTGGATGTTTTACAGGAAGAGACAGAGAGACGATTAAAGCAATATGAATTATTGGGGACAACGAAACATCTCTTAGAGGATGCCAGGAGTTCTTTTACAGCCAGATATACGGAACCGGTCATGGCGGGATTCCGGAAATATTATACGATCCTTGCGGGAACGGAATGTGAAAACTATCAGATGGATGCCAATACAAAGCTGCAGGTCATCGAGGGGAATATGCCCAGAGAGATCGGCTACATGAGTCTGGGGAACCGGGATCTGATCGGCATCTGCATGCGTATGGCGCTGGTGGAGGCTATGTATGAAGAGAGAAAACCGTTCCTGATCCTGGATGATCCTTTTGTGAATCTGGATGAGAACCGGACGAAAGGGGCGATACGGTTCCTGGCAGAGATCGCAAAAGAGTATCAGGTGATTTATTTTACCTGTCACAGCAGCAGGAAATAGAAAACATAACTGTATTAGAAGGAAAGCAGAGCCTGGAGAAGGATACTCTTCAAGCTCTGCTTTTCTTATGAGATCAAAAGTTCTTACAAAATTGGAAATATAGGATATTTTTTTAAAAGACCCAAAAGGAAAATCGCGTGCGTTATGATAAGATAGAATTATTAGCAGAGGAGATGGCGAAGGGAGGAAGGGTTCCGGCGTTCCCTTGATCGTCTGGGGCTTGATTGTGTGGATTTATATCTGATTCATCAGCCATACAATGATTATTACGGCGCATGGCGTGCCTTAGAAGAACTGTATGAAGAGGGAAAAGTACAATCCATCGGAGTGGATAACTTCACGCAGGACAGAATGGCTGATTTTCTATTCTTTAACAAGGTAAAACCGGCAGTAAATATGATTGAGTGCAATGCATATTTCCAGCGTGAAGATGAGTGTAAGTATCTGAAAGAACAAAACATTATGTGAAATTGCACACAAACACCAGAAAACAGTGGCACAGATTATTTTGAGATGGCTTATACAGAGAGGTATAGTCCCGGTTGTAAAGTCTGCGAACCCTGTAAGAATGAAAGAAAATCTGGATATTTTTGATTTTGCCCTGTCCGAAGAAGACATGAAGCCCTTGAAAAAGCAAATCAGTATCACGTATAAGGAGTTGAAGATTTGGCATCAATTTTGCTATGAGCAGTTCAGAACCCAACAAACGCTTGAAAAGATTCCTATGTCGGAGGTGTTCGGCGGAACTAAAGTTAAAAAGGAGAGGTCAATAATAACAGCGTGAATATCCAAAGATATTCACGCTGTTATTTTATTCGTCTATGGGATTATCATCTTCCCCGCTTCCGGCAGCCCGGACGGCGATGCCGTTGACTTCGATATTACCGTCCAGTTCGATGACGAGGCACTGTCTGCCATCGATCAGTTTCGTATTGACGAGATCCGTGCGCTCGGGATTGACCTTGATGACCACGTCCGGTGTCTTTACCTCAAAACTGCGGGGATTGTAGACATTGGTCATCATGAGGGAAGTAGCTTCACCGGCAGTGGCATCGAAACACTGGTCGAAGACCTCCATGCGGTCATTGGCTACACCGCTGCTGGCAAAAATGGTCTTTACTTCATTTTTATCCAATACCACAGGCTCGGGATCTTCTTTATGTTCCTGGGCAATCTCATTCATTTTCTCGTGGATATTTTTCACCGTCTCGATATCACAGCTATCGCCCAGAGTCTCCTCCACCAGAGACTGGAAAGTCTCCTTCTGACCGCCTGCGGACAGAGGAAGAGGACAGCCTAACATCAGATCCACGAAGTTCTCCTTTAATTCTTCCGCCTCCTTGGAATAGTACAGAGTGCTGTGCAGATCGGTACTCCGGTCATTGAAAGCGGGGAACAGGAAAGCTGCGTCCGGCATACCTACCACCCAGTCCCGGATACGGTTTTGGAAGGTGTTTTCCACTGCGTTGTAGCTTAGCCCCGGCTTGGACAGATCCACAGGGCAGATGCAGGTAAGGATATAGTCATAGACTTCGTCGGAAGCATCTTCCATTTCAATGCCGTCTCTGGTGCGTCCCGGCACATCGTAGGCATCGTGGATCAGCAGGATCAGATAATTGCCCACATATTCATAAGACTCAATGATGCGGTCGTAGAACTGCTCAAGCAATGCATCGTCCTTCAGACGGCTGTCTCGCAGACGCAGGAGAAATTCCTGAGTGCCGCCCTCCGTTTCACTCTTTAACGGGAATTCCAGATTCAGCAGATTTTTGCCGATAGTGCCGGACAGACTCTTACGCAGGATCTCGAAATATTTGAACATTTCCTCCTCCGGCAGTGCCAGAAACGCCTGCTTTAATTCCGTTTTTTTATTTTTCTCTCCATCCACATAGCATCCGCAGATCCGGGTGATGGAGCAGTTTTTCGGGGTGAACAGCTTTTTGATCTCGCTGATTTCCTGTTTTGTCATGAGAGTACCTTCTTTCTGTTATCCTTCGAGGATGAATAGTTACAGTATATAATAATTTTTTATGGGGGACAAGTAAAATGAGGTTATAGAATTTTTAGAAATCCTTCATTTTACTATAATTGTTTTCTGACAAATAAGGTGTTATCATAACATTATCAAGAGAAGCCAATCACCACAGGCGACATACAGTGATGATCCGGAGACGATTTTACCGCCCCCGCGCTGGCCGAAAGAAAGAGGCGCGTGTTTATGGAACAACATGATTTAAGTAAGATTCAGAAATTACAGGAGAAAGGAAAATCCGACAAGATCATCAAATATCTGAGTTCTTCCGATGACACCGTGGTGGTGGCTGCACTGGAAGCTCTGAGCCGGATTAAGGATGAAGACAGTGTTAACAGCATTGCCCACATGATCGACAATCCGGATACGAAGATCCGTATCGAAGCAGCAAAAGCATTAGGAAGCATCGGCACCGAATATGCCAAGACCTATCTGCTGCACAGATTGAATGCAGAACAGGATGAGACCGTGAAGACAGCCATCAAGGAAGCACTTCACACTCTGGCAGAGCATCATTAATTTAATTTGCTTTACTCGTAGTTTTTCTACTTATACATTTTCCCTCTTATTGGCGTCCGGGTCATTCCGGACGCCTTTTTTTGCTTGTGCGCCTGGCGGCGCACGTTTTAACGGGTGAAAGTCCCGAATCCGCCCGGTAGTGGGAAGGATATAGCCGAAGGCAAGGGTGTCCGCTGTGAGGCGGAATCTGAAGGAAGCCGGATGTGGGGAACCTACTAACCCACGGGCAAATCTCTGGTCTGACGAACAGAAATCACATATAAGGTCTCGTATGAGGGTAAGACTGCGATTCAAGCCGAAGCCCAATAACTACACGGAATCATACGGGATAAATGTGGCAGATGGATGGAGAGAAAGAAACGTGTGGTACCCAGGGAGACCTGTGTGGAACGCTTTGAAAGAAGTAACCACCGC
>CAVGMD010000110.1:0-7672 GCA_963630275.1 Bacteroidaceae bacterium | reverse complement strand
TCATGGCTTCCCGTACCATCGAGAACGACAGAGACCGTAAGATGACCATTATGACTACCACATTTATTCCTTGTGGTGCTAAGCTTCCTTTCATCGCCATGGTAGCAGGTGCTATCTTCGGCGGCGCAGCATGGGTTGCTCCTTCCGCATACTTCCTGGGAATCGCAGCAATCATTTGTTCCGGTATTATCCTGAAGAAGACCAAGATCTTCGAGGGCGATCCCGCTCCCTTCGTTATGGAGCTTCCTGCTTACCACTGGCCTACCGTAGGTACGGTACTGCGCAGCATGTGGGAGCGTGGCTGGTCCTTCATCAAGAAGGCTGGTACCATCATCCTGCTTTCCACCATCGTTGTATGGTTCACCACTTACTTCGGATTCACCGAGGACGGCTTCCGTATGCTGGCTGAGGATGAGATCGATATGAGTATCCTGGGCAAGATCGGTCAGTGTCTGGCATGGATCTTCATCCCTCAGGGCTTCGGTAACTGGCAGGCAACTGTTGCATCCATCACCGGTCTGGTAGCTAAGGAGAACATTGTAGGTACTATGGGTATCCTCTACAGCGCAGGCGAAGGTTCCGTATATGCTAACATGGCATCTCACTTCACCGTAGCAAGCGGTTATGCATTCCTGGCATTCAACCTGCTGTGCGCACCTTGTTTCGCAGCAATGGGTGCTATCAAGCGTGAGATGAACAACACCAAGTGGTTCTGGATCGCAGTTGGTTATCAGTGTGGTCTGGCATACGTTGTATCCCTGTGCGTAAACCAGATCGGCAGCCTGATCACCGCAGGTACCTTCGGTATCGGAACTGTAGTAGCATTCCTTCTGGTAATCGGCTTCATCTACCTGCTCTTCCGTCCTTACAAGGAGAGCACCACTCTGAAGGTTGACAGTAAGAAAGCCGCTTAAGTGCAATAAGTAAAATAAGTAATATTACTTGCGGGTTTTCGATAAGGAGACCCGCAGGATTTCAAAGTAAGAGTAAGACAAAACAGTAAGGAGGCAGTCTATGGGAACAGCAGTTGTACTGGTGATTTTAGCCGGGATCGTAGGTTTGATCGTGCGTGGCATGGTCAAGGATAAAAAGAACGGAAAATCCCTGCAGTGCGGCGGTGACTGCAGTCATTGCGGAGGTCACTGTGGACGGTAAAGAACAGGTAAGCTACCAGACGACCAGAATGCAGAGAGAGATCATATTGACCAAGCTGAAGGAAAAGGGCTGTCGTATTACCAAGCAGCGGCTCCGCCTGATCGATATTATTCTCCAGAATGAATGTTCCAGCTGCAAGGAAATCTTCTACCGGGCACTGGAAGAGGATGACAAGCTGGGAGTCGCAACTGTATACCGCATGGTCAATCTCTTAGAGGAGATCGGTGCGATCAGCCGCAAGAACATGTACAAGGTAGCTTACTCTGAAAACTGTATGATGGAAAATGCCTGCACCATTGAGCTGGATGACGGTTCTGTACATCATCTGTCAGCAAAAAAATGGAACTCGGTGATTCGTGCCGGCTTAAAGTCCTGCGGTTATCTGGCAGACCAGAAAGTAACCAACGTGACCATCAAGCCCTGCGAATGTGCGGAGCAGGTATGTTAAAGGAGAACCGGACACATGGGAACTTATATTATATGTGGAGTATTGATAATAGTGGTCGTTGCAGCGGTGCTGGGATCCAAGAAGCATTTCAAGGGAGAAGGCGGATGCTGCGGCGGAGGCGGTGATGTGAAGATCAAGCCGAAACACTTAGACACCATCGTAGCGACAAAAAAACTTCAGATCGAAGGAATGTCCTGTGTGAATTGCCAGAACCGCATTGAGAATTCCCTCAACGGCATGGCTCAGGTCAATGCCAAGGCAAGCTTTAAGAAGGGCGAAGCAATCGTAAAACTCGGTGCCGACGTCCCTGAAGACGAACTGCGCGAGGCTGTTGAGAAGCTGGGATATAAAGTCACTTCCATAGAATTGATGTAAATGGAAAGTTAGTGAAGAAAATCGCAGGCTTTCAAGATGCAGAACGCCCACGACGGACGGAATGTCCTTCCGAGGATGCTCCGTTCGCCGTGGGCGTTCGTGGATTTACTTAATTAACTCTCCATTCACAGTCTTTATCGAACAAAAGAACTACATCATTTATCCAATGATCATAACGCATATCCGCATTCAGATACTATCCATTTTCTTTCGCAAAATATTCTTTTGTCAGCTTTACTACAACACCGGATAACAGGAATACAGCAATCAGGTTGGGGATTACCATTAATCCGTTGAAAGTCTCGGCGATGCTCCACATGAGTCCCAGATTCATGGTAGCGCCCACAATAGCGGTGAGAGAATACAGCACCATGAAAGGCATGTTGGAGCGGGAGCCGAAGAGGAATTCGATACATCTGGTGCCGTATAGTCCCCAACCGATGATGGTGGAGAATGCGAAACAGCACATTGCCACGGCGGTGAAAATGGATACCCAGTTGCCGTAGACAGCGGTGAATCCGCTGATGGTCAGTTCCGCACCGGCTGCTGCACCGTAGTTCACGGGCACTCCGCTGCACAGGATGACCAGAGCTGTCATGGTACAGATGATGATGGTGTCCACAAATACCTCAAAAATACCGAAGAATCCCTGCTTAACCGGTTTCTTCGTATCGGCGCAGGCATGGGCGATGGATCCGGTACCGAGACCGGCCTCATTGGAGAAGATACCGCGGGACACGCCCTTTTTCATGCTCATGAAGAAACTTCCTACTACACCGCCGGTCACGGAAGCGGGATTGAAAGCACCTTCTATAATAGAAGCAAATACAGCAGGTACAGACTTAATATGGAAAATGATAACACCCAGTGCCAGCACGATATACATGATCGCCATGAAAGGAACCAGCTTGGAAGTAACGTTACCGATACGCTTGATGCCGCCGATCAGGATCAGAGCAATGATGATCGCCAGTGCGATACCGATGATCAGATTGACAAGATTCACGGCATCTGCGGGCAATACATTAAAGTTGCTCAGTGCGGAATCAATGGCGGTAGTAATGGTATTGACCTGGGTGGCATTACCGGTACCGAACACCGCCAGTACACCGAAAGCGGCGAATAAATATGCAAGAAAGTGCCATTTTTTATCCAGACCGTTCTTAATGTAATACATGGGACCGCCCACCAAATCTCCCTTGGAGTTGGTCTCGCGGAAGTGAACCGCTAGTGTTACCTCGGCGAATTTGGTGCACATGCCGAGCAGCGCGGATATCCACATCCAGAATACGGCGCCGGGACCGCCGATGGCGATAGCTCCGGCAACACCTGCCACATTACCGGTTCCCACCGTAGCGGCGAGGGCGGTACATACTGCCTGGAAAGGCGTCAGGGCACCGTCGGAGGCTTCCTTTTTCTTCATCATACGTCCCAAAGTCACTTTCATGGCGTAAGGGAACTTGCGGATCTGGAGGAAGTTCGTACGGATACTTAAGTACAGACCGACGCCGATGATACAGATCATGGCGGGAACGCCCCAGATAAAATTGTTGACAACGTTGTTGACTGCTTCAATCGTGGATAACATGAACGTAATCTCCTATCATTCGTAAAACTTTACGATAAATGTAAAATACTCTTATAGATTATCACATTTGCGCTCACAGCGCTACATTTTTTCACAGTGAAGCAAATACTTCCCCGATCGGTCCCTGTACCAGGAGATCTGCGTTCTTATCTCTGGGGGTTGCGCTCTTGTTGATGACTACCAGTTTGTCTCCCTGAAAATAATCAATTAACCCGGCTGCTGGATAGACTGCCAGAGAAGTGCCGCCAATGATCAGGACTTCTGCTTCGTGGATGTATCTGACGGCGGCATTTAACGTCTTCTCATCCAAGCCTTCTTCGTACAGAACCACATCCGGCTTGATGGTGCCGCCGCATTTTTCACAGCGGGGGATGCCGGTGCTGTTTAAGATCGCATCGATCCCATAGGACTGGTGGCATTTCTCGCAGTAATTGCGAAGCACAGAGCCGTGGAGTTCCAGCACGGTCTTGCTTCCGGCAGCCTGGTGCAGCCCGTCGATATTCTGGGTGATCACAGCCCGGAGTTTTCCGGCGCGTTCCAGCTCCGCCAGTTTTTTATGTGCAGCATTGGGCTGCGCCTTCGGGAAAAGCATCTTATTCCGGTAAAAACGGAAAAATTCCTCCGTGTGGGAACGGTAAAAGGTGTGGCTTAAAATCGTCTCCGGCGGGTAATCGTACTGCTGGTGATACAGTCCGTCCACACTGCGGAAATCCGGGATTCCGCTCTCGGTAGAGACACCGGCTCCACCGAAAAATACGATATTGTCATAAGTATCAATGATCTTTTGCAGTTCTTTGATCTGTTCGTTCAAACCTTCCATAGGTCAGTCCTCCTTTTTCTTAAGATCTTTTTTCAGGCGCATTGTTTTCAGATTGACGACCGTGGTGCCAATTGCCAGATATTTAAACATCTGCAGCAGAATATACACACCGCAGGAATAAAAGCTATTGATAAATTTCTGCATATCTTCGGTAAACCAGCCGGTGAACAGGCTGCAGCCAAAACGCAGCAGAACAGCACTGAGCAGAACACCGCAGGTCAGGATCCACAACTCCAGATCGGTCCGTTCTCCATGGAAGAGTCCGAAGGTTACACGGACAGTCAGCACACAGAGAGCAAGCAAAGCCAACACAAATATAGGCTTCCCCAACAATCGATAGACAGCATTGCTTTTGTTCAGAAGAGACACCATACCGGAACTGTAGATCTCATTGAAATCATATAAGGTTTCATCGTCAATGGAGTCATAATCGGCTGCCTGAAACTGTGACAGGGTTGGATATACTGCCAGGCAGGAGGTAAACGCCTCCATCCGGCGGATATCCGACAGCCGCCCGGTACTTTTGGCGGAGCTGTTTAGGGCACAATCTGCATAGCCGGCGATTTCCCACACATTTTGCAGAGTATCGGACAGGATCCCCGGAATCTCCGCGGGTAGTATTCCTCTGGACTGGGAGGAAAAATAGAGCGCACCGTCCTGTTTTTCCGTTAAGTCGCCCCGTTCTACAGCTGCCTGAAGCTCAGAGAGAACGTTGCCGTAAAATGTCTGTGCACTGACGGCATCCAGGGAATAGCCGGAATCCTGCACCGCATCCCGCAGTACCCAGCTGAAGTGATCTCCGGGGATTTCTCCATTATCGGTAGACCAGTCTTCCACATAGGAATCCAGTAACGGCTGGATCTGCTGCAGAGTCGGACTGGCGGCTTCTGCGGTGGTGATCGTGTCCCGGGAGATCCAAATATCAGAATTAACATCTGTATTGCTGTCCAGGCGATAGAGCAGAGACATCAATTCGGCAAAATTTCCCTCCGTGCGGTCGTTGGTCAGGAATACACCGTAGTGAATCTGATTGATAGCGGAAATGCTCATATTGCCGACAAACAGGAGTAATATCGGCAGCAAAAGAGTAAGACAATGCAATAAAAGCTGTCGCCTTGTTCGCTTTTTATGAAGTACCAGTATCACGTAACCTACATTCCATACCGTCATGACAGAGACAAACGGCAGGATCCAGACGGAATCCTCCCGGATCTGCCAGAAAAAGGCAAGCGTCACGCCGGTCAGAACTGCCCAGGGAAGCTGCTTTTTCAGAGGCTGCTCCTTACGCAGGGTAAGACCGATCATGCCGGAAAATACGATCAGCACCATTCCGGGAACAATAGCCATACGGTACAGGCGCTGTGTCACAAGCTGCGTCAGACTGATGGGAGAAAATAACAGAAGCAGATACAGGAGAGTCTGTCCGTAAGGATTCTTCCATCTGACGGATAATGCGTGGATGAACAGCCAGGCGCCCGCAGCCTGCAGCAGAGACAGCAGCACGGAGTAGGGCAGACATAATTTTTTCGCCAGAACCAGAAACAGCGGATAGCCGATTCCTTTGGCGAGGGTATAAGCATCATAACCACCTAGCCATACCCCACTTAAGAGATCATAGGCATTCTCGAACAGCATCCGGTCGTCATAGCGCTGGTCGGCGAGAATCATATAAGGGATCCGCAGCCCGGCGAGAATCCGTAGGGCGGTAAAAAGTAACATTATAATAGGAAGATATTTTGCAAAATTTTTTTTCAGAGTCAACTTATGCATAAGAATCCTTCTTCTCTAAAGTATTATACGAATTAATTACATCACATTTTCCCGCGGGGTACAAGTCAAGCGGTGCCGGTAAAAGAAAAAATTTTAAAAAAATTAAGAAAACCCTAAAATATGTGGTATTGAGACCGGTGCGCAAGATATGCTACAATAGACCGTAGAGAAGAAACGGAGGAAGTATGAGAAAGGATCGCCTGATTCCCGTAGAAAAAAGTAAAAAAGTGATCTACCTGGATACCAGAGGCAGAGGCGTGGGGCAGAAGCATTATGGGGCAAAGCTGTTGTATGTCCTGGCGGTGCTCTGTGCGCTTTATTGTGTGGGAATAGGGCTGTTCGTGAGCTTTGGCAGTTATTTTTTTCTGATCTGGGGCGTAATCGCCGTATTTTGTGCTGCGTGGGGCTGGATCCTGACTCACAGATCCGTGCAGGAGAGAATTCCGCGCTGGATCAGGATGACTTTTCGCGGGTTGGTGGCAGCGGGAATTCTGTTGCTTCTTATATTAGAAGGAATGATTTTCAGTCAGTTCGGCGCGACGGCAGAGGCAGGAGCGGACTATGTCATCATACTGGGAGCCCAGTGGAAGACCACCGGACCCAGCTACGTATTGCAGAAACGTCTGGATAAGGCCATCGAATACCTGAATGCCAACCCGGAGACGAAAGTCATCGTGTCCGGCGGGCAGGGCTATAACGAGCCCATCAGCGAAGCGGAGGGTATGAAAGGTTATCTGGAAGCTGCCGGAATCGACCCGGACAGGATTCTCATGGAGGATGTCTCCACGAATACGACACAGAATCTGATCTACAGCGGAGAACTGCTGGACAGATCGGAGGACAGCGTTGTCGTTATCACCAACAATTTTCATATGTTCCGGGCACTTGCTATTGCGAGAAAGCAGGGGTATCTGCACGTGGAGGGACTGTCGGCCGGAACCTATCCGATTACGGTACCGAACAATCTGCTCAGAGAAGCTTTCGGCGTAGTGAAAGATTTTATGGCGAATCATTTATAGATATGATGTCGGGGTCAAAAGCCCCCGACTTTGATGCCTACGGATTGCTCCGTGCTACGCACTCCCACAATCCTACCCAATATTCGCATATCGTGGGATTATCATCCCACTTTTATGCTCATATCGGGGCGGGTCCTAAGGTCTTTTGCCCACTTATGAGCAAGCTCATGTGGGTTTAGACCTTTTGACCCTGGCATCATAGATATTAATATAGAAGAGGAAAGCATTATGGACATCAATGTAGGAGACGTATTAAAACTCAAAAAACAGCATCCCTGCGGCAGTAGAGAATGGGAAGTGCTTCGTGTGGGAGCGGACTTTCGACTGAAATGCTTAGGCTGCGGTCACCAGATTATGATTGCACGGAAATTATTAGAAAAAAATGTGAAAGAAATCGTTGAAAAAGCTTGAAAAGTGCACGGGGATATGGTAACATATTTCTCCGTGAGACACTTTATTCCTTGCTCATATGTAAAATATGGGCCAGAGACCAAAAG
>CAVGMD010000109.1:0-7805 GCA_963630275.1 Bacteroidaceae bacterium | reverse complement strand
GCCAGCCCCGCGGGAGACGGCATATATACGGTTACTTTCCCACTGCCTGTACTTGTCTCTGCTACTGTGCTCTCTGCCTGCTCCACGGTGCTTTCCTGTGCTGCCGGTGCAGATTCCTGACTGGAAGCCACTGTTGCCGCAGTGTCTGCATTACTGCCGCAGCCTGTCAGACTCATCCCCAAAAGTGCTGTTGCCATCATTGTTGCCAATACTTTTTTTCTCATAATTTTTCTCCTTTTAACCGATTTTCATCGGAATCTATTTTCACCGTATGTCACGGAAGAAAATCCTTTTAAACCGCCACGATATCCTCTTTTGCCAAATACAGGAGCAGATTGCTTCCCACATCATTTTTCTTGTGAGTCACATAGACCCATTTTTTATTTTGATGCTTTAATTGCAGCTGATAACTGTTGCCTAAAAACTGTACAGATTCCACCATAGTATCAAAGCATTCTCCATCCTCAATGGGTGTTACCCTGGCATTTTCCGGGCGAAACATGTGATGCTCGTCGATCCAGTTGGAAGAGCCTACGAATTTTGCTACAAATTCCGTAGCCGGAGACTCATATACCTTTTCCGGTACATCAAACTGTTCTACATGCCCCGCATTGCACACTGCGATAGCATCACTCATACTCATGGCTTCCACCTGATCATGGGTCACAAAGATTCCGGTGATTCCCAGTCTGGTGATCAATTCCCGCAGCTCCGTCCGCATGGCTTCCCGCAACAGAGCGTCCAGTGCCGACAACGGTTCATCAAATAAAATACACTCCGGTTCGATCACGATGGCTCTGGCAAATGCCACTCTCTGCTGCTGTCCTCCGGACAGCTGGTGCGGATATCTGGCTGCAAATTCATCCAGCTTTACTGCGTGCAATGCGTTTTTTACCTTTTCATCCAGATTTTCGCATCTTTTCATAGCCCGCAGTCCAAACGCAACGTTTTCGTACACCGTCATATGCGGCCATAACGCAAAATCCTGAAATACAAAGCCCAGACCTCTTTTTTCCGGTGGGATATTGATTTTTTTATCTGCGGAAAAAATGCATTGTTCTCCGAAATAGATCTCTCCGCTATCCGGTGTTTCCAGTCCCGCGATTATGCGAAGCAGCGTTGTCTTGCCGCATCCCGACGGTCCTAAAAGTGTTGTCAGGTTCCCCTCTGCAATTGTCAGAGTCGTAGGATAAATGACTGTCTTGTCTCCGAATTTTTTTGTAATATTATGTAATCTGATTTCCATGCATCTACTCCTTACACTATTCGTTTATTTTATCTGCTGCCCTGCTTCGTTACTATCAAGTAGTCGTAAATCCCGTGTAAGAATCAGGTAAAACTGTATAACAAAACGCCTCCGTCGGGCGAACCGGCAGAGGCGTTTATGATGTCTATCAGCTTATGTATTGGTTCCTTATGCAAAAGGGTTCTCAGTAGGATACAGCATTCCCTTGGGCTGGTTGAAGTTCAGATCTTCTACAGGTACGCCGATGTACTTAAACACTTCGTACAGGGCCTTGCCGAAGTGTCCGAAAGCAACGGCACCGTGGTGAGGGAAGTTCTTCTCAATCAGTACGTGACGATAGAAACGTCCCATCTCGGGAATAGCGAAGATACCGATACCACCGAAGGATCTGGTAGCTACGGGAAGGACTTCACCCTGTGCAATGTATGCACGCAGCTTGTTGTCTGCGGTAGACTGTAAGCGGTAGAAGGTGATGTCTCCGGGGAGAATATCTCCTTCCAGAGTACCCTGGGTTACCTCTTCGGGAAGGGTTCTTGCCATGATCATCTGGTACTTCATGTTGCAGGAGGTCAGCTTCTTGGAGTTGGTGTTGCCACAATGGAAGCCCATGAAAGTATCATTGTGGGTATAGTTGAATTTGCCCTTGATGGACTCTTCATACATATCATCGGGAACGGTGTTATTGATGTCTAACAGAGTAACGGTATCTGCGCTGACACAGGTTCCGATGAACTCACTCAAGCAGCCGTAGATATCTACTTCGCAGGATACGGGAATGCCCATACCGGTGAGACGGCTGTTCACATAACAGGGTACGAAACCAAACTGTGTCTGGAATGCAGGCCAGCATTTTCCGGCGATGGCTACATACTTACGATACCCTCTGTGAGCCTCGATCCAGTCAAGCAATGTCAGTTCATACTGTGCCAGCTTGGGCAGTACTTCGGGCTTATGGTTGCCTGCGCCCAGCTCTGCTTCCATCTCTTTTACCTTGGCAGGGATTCTCCCGTCTCCGTCATGCTGCTTGAAGGCTTCAAACAGATCCAGTTCGGAGTTCTCTTCAATCTCCACGCCCAGATTATACAGCTGCTTGATGGGTGCGTTACAAGCTAAGAAGTTCAATGGTCTGGGACCGAAGGAAATGATCTTCAGATCGCTCAGTCCCACAATGGCTCTTGCAATGGGAATAAACTCATGCAGCATGTCTGCGCACTCCGCTGCGGTTCCTACGGGGTTCTCAGGGATATAAGCCTTGATATTACGAAGCTTTAAATTGTAGCTGGCATTCAGCATACCGCAGTAAGCATCGCCTCTGCCGCCTACCAGATCGTTCTGGGTCTCTTCTGCTGCCGCAATGAACATAGCAGGTCCGTCAAAATGCTTTGCCAGTAAGGTCTCGGAGATCTCGGGACCGAAGTTGCCCAGATATACGCACAGTGCGTTACAACCTGCCTTCTTGATATCTTCCAGAGCCTGTACCATATGGATCTCGCTCTCTACGATACATACAGGGCACTCATAGACACTGTCGATCCCATACTTCTCGGTATAAGCCTTCATCAGAGCTTTTCTTCTGTTAACGGAAAGGCTCTCGGGAAAACAGTCACGGCTTACTGCCACAACGCCAATTTTTACTTCGGGTAAATTACTCATGTTAAATCCTCCTGTGATTCCTTTTGGTTCTCTTTTCTTTTTCTCTTTTTCTATCTCTTTGTCGTCTGTCTTCAGATCAAAAATCAGACGTTCAGATTCTCTCCAACAAGTCCGATAAAGCTTCCTTCGGGAAGTCCGCCCTCCGCATGACCGATCAGCCATTTGTTCGTAGCGGCAAGCAGCGCATCTTCGCTGGGTGCCTTGCCCTGCTCCACCTTCTGACGGGTTCCTTCTAACGGGTAGTTCGTACCCTGAGGCAACACAATGGCGACCTGGAATCCCTGTCCGTTCACACCGCAGGGGGCATAATGCAGGGAAGTTGCAAAAATCTCCACACCGGTTCCCGCCGGTACTAAAAATGCTTCCATCTTAGAAGTATCATAGGTAAAATCCTCTGCCACATCGGCTAACTGACCGAGGATCAGGATGGCATCCGTCGCTGCCACATTGATCTCGGAGTTCCTGTGATATTCCACTGCATTCAGCTTGGAATTATGACCGTTACAGTAACCGATCTGTATGGGCATCTCTCCGTAAGTAATGCTCTCCAGTTCCTTTTTCACAGGCAGTGCTTCCAGTGCATTGATCCCGGGCTCATATACCACACCCTCGGGGATCGGAGTCTTCTTCATCTCCTCCACCAGCTCTGTGAAATCCACATTGGTGATCACCCTGCCGTATTTACGAAACGCAGGATCCTTTACCGATAAAATTTGCATTCTGCTCTACCAGCCTTTCTCTATTATAGCTCAAACTTAAAATTACGAGGTTCATTTTATTATGCTGTTGTTTGATTTTTCTACGGTGTTATTTAATGATCTCAAACAGCGGCTTACATGCTGGATAGATCCGGCGGAACTTCTGATAACGTTCTTCGTATTTTGCCACCAGTTCCGGATCTGGTTCTACCGTTCCGGTGACT
Organism: Bacteroidaceae bacterium; assembly: GCA_963630275.1. Classification (GTDB taxonomy): domain Bacteria; phylum Bacillota; class Clostridia; order Lachnospirales; family Lachnospiraceae; genus Acetatifactor. The sequence goes on along the minus strand of CAVGMD010000109.1, from coordinate 3,984 downwards.
TTGACGAACTTCTCCGCGATCTCTTCCACACTCGCATATTCACCGCAGGCTACCGCCGCCAGCATGGCACCACCCATAGCTGGTCCTTCTTCGCTCTCGATCACATCCACCTTCAGGTTCAGGATGTTGGCGATCATCTTCTTCCACAGCGGGCTCTTGGCACCACCGCCGCAGATCTTCGTCCGCTCCAGATGGATTCCAAGAGATTTCGCCACCTCCAGAGAATCTCTCAGGGCAAAAGCCACGCCTTCCAACACCGCCTGGGTCATATCAGCTCTCGTGGTGTCCATGGTCATGCCGATAAAAGTACCTCTGGCATTAGGATCATTATGAGGAGAACGCTCTCCCATCAGATACGGCAGGAAATAAACATGATTCTCTCCCAGCTTCTCAATCTGTGCCTGCTCCGCGGCATAATCCTTCGTTCCGATGATCTCATCCATCCACCATTTATTACAGGAAGCAGCACTCAGCATACAGCCCATGAGGTGGTAATGTCCGTCCGCGTGGGCAAAAGAATGCAGGGCATTATTCTGATCCACACCGAAATGATTGGAAGAAATGAAGATCGTTCCGCTGGTTCCTAGGGAAATATTGCACATATTGTCTCCGACGGTTCCCGTGCCCACAGCTGCTGCCGCATTGTCTCCGGCTCCCGCCGCTACCACTACATTGCGCGGAAGTCCCAGTTCGTCTGCCACCTCCGGCAATACACAGCCCACCTTTTCATAGCTTTCATAACAGGTTGCCAACTGATCCTCACTCACACCGCAGATCTCACACATTTCCTTCGACCAGCAGCGGTTCTTCACATCGAACAGGAGCATACCGGAAGCGTCCGATACATCCGTACAATGTACTCCGGTCAGGCGATACGCGATGTAGTCCTTCGGAAGCATGATCTTTTTGATCCTTGCAAAGTTCTCCGGCTCGTTCTTTTTCACCCAGAGGATCTTCGGTGCTGTAAATCCGGTGAAAGAAATATTTGCGGTATACTCAGACAGCTTCTCCTTGCCGATCTCATTATTCAGGTAATCGCATTCCTCCGTGGTCCTGCCGTCGTTCCAGAGGATCGCCGGGCGGATAACCTGATCCTTCTCATCCAGGATCACCAGTCCATGCATCTGTCCGCCAAAGCTGATGCCTGCTACCTGGCTCTTATCCGCATCTTTCAAAAGCTCCCGGATACCCTCCATGGTCTGCTCATACCAGTCTTCCGGCTTCTGTTCCGACCAGCCGGGATGCGGGAAATACAAAGGATATTCCCGAGATACAATATTCCGGATCTTCCCTTCGCTGTCCATTAAAAGCAGTTTCACTGCTGAAGTGCCCAGATCAATTCCGATGTATAACATGAAGTCACCTCCCAAGTTCGCTTGCCATGCCTATTTCGTTTCTTTACGTGCCCGTGCACGCTATAGTTATATCATAACTGTTGTGAGAAAGTTTTTCAAGTAGAAATTTTATATTTTCAATATTTTTCAAAGGAAAAGCAACTTTTGGTATCTCACTGACCGCTCAGGCTCTGCGTGCCCGGACAAATTCTGCCCTTTCGTTGACTTTCCGCCGAAAATATGATACCTTTATAGCTAATATAAGGAGACAATCGCATGGCTACTATCAAGGAAATTGCAGCACTTGCCGGGGTATCCCGCGGCACCGTGGACCGCGTCTTAAACGACCGCGGTGCAGTGAACCCGGAGACTGCTGAGAAGATCAGAAAAATTGCAAAAGAACTGGACTATAAACCCAACCGCGCCGGTCTGGTCCTTGCCGCGCAGAAAAAAAAACTGAAGTTAGGCGTCATTCTGTTTTCCACCGGGAATCCCTTTTTCCAGGATGTGCTGGTGGGCATCGATGAAAAAGCAGAAGAACTGGCAGGTTACAACTGCACTGTGATCACGAAGCAGATCTCTTTCGGTGTGGAAGCACAGCTGCAGTCAATCGACGAACTGCTGGCGGAAGAAGTGAACGGCATCGCCATGACTCCTTATAACGATGACCGGATCCGCAACCGTATCGACGCGTTATACGAACAGGGGATCCCCGTAGTCACGCTGAACACAGACATTGAAAATTCCAGACGCATCGCTTATGTGGGCAGCAATTATACCCGCAGCGGTGCCACTGCCGCCGGGCTTTTACAGCTGATGACTTCCGGCACGGTAAACATCGGCATCGTCACCGGTTCCTCCAACATCCTCTGTCATACGGAGCGTATTGCCGGATTCCTCAAGAGCTTAGCCCCTTACCGAGACCGGATCCACGTGATAGATACCGTGGAGATCCACGACGACGAAGTGGAAAGCTATGAGAAGACCACCGCACTGTTGTCAGAACATCCCGAGATCAATGCATTATTTTTTGCTGCCGGTGGTGTCTATGGCGGCTGCCGCAGTGTGGAAGCGCTGGAGAGAAAAGGGTCCGTCCGGATCATTGCTTTCGATCTGGTCCCTACCACGAGACAGATGCTGGAAAATGACACGATTGCCGCTACTATCTGCCAGCAGCCGAAGATTCAAGGCAGTAAGCCCCTTTCCCTGCTGTTTGCTTACCTGACCACCGGAGAGACTCCGGAAAAAGAATACAACTATACTGCGGTGGATATCCGGATCAAAGAAAATATCTAAAACTTTCTTAAGATTCTTCCGACACCCTTGTCATTCACAACATATAGTATTATAATATATACATTATCTACGAAATGTTGTTTGAGGGGTACAAAAGCGGGGAGTCTTTCATCTATGAACTTATCTGATTTGAAGAGAAATGCATATATGTTGCGGGGTTCTGATGCAAAACGTGGCTACATGCGCTGGTGGCATTCTTTCCAGGGCATTTGTCCTACGACGCTTAAGACCCGCACTTTTTTTGTGGAATACAGTATTTTGAATCCGGCACTTGGCGCTGCCCAGCCGATTTTAGGACAGCATCCTTATTACAAACGGCACGGTATGAAGCCCTCCTATCTCTGCATTAAGGCAGGTGTTTTCCCGGAGGACGGAGACGGCGGGCTGCAGTTGCAGTCCTATTATCCCATGACCGCTCTGCAGGTAGCACAGGATCCTTTCTACATGCAGATGGAGGACTGTGTCTTAAGTGAAAATCGTATCAGCGGTGCCATCAAGATCTCCGAAGATATCGCAAGACATCGCTCTCTCATGACCGATGCCGGCAGCTTTGTGTGGGATCTGGAAATGCACAAGGCAGTAGCTTGCCATACCGGATATATTGCCAATGCCTTTTTCACTGCAATTCATGCTTTGGAAAGCTTTTGGCACGGCGAAGGAATCCGAACCTTTTTCCGCGGTACTGTTATTTTAAACGGTGTTACTTATGAAGTTATGCCCGAGACTTCCTACGGCTACGCGGACAAACACTGGGGACGCAGCTACAATCAGCCCTGGTTGCAGTTTGCTTCCGGTCATCTGATCAGCGAGCGGACCGGTCGGGAACTGAAGCATTCCGCTCTCGCCATCGACGGCTGTTGCCCGAAATTTTTGTTTTTCCCCATGCGGCGGAGAATCCTGATGCAGCTGACTTATACCGGAGAGGATTTCGAGTATCACTTCGGCAAGCCTCTTACGCTGTCCCGTTGCAAATGGAAAGTCAAAGAGACAAACAAGCGCTTCATCTGGCATTTCAAAGCCCAAAATCGAACTTCCGTCATTCGTATCTCCGGAAGCTGCAGTAAGGATCAGATGATGCCTCTGCTCTATGAGAATCCGGACGGAAAAGTCTCTCCCACACCTCTGTGGGAAGGCGGCAATGCAGTCGGAACTATCGAATTATACCGAAGGGTCGGTGGTTCTCTGGAGTTGATCGACAGATTACAATTCGAGAATGGATTGTGCGCTTATCAGAGATCCTGATTCTAATAAATAAAAAAGCTGTTGTCTCAGATTTCTCTTGAGGCAACAGCTTTTATTAGTTGTTATCCTGTTCAGATGACTTCTTCCGGCTCGTCCAAAGCCTTCTCGTAAC
>CAVGMD010000108.1:0-7870 GCA_963630275.1 Bacteroidaceae bacterium | reverse complement strand
CTGGTGTGGTGGTCTTATTTTGATACCCAATTTTCAACCTGTATAAAATTTTCAAAGTTCTTTCAATTTAGCCTTGACTTTTTATTTGCAGGCTACTATAGTTACTTGTATTTCAAATTGCATTATGATAATTGTACTATTTTTATCAATTTTTATCAACTTTTATCAACAAAATGCTACTGTAAAATCTTTTTTTATGCTATGATGTATTTGATAATGATTGCCCACGCGGCAGAAAGAGGTCATACATGAAAAAATCAGAAGAGACTCTGGAGGATTTCGCGATCTCCTATCCCCTGGATAAGCTGGCGCCTCTGGAACAGATACTTTTTCTCGATATTGAGACCACGGGCTTTACTTCCCGTACTTCTTATTTATATATGATAGGCTGTGCCTGCTATCAGGCAGGCAAATGGCATACGATTCAGTGGATGGCGGAGGATTATTCCAAGGAAGGTGAGATTCTAAATGCTTTCTTTGATTTTTCCAGGAATTACCGCTATCTTGTACATTTTAACGGCAATAATTTTGATCTGCCTTTTATCACCCAGAAATGTGCTCAGTTAAAGCTTCCTTTCTCCTTTGAAGGTTTCCGGGGAATCGATATTTACCGCAGGATCTCTCCCTATAAGTTCTTTTTAAAGCTTCCGAATTGCAAGCAGAAGACTCTGGAACAATATCTTGGAATTGCCCGTACCGATGTATTCTCCGGCGGCGAGCTGATCGGTCTGTACCATGATTACGTTAAAAATCCTTCGGAATTCACCGAAAAGGCATTATTTTTACATAACGCCGACGATTTAAAAGGGATGTTAGAGGTTCTTCCGATCCTTGCCTACTACGATCTGTTCAATGAGAACAGTGTAAAAGCCAAAAAGGTTCAGGCGAATTACTACAAGGACATGAACGGTTCCAAACGCAAAGAACTGCTGATCACGTTGCTGATCCCCACTCCCCTGCCCAAGCCCGTAACCGCATCCGCAGGGAACTGCTACTTCCGCGGTGAAGGAGACAATGCCACTTTAAAGGTACCGATCTATGAGGAAGAGCTGAAATATTTCTATTCCAACTACAAGGATTACTATTATCTGCCCACAGAGGATGTTGCACTGCATAAATCCGTTGCCGGTTTTGTCGATAAGGAGCACAGATTGCAGGCTTCCGCAGCGAATTGCTATACCAGGAAGTTCTCCTGCTACCTGCCGCAATGGGAGATCTTATTTACTCCTTTCTTTAAAAGAGATTATAAGAGTAAGGAATTGTTCTTCGAATTAACCGATGAGATGAAGAAAAACAGAGAAGGTTTTACGCAGTATGCCAACCATGTTCTGTCCATGATTGCATCCACTTATTAAAATCAAATGAGCAAATAAAAAGAGGAAAGCGGATTCGCTTTCCTCTTTGTTCGTTATAAAGGTTTTACGTAATAGAAAGAACTCTTTCTGTCAAAACCGATCTCACGATAATTCATAATCTGTTCCGTGCTTCCGATAAACAACATACCGCCCTTCGCCAGTGACTGGAAATACTTTCGGAATACCTGATCCTTTGCCTCTTCTGTAAAATAAATCAGTACATTTCTGCACACAATCAGATTACAGTCGGTAGGATACGTATCCTTCAGCAGATTATGCTGATGAAAATCCACTCTTGCCTTGATCTCATCTGCAATCTTATAAGAGGGACCAATCTTCGTGAAGTATTTCTTCTTCAGATCTTCCGGTACTCCTTCTATGCTCTTCTCACCGTACAGACCGGCCTTCGCTTTTGCAATGACCTGCTTATCCAAATCGGTGGCATAGATACGGATCTGCTGTAACGGGACGTGCCGCGACAAAGCCATTACCAGGGAGTAAGGCTCATCTCCTGTGGAACAGGCAGCGCTCCAAATCTTCAGATTCTTACCAAAGCGCTGGATCAGTTCCGGAATCACGGTCTCTTCCAGATATTTCCACTGTTCCGGATTACGGTAGAATTCAGAGACATTGATCGTAATATATCCCACGAACTCCTCGAAAAGTACTTTATCCGTCTTCAGTGTCTGTACATACTTGTCATAACCTACGATCTTATGCTTGGCGATCAAGGTATCGATACGCCGCTTCATCTGCTTCTCTTTGTAAGCATTCAGATCAATCGTAGTCAGAGAATAAATCTCTTTTTTAAAGTACTCATAATCGTATACCACGAATATCTACCACCTAACGGTTGATTATTCATCAGCGTTTGCTGCTTCTGCAGCGATTACAGCGTCAATATCTACAGATACTACATCTGCATCAGACTCTTCCTTTGCCTCAGCGGGTTCGGGAGCGGTCAGTGCCTTAACGCTCAGGGAAATCTTATGATCTGCCTCGTTGAAATCTACAACCTTAGCAGTTACTTCATCACCTACGCTCAGTACATCAGAGGGCTTCTCGATGTGCTCCTTAGCGATCTGAGACACATGAAGCAGTGCGTCCACACCGGGCTCTAACTCTACGAATGCGCCGAAGTCAGTCATTCTTGCAACCTTACCGGTTACTACATTGCCGACTGCATACTTGTCTGCTGCATTCTTCCAGGGGTTAGCATCATCGAATTTCAGGGATAATGCGATCTTGTTGCCGTTGATCTCTTTGATCAAGACTTTCAGCTTGTCGCCAACCTTGAATACTTTCTTGGGATGCTCAACTCTGCCCCAGGACATCTCGGAGATGTGAAGCAGTCCGTCTGCTCCGCCCAAATCGATGAATGCACCGAAATCGGTTACGTTCTTAACAACACCTTCTACAATGTCGCCTTCTTTGATCTTCTCGAAGAGTTCCTTCTGCAGTTCAGCCTTCTTAGCTACGATGAGCTGCTTGCGGTCGCCGATGTATCTTCTTCTCTTGGGATTGTACTCGCTGATTACGAATTCGATCTCCTGTCCTGCGTACTTGGTCAGATCCTTCTCATAGGTATCGGATACCAGGCTTGCGGGGATGAAGATTCTTACTTCGTCCACGATTACGCTTAAGCCGCCGTCCAGTACCTGGGATACGGTTGCCTTCAGCACTTCGTGATTGTTAAATGCTTCTTCGATTCTCTTGTTGCCTCTGTCTGCAGCAAGACGCTTGTAGGTAAGGAGAACCTGTCCCTCACCGTCATTTACTTTCAGGACCTTGACTTCCATGGTGTCACCGATCTTGGCAACAGTGGTAAGATCCACGCTGGAGTCGTTGGTGTATTCGTTCTTGGTAAGAATACCGTCAGACTTGTATCCGATGTTCAGAATGATCTCTTCCGGTTTCACATCGATGACTGTACCTTCGACTACCTCTCCTGCATGTATTGTCTTTAATGATTCTTCCAGCATTTGTTCAAAAGTTAATTCTGACATAATTTTGAACCTCCTCAATTAATTTGTTTGGGGTGGAAGCCCCCGCGGTAATACCCACTAGTCGAACAGCTTTAGGTAGATCTAAATGCAAGTCATCCAGTGTCTGTATAAAATAGGTGTGCTCACATTCCCTTTGGCAGATTTCGTAAAGCTTTCTGCTGTTGGAACTGTGCTTCCCTCCTATCACAATCATAACGTCAGCTTCCGCTGCAATGGCCTTTGCCGATCGCTGTCGCTCTTCTGTAGCATTACAGATAGTGTTCACAACACTATCATTGTAACCTTTTTTTTCAAAAATTTCAACTATATATTGAAATTTATTGTAGTTATATGTCGTCTGAGACACAATACAGAGCTTTTCGCCCTCTGTTTTCACAAAATTCTCTGCCTGATTGGGCGTCTCCAGAACGGTAACGGGTCCCGGGCACCAGCCGACGATTCCCTCTACTTCCGGGTGTTTCGGGTCTCCCACGACGATCACATGATACCCCTCGGCACTTTTCTGTTCCACAATACGATGGATCTTTTTCACAAAGGGGCAGGTGGCATCGATACATTCCAAGCCGTTTTCTTCCATAATATCGTAGATTTCTTTTGCCACTCCGTGAGCACGGATGATCACGGTGGGAATGGTCTCCCCGGCTTTCAACTGTATTAATTCCTCTTTGTTTTCCAGAACCTGTACGCCCTTCTCCGCCAGTTCCCTAACCACTTCCTCGTTGTGCACGATGGGACCATAGGTATAGATAGTCTTCCCGTTTTTCAATTGTTCATACACGGTATCCACGGCGCGCTTTACACCGAAGCAAAAGCCCGCGCAGTCTGCCAGTCTTACTTTCATATATTGTCTCCCGTTTACCCAATCAGTTCCACGATCCGGTCAATGACCTGCTCGATGGTCATATCGGAAGTATCCACCAGCACCGCATCCTCTGCCTGCTTTAACGGAGAAGTCTCTCTGTGCATATCTCTGTAATCTCTGTCCTCAATATCCTGACGGATCTTCTCCAAGTCACAGGTCTCTCCTTTTGCGGTCAGCTCATCATATCTTCTTTTTGCTCTCTCCGTACTGCTGGCGGTCAGATAGATCTTGACCTGTGCATTGGGCAATACTACGGTTCCAATGTCACGACCATCCATGATCACATCGCTTTTTGCTGCCAGTGCCTGCTGGAGTTCTACCAGTTTGGTACGTACGGCGGGCTGTGCGCTGGTGGTGGATGCCATATTGCCCACCTCCTCGGTACGCAGATAAGCATTGACATTTTCGCCATTTAGTAATACGACCTGCTCCCCATCCACATACTGAATGGTGATGTCCGCCTCCTTACATTTATCGGCAATAGCTGCCGCATCCGCAGGATCCACGCCCTCTCTTAACATGAACAGTGCCATGGCACGGTACATGGCTCCGGTATCCACATAGATAAAACCTTTCTTTTTTGCCACCGCTCTGGCGATGGTACTTTTACCGGCACCTGCAGGTCCGTCAATTGCTACATTAAAACTCATAGTTATATCCTCTTTTCTTCTTATTTTTCTCTATGATTATATTTTTACAAAAGCAGTTATTGTATGCTGTCTCCAGCCAGATGTCCCGTAGACCAGGCAATCTGTAAGTTAAACCCACCGGTCATGGCATCCAGATCCAGTACTTCCCCTGCAAAATACAGATGCCGTACACGCTTGGATTCCATGGTGGAAGGATTGATGTCCTTTACCGAGATTCCGCCCTGGGTAATAATGGCTTCCGCAAAAGATCTCGTCCCCGTCACAGTCATAGGCAGTGCCTTGATCAGCGTACCGAAAGCTTTTCTCTCTTCCCTGCTGATCTCGTTGACCTTTTTCTCCGGAGAGATTCCGGACAGCTCTATCATAACAGGAATCAACTTTGTGGGGAACAGATGATCCAGCGCATTTTTAAACTGTTTGTTCTTCGCTTCCTCAAAATCCCGAAGTAATCGTTTATCTAACTGTTCCGGTGTTAGCGCCGGTTTCAGATCCAGGAAAAATTTTACCTCATCGTCACCCTTCCGCTTCGAAATGTTTTTGGAATAAAAGCTGCTGGCGGACAGAATCAGGGGACCGCTGACGCCAAAATGGGTAAACAGCATCTCACCGAAGCCTTCATACCAGATCTTCTTCCCGCACTGCATCCGGATCTCCACATTTTTAAGAGATAATCCCATCAGTTCCCTGCACCAGGGCTCGCGGATCTCCAACGGTACCAAAGCCGGCTTTCGCTCCGTTACTTTATGCCCGGTCTCCTCTGCAAAATGATAACCGTCTCCGGTGGATCCGGTGCTGGCATAGGAGCAGCCGCCGGTACAGATAATACAGTCATCGGCAGTAAATTTCTTATGGTTTGCGCATTCCACCCCATAAAAGTAAGGATTGCCATTGCTTTCCTTCGTCAGAATCTTTTTCACTTCCGTATGCAGATGAATATCCACCTGATATTTCCGCAGTTCTCTCTGCAGGGCAGCGATTACATCCGAGGAATGATCCGATACCGGGAATACCCGGTCGCCCCGTTCTGTCTTCAGGGGGCATCCCGCCTGTTCGATCAGATCGCACACCTGTGTATTGTCAAAGCTGTAAAAGGCGCTGTACAGAAATTTTTCATTGGTGCAGACATTTTGGAACAGCACATCCATATCCGCCGCATTGGTCACATTACAACGGCCTTTTCCTGTGATAAACAGCTTTTTTCCCAGCTTTGCATTCTTTTCCAGAAGGGTTACTTTATGTCCCCCTTTTGCTGCCGCAATGGCAGCCATCATGCCGGCAGCACCGCCGCCGACCACTATTACATTGCTCATTCTCATCCTTTTCTGCCGACATATCGACATCACTGCTCCTTGCGTCGCAGAGAATAATCTAAAATCGGTTCATCATCTATAAAATCGATCTCGTCATTCAGATACACCTGATAATTGTTCCAGGTCTCTTCCAGTGTCTCCAGATTCTTGCGCACCTGCTCCGGACATTTCAGGCAAAGTGCCACCACCAGGGCATTAATAACACTTAAAGGTGCCACCAGGGAATCCACCACCGACACCATGTCACTTCTTGCCAGCAGATTGCAGGAAGAATACAGATTCATGGGGGAATGAATACTGTCGGTAATGGCAATAACCTTGGCATTCCGGTCATTGGCGAACTCCATTGCCTTTAACGTCCGCATGGAATATCTCGGAAAGCTGATGCCGATGAAGCAGTCCTTCGCTCCGATATGGATCATCTGTTCAAAGGTCTCACTGACACTGGTAGTGTTCAGTAAAAATACCTTTCCGCGGATCATGTTCAGGTAAAAATGCAGGAATGCTGCCAGCGGCTCATTGCTACGCAGTCCCATGATATAGATGGTCTCCGCCTCTAAGATCGTCGTCACCGCGGATTCGAATGCCGCCGGATCCAGATTGTCTATGGTATCCTGGATCTTCTCAATATCCGCGCTGAGCACAGAGGTCAGTATCTCCGACTGGGAACTTTTACCGTATTTGGCATCCATTTTCTGAATGCCGTTTAATTTTCCCTGCACACAGCTTTCCAGTGCTCTCTGGAACTTCGGATATCCGTCATAGCCGATGCCCGCAGCGAAACGTACCACGGTAGATTCACTGATTCCCAGCGTCTCTCCCAGCTTGGCTGCCGTCATAAATACCGCCTGATCGAAATGCTCCAAAATATAATCTGCAATGGCTTTATGCCCCTTGCTCATTTTTGCATAGTGTTCCTTAATCCGGGTAAAAACATCATATTCTGCCACTGATTTTAACCTCGCGTTGTCTCATTGTAAAAAGCATAATAGGAATGCTCCAAAAGCTGCATCGTCTGTATGTCTGTCAGATCATAATCTCCGGTCAGGGACATGCAGGCAGCTCCATGAATAAAAATCCACATTTTCATAAACAGATCTCCGGGATCCGGACATCCTGCCACTCTCGCCAGATTGATCTCATAGACTACATTTCCGGCATCGCCGTTCAAGATCTCATACATGCTTTTCGTCTTGTGCTTACTCCCCAGGTCACCGGACACAAACAAAAGTTCAAACAAGTGTCTTTCTTCCCGTGCAAAAGCTATGTATGCCATTCCCAAGTTGGCAAAAGGTGTCTTCCCGGTACGGGGATACAGGCTGTAATAATCCAGAAAATACTCTGCTGCTCTCTCATAGACCGCATCCCACAGTTCTTCCATATTCTTATATACTCTGAAAATAGGCTGTGTGGAGCATCCCGCCTTCACCGCCACTTTTCTCGCGGTCACATTGGCAAAGCCTTCCTCTCTGGTCATGGCGAATGCCGTATCCAGGATCCTGTCAATCGTGATCATCTCTTTACGAGCCATAATCCCTCTCATTCCGCTGTTTTTACAGCAAACGGTGTGTTCATCTATAACACTTGTTATTTTAGAGGGTGAAGGGGCATTTTGTCAATATGTAAATATCCGTAAACGTCAAATCCTGCGCCTTGGCTAATTGATCTTGTTGTGCCACACTCTAAA
>CAVGMD010000107.1:0-8038 GCA_963630275.1 Bacteroidaceae bacterium | reverse complement strand
GATTACACGGAGAAGATGTGATTACCACACCGAAAACAAAGAAAAGTAACCGGATGTAAGTTACTTTTGAGTGCCGCAAATTGCGGCACTTTGCTTAAAGGAGCGTGTTATGAACGGAAATACTTTGGGTGAGTTTATAGATGATATTTTGGTTTCAGGTGGTCCGGAGAAGGAAATTACCTTTAGAAATAAATACTACTTTCTTGAATCAATATGCTTAGGAAATGGTTGTGTGGAGTTGCGTATTGATGAGTACGACCAACAAGAAAATGATGAGCCGAAATACATTAAGACATACAATTTCAATGGTAAGAACTTAGCTGAGTGTACAAATCAATTTGAAACGGCAAAAATATTTGAGGGCTTAACCATATATGAAGCAGAGTCTGAAATAGAAGTGCTTTTTGGTTAACAGGAAAGAAAATGTTTTGCATATTCACGAATATCAAAGAGATAACTTCAAAGACCGTAAACCTCGGTTTCTCAAACCAGAGGAAATCGAAATATACAGAAAATACTTGAGGGGAGTGAAGTTAAAATGATAAATGGAGATGTTAAGGAATTCATTGATGGATTGTATTACGGCGATGAACGTTTTTTTATGTTTAAAGGATATAGAAGCAGTATGACACTGAAGGAATTGGAGATCGGAAAAAGTGCTGTAATCCGGACGGTAGGTGGATCCGGGGAACTCAGACAGCATTTTCTGGATATGGGCATGATCCCGGGAGCGGAAGTGACAGTGGTAAAATTTGCTCCCATGGGGGATCCTATGGAATTGCAGGTGCACGGTTATGAGCTGACCTTACGTCTGGCAGAGGCAGACCAGATCGAAATCGCGCCCATTGAGCAGAGAACCAGGCAGCATAAGGGACTGGACCGGGTAAAAGATGCGGCGCATCCGGGACTGGGCGAGGATGGAAAATATCATTCGAAGAAAGATGAACACCCGTTGCCGGAAGGTACGACACTGACCTTTGCCCTTGCGGGGAACCAGAACTGTGGAAAGACCACGCTGTTCAATCAGCTGACCGGCGCTAACCAGCATGTGGGCAATTTCCCCGGAGTGACGGTGGACCGGAAGGATGGCTCCATCAAAGGATATCCCGACACGTTGGTGACGGATCTGCCGGGAATCTATTCCATGTCGCCTTACAGCAGTGAGGAGATTGTGTCCCGGAATTTTATCTTATATGAACAGCCCAAGGCTATTATTAACATCGTGGATGCCACGAACATCGAGCGAAACCTGTATCTTACTATGCAACTTCTGGAGATGAATATTCCCATGGTCGTGGCACTGAATATGATGGACGAAGTCACCGGCAATCAGGGCTCCATTGATGTGAATGCCATGGAAGCATTCCTGGGAGTTCCGGTGATTCCGATTTCCGCGGCGAAAAATGAAGGTGTGGACGAATTGATCCGCCATGCGGTACATGTGGCAAAATACCAGGAATGTCCCTTACGCCAGGACTTCTGTGATAAAAATGATCACGATGGTTCCGTGCATCGTTGTATCCATGCGGTAGGACACCTGATCGAGGATCATGCGGAAGCAGCTAAAATTCCTCTTCGGTTTGCGGCAACAAAAGCCATTGAGGGCGACCATCTGATTCTTGAAAAATTGCGCTTAGACGAAAACGAGAAAGAAATGTTGGAACATATCGTCTGTCAGATGGAGACAGAGCGTGGCGTGGACCGAAGCGCTGCCATCGCGGACATGCGGTTTGATTTTATCGAGAGATTGTGTGAGCAGACGGTGGTGAAACCGAAGGAAAGCAAAGAACGTATCCGCAGCGAGAAAATCGACCGGATCCTCACCGGAAAATATACGGCGATCCCCTGTTTCCTTATAATCATGGTATTGGTATTTTATCTGACATTTAATGTCATCGGGGCATGGCTGCAGGGACTGCTGGAATTGGGAATCGACAGACTGACGGATCTGGCGGATGCGGCAATGACGGCGGCACATGTCAACAGTGCGGTTCAAAGCCTGGTAATTGACGGTATTTTCACCGGCGTGGGCAGCGTACTGAGTTTCCTGCCTATTGTGGTGACCCTGTTTTTTTCCTGTCACTCATGGAAGACAGTGGTTATATCGCCCGTGTGGCATTTGTTATGGACAAGTTGCTTAGAAAAATCGGTCTGTCCGGACGAAGCATTGTACCGATGCTGATTGGCTTCGGATGTACGGTTCCGGCAGTCATGGCGACGCGGACGTTGACCAGTGAGAGAGATCGTAAAATGACGATTCTGCTTATACCGTTTATGAGTTGTTCTGCGAAACTGCCGATTTATTCCTTCTTTGTCAGCGTATTTTTCCCGGGAAAAGGCGGTCTGATCATGTCTGCGTTGTATCTGCTGGGAATCGTGATCGGTATTCTGGTAGCGTTTTTATATCGGGGAACCCTGTTCAAGGGTGAGCCGGTGCCGTTTGTAATGGAGCTGCCGAATTATCGTCTGCCCGGAGCGAAAAATGTGGGACAGTTGTTGTGGGAAAAGGCGAAAGACTTTTTACAGAAGGCATTCACTGTGATCTTCATTGCAACGATTGTAGTATGGTTTTTACAGAGTTTTGATCTGAAACTGAATCTGGTGGAGGATTCTGCCAACAGTATGCTGGCAATGTTGTCAGGATTATTAGTACCGCTGTTTAGACCCCTTGGACTGGGAGACTGGCGGATCTGCACATCGCTCATCAGCGGATTTATGGCAAAAGAAAGTGTAGTGGCGACCCTGGAAGTATTGTTCGGCGGCAGTATAGCCACGGTACTTACACCACTGGCAGCGGCTACTTTGCTGGTGTTCAGCCTGCTGTACACTCCCTGTGTGGCAGCGATTGCTTCCGTGCGCAGAGAACTTGGCGGAAAATGGGCAGTTGGCGTGGTATTCTGGCAGTGCTTTGTGGCATGGGCGGCAGCATTTTTGGTACATGGCACCGGAATGCTGTTGGGATTCTAAGAAAAGAATACAGAATACAGATACAGAAAACCTGCAGGGGATTATTCCTCCTGCAGGTATTTTATTACGCACTTTAATTCCGGTGAGATCCATTTGTTCCTATGATAAAGAAGCTGCCGCCAGATCTCCGGCTGGACTCCGGGGACGGGGAGACTGACGAGATTCCCGTTTGCCAGATCGTCGGCAATGACGAATTCCGGCAGATAGGAGATGCCGAGATTCTGACACAGGAGATTGCGAATCAGCTGGGTGTCGCCGACTTCCATGATCGGCAGGGTCTCTCTGCCGTTTTGGGAGAGCAGATCATCCAGTGCCGCCCGGTAGCTCATGTTTTTCTCCGTCAGGATCAGAGGATATTCCAGAATCTGTTCCAAGGTGATCTCGGGCTGTCCGGCTAAGGGCTGTCCGGCGCCGGTGACAAAATGAATGTCCACCGGAGCTTCAAAAGCGGTCACGTAATTATGGTTAAAAATACGGCGATCCAGCGTGTATACAATATCTACCTGATTCTGTCCCAACATCTGGAACATTTCGTCCGTGCTGGTTGCAATGATTTTCAGGCGGATGCCGGGATATTTTTCATGAAAATCCTTGAAACGACTGTGAAATTCCCAACTGGCAAGGGATTCCGCAATAGCTATCCGCACCAAACCCTCCGGGGCGGTATTCCCACTGATGTGGGTGGCCTCCGCGGCAAGGCGCAGAATCTGTTGCGCCAGGGGCAGCAGCTTTTCCCCTTCATTGGTCAGGGTCACGGTATGACCGATCCGCTCAAACAGAGGGATGGACAGCTCTTTTTCCAGCTGTTTGATCTGGAAGGACACGGTGGATTGGGTGTAGCCCAGGCGTCCTGCAGCCAGTGTGAAGCTTTTCAATTCATTTACCATGACAAAGGTTTCGAGATTTTTTACATCCATAGGGTACACTTTCTGAAGTATAAATTTAATTCTTCGATCAATGTGATAAAAATAATTTGTTTTTCAAATATTTATGAAAATTATATAATGAAGAAACAGGGCTGTCAACGCATAAAAGCGTATAAAATCAAGCAATTTTGGGAAGGATCAGGGGTATGGAAAACAGAGAAAGACTGGGGAGTCGTTTGGGATTTATCATGTTGTCGGCGGGGTGCGCCATCGGCTGCGGAAATGTGTGGAAATTCCCGTGGATGTGCGGGCAGAACGGTGGCGGCAGCTTCATGCTGATCTACGTGATCTGCCTGATCGTGCTGGGGCTGCCCACTATGATCATGGAATTCTCCGTAGGGCGTGCGGCGCAGACCAGCCCGCTCTATATGTATCGGAAATTGTCCGGCGGCAGGGGGAAATGGAACCTGTGGGGCATCGTCTGTCTCATTGGAAACATTGCGCTGATCGCATTTTATGCGGTGGTGTCCGGCTGGATTCTCTATTATTTTGTAAAATATCTAACGGGGCAGAATCAGGATTTCGGTTTTGAAAAAATGATCACGACACCATCCGTGGATGTGACGTACCTGCTGATCACCATTGTGATTGCGTTTGTGATCTTAAGCTTTAAACTGCAGGGCGGGCTGGAGCGCATTACCAAGTATATGATGTCGGCTTTGATCGTGCTGATGCTGGTGCTGGCTGTTCATAGTTTTACGCTTCCGGGAGCCGGAGAGGGCTTGAGCTTCTATCTGATTCCCGATTTCTCCAAGATTACCGGTTCTGTGGTAGTAGGCGCCATGAATCAGGCATTTTTCACTTTATCGGTGGGAATGGGTGGCATGGCGATCTTCGGAAGTTATATCGGCAAAGACCGCTCTCTTATGGGAGAGTCCATTCATATTATTACGCTGGATACGCTGGTGGCTGTAATCGCCGGGATCATTATATTCCCTGCATGTTTCACTTATGATGTGGAAGTGACGGCAGGTCCCAGCCTCCTGTTCGATACCATGGCAACTGTGTTCAACAACATGGCCGGCGGCAGATGGTGGGGAACCTTATTTTTCCTGTTCATGGTATTCGCAGCCATGTCCACAGTTTTAGGTGTGTGTGAAAATATCCTGGCCATGGTCCGGGAACTGACCGGATGGTCCAGACCGACAGGGTGCGTTGTGTGTGGTGCGGGATGCTTTCTGCTGGCGCTGACGACAGCGCTGGGATTCAGTGTGATCCGTTTTCAACCTTTTGCGGCGGGGACAACCTGGCTGGATTTCTGGGACTTCCTGGTGTCGAATAACATCATGCCCATCGGTTCGATTCTGCTGGCGGTATTTTGCTGCTATAAGGTAGGCTGGGGCTGGGATAAATTCCTGGAGGAAGCCAATGAGGGAAAGGGCTTAAAGGTGCAGACCTGGATGAAACCGGTGTTCAAATATTTTGTACCGGCAGCGGTGCTGTTCATCTACGTGTATGGAATGGTAAATTTTGCGTGGAGATAAGGCAGGAGGCATCTATGACAGAGCAGGAGATCTGGACGATATTAAGCAGACAAAGAGAATATTTTGCCACGGGAGCCACACTTTCCCGGGAATTTCGTGCAGAACAGCTGGGAAAATTAAAGGCTTCCCTACAGCGGCATGAGTCGGAAATGAACGATGCCCTGCAACAGGATCTGGGCAAAAGCCGGATGGAGAGCTATATGTGTGAGATCGGACTGACGCTGTCGGAGCTGACCTGGATGCAGAAGCACCTGCGGGGGCTGATGCGGGAAAAGGGGGTACCGACACCGTTATCACAGTTCGCAGCGCGAAGCTTCCGTGCCCCATCGCCTTATGGAACGGTGCTGATTATGAGCCCCTGGAATTATCCGGTATTGTTGACACTGGATCCCCTGATTGATGCTATCGCCGCCGGGAACACGGCGGTGGTGAAGCCAAGTGCTTATGCTCCGGCGACGGCAGCAGTGCTAAAAAATATTTTGAAAGAGTGTTTCCCAACGGAATATGTGGCGGTGATCACCGGCGGCAGGGCAGAGAACCAGACATTGCTGCAACAGCGGTTTGATATGATATTTTTCACCGGAGGCAAGACTGTAGGCAGAGAGGTGCTTAGAAGTGCCGCAGAATATCTTACTCCGGTGACTCTGGAACTGGGCGGGAAAAGCCCCTGCATCGTGGATGCCACAGCGAAGATACCGCTGGCGGCGAGAAGGATTGTGTTCGGAAAATACTTAAACTGCGGGCAGACCTGCGTAGCACCGGATTATGTATTGTGTGATGCTCGAATCCGCGACCAACTGGTGGAAGCCATCCGGGCGGAGATTAGGCGGCAATTTGGAGAAGATCCCTTGCAGAATCCGGATTATGGGAAAATCATTAACGAAAAGCATTTCCACAGACTGCTGGGATTACTGGATTCGGAAAAGATCGTCTGCGGCGGACAATATGATGGGAAGACGCTGCGGATTGCTCCCACAGTGATGACGGATGTGACCTGGGAAGACACCGTGATGGGGGAAGAAATCTTCGGCCCGATCCTGCCGGTGCTGACATTTACCGGAAGAGAAATGACCACGAGCAAAATGACTACGAGCACCGGGAAAATACCGGATTCGCAAGCTGACTTTATAACACAGGCAATCCGCTGTGTGGAACAGCATCCCCATCCCCTGGCACTGTATCTTTTCAGCGAAGATAAAAAGACGCAGAGACGGATCTTAGACCACTGCCATTTTGGCGGGGGCTGCATCAACGATACCATCATCCACCTGGCCACCAGCGCTATGCCCTTCGGCGGCGTGGGCGAGAGCGGCATGGGCGGCTACCATGGACGTGCCGGATTCGAGACCTTCAGCCATTACCGGAGCATCGTCGACAAAAAGACATGGATGGATCTGCCGATACGGTACCAGAGATATGATGAGAAGAAAGAGAGGATGTTGCGGAAATTTTTGAAGTAACGTCCTGAAAAGTGTAAAAAATTACAGAAATAAGTCCTTAAAAATGTATTTCACATACGATTTTAAGGACTTATTTCTGTTGACAAGGCAATTTTACTGGGATAGAGTAGAAGTAGATACTATTGTGAATAGCACAAGGGAGGCAGACATGCGACGGTTTGCATTGGAACGATTAAAACAATGGAAAGAGAAAAAAGACCGAAAGCCGCTAATTATCCGCGGAGCCAGGCAGGTAGGAAAGACCTGGCTTATGAAGGAATTCGGAGCAACCTGTTTTGAAAAAACGGCATATGTAAATTTTGACAGTAATCCCCGTATGCAGCAGGTGTTTGATGGAGAGATCAATGTAGAAAGGATTCTTCTGGCAATCAGCGTGGAAACAGGTGTTTCTGTTAAAAGCGAAGATACTTTACTTATTTTTGATGAGATTCAGGAGGTGCCCAAGGCACTTTCCTCTTTAAAGTATTTTTGCGAGAATGCACCGAAATATGCCATTGTAGCTGCCGGATCCCTGTTGGGTGTGGCGATGCACCAGGGAACTTCTTTTCCGGTAGGCAAGGTGGACTTCATGGATCTATATCCCCTTAGTTTTCAGGAATTTTTATGTGCTGTAGGAGAAGAGCGGTTTGCAGAACTCCTGCAGTCCGGGGATACCCAGATGATCAATACTTTCGCTTCCAAATACAAAGATCGTTTGAGAGAATATTATTATGTCGGTGGTATGCCGGAAGTGGTCCAGTCTTATGTGAATAATAAAGATTTCGGGCAAGTCAGGGAGATTCAGAAGAATCTGTTGAATTACTACCGCCAGGATTTTTCCAAACATGCAGAGAATTCATTGGTTCCTAGGCTGAACCTGGTGTGGGATTCCATTCCGATGCAGCTGGCGAAAGAGAACAAAAAATATATCTACGGACAGGTGAGAGAGGGTGCGAGGGCAAAAGATTTCGAACTGGCAATCCAGTGGCTGTTGGATTGCGGGCTGATCCATAAGGTAAACCGTGTGGGCAAACCGGCGCTTCCACTGAAAGCCTATTTGAATCTGGATGCATTTAAGATATATTTGTTGGATATTGGGTTGCTGATTGCAATGACGGATCTGGATGCAAGGGTAATTATCGATGGAAACCGGATATTTACAGAATTTAAGGGAGCCTTAACAGAGCAGTATGTGCTCCAGCAGTTAATCTCTGAAGTGGGA
>CAVGMD010000106.1:0-8102 GCA_963630275.1 Bacteroidaceae bacterium | reverse complement strand
TGAACCTTCTTCTGCTGCTGGATAATCTTCTCTATCAGATTTTCCAGATATTCATCCTTATATCCGTGCTTCTCAAATTCACTGTTTACACTATTGTAAATCTGCTCTGCTTCGGACTCTAACTGTGAATAATGTGCAGAAGTAGATGCCATCTCGGATGCATCCACCAGAGAACCGCTTTCGGAATACAGTGCTTCTGCTGCAGACTGGCTTTCGGACAGGGACACGCTCTCGCTATCACTTGCCACAACAGATGCAGCTGTAGATTCAGATGCCACTTTAGATGCAGAATCGGTTTGGGAATCCTTCTCACTCTCCATGACAGATGCACTGGTGCTTGCTTCTGACAGGCTCTTTTCTGCCTCTGCCAGAGAAACGGATGCACTTTCACTTTCTACCGCTTTGGCGCTTTCGGAATCCGATGTGGATTCACTGGCAGCCTCGGACTGAGAATCTGCTGCTTCTTCCGATGCTGCGGTACTCTCTTCTGCCTCACTGGCAGCGTCACTCTTTGCACTCTCGGAAGTAACGGTAGAATCAGATGCTGCAGCAGAATCTACTTTCACCTGGCTCTGAGATAACGAATCAGACTCTACTGCTGATTCAGAGGCACTCTCCACATTACTCTGGGAAATCACATCGGAAGCAGATGCGATCTCAGAACCTGCTGTCAGACTTTCCTCCGGTGTCTGGGAGACACTGTCTGCCTCAATCGGGTTCTCCCCACTCTGCACATCTACCTGCTCCAATTCCTCGGCGAATACCACATCCCCCTCAGAGAACACGCTGGCGCCGCCCAGAGCAACTCCCACTCCGGCAACACTCTTCAAAATTTTGTTTGCTTTCTTTTTTTCCATACTCTCTCCTTCTTGTACGAATCTCTCCCCTATATACATATACTGTAAGATTCCGCACTCTTCTGAATTCCCTTTACAATTTCGGCTGCTTTTCTGTCCTCCAGATCCGTTACCTGCTTTTTCAGTTTCCACAGATTCCAGCCCACCTTGCCGGTCTCTGTCAGCAGTCGGATTCTTCTCCGGTAGAACATACAGAGCAATATGTATGCTAACGCAACAAACAGCATCAAAATACAGATCATGGCAATGATCGTATTCCCGTAATATGTGTTATGTTGCACTCCCGCCGCTAATGGTACTGACTCTTCCCGGATCTCCGTGATCCGGTAGCTTATCATTCTTCCCATGGCTGAGCAGATCATGATGTTCTTCATAAGCAGTCCTCCTATAAGGTTCCATTAATTAAGACTGCCTCCACTCGGAAAACGGTTCACATTTTTACAAAATTTTTGCTCAATCACAAATTTTGTTTTTCCCCAAAACGAAAATATCCACCAGGGAATTCCCTGATGGATATCTCATATCGGACGCCTGCCTGTCCGCTTTCTTCTTTTGTAAGTAGTGTATTCAGAATATGTAAGATGACTGCCCCGGGGCTACCGTGGGCTTCTACGTATATAAAGACGGTGCCTTCGGACGAAATGGCTCAATATTTCTATTCTTTTTTTCTAATAGCAGATATGCTATAATAAGTATCAATATGAGCGTAGGCATGAGAAGTGCACGGATCGTGACTTACACAATATGACTGCTTGCAGGCATTATTGTGTAAGATGCGAGACGTATAGGGCGACGCCCGGACATCGGGAGGACACGAAGTGTCGTCCCGATATGCACATCACAACTAGAGGAGTGAACCTATATGATACAGAACAAGAAATTCGTTAAAACTTTCCGCAACATGAAAACCGTACAGCTGGTTCTTCTGCTTTTACTGGAGACCGCCTATGTTCTGGTGCTGACCCTGCATCCGGCACTTGGCACACAGCTGTTTGAAAACCGCACACTTTTTATTCTATGTACACTCTCCTGGATTCTTGCCTTATTTAATCTGGTATGGTTATTATATGATTTCTATAAATTACGCACCTTCGCCGAGGAAAGTCATGCACTGAACCGCGCCGCTTTCCTGGATCATCTGACCGGCATTCCCAACAGACACGGACTGGATGTGTTCTTCGAGACCTACGACTCCCCGGAATCCCTGGCACATGTCGCCTGCTATATGGTCACCATCACCAACCTCAAGGAGATCAATCAGACCATGGGACATGTCGTCGGCGACCAGATGCTGAAAGATTTCTCCGGTATCTTAGAGAGTGTCGGTGATGCCTTCGGTGTGGTGGGACGTAACGGCGGTAACGAATTCTTAATGATCGTCAATCACGGTTCCCATGATACCATGGACTATTTTATCAAAAGTCTGGATCAGCAGCTGAAGGAATACAACGGGGAGCACAGCAATGCGCCCATCATGATCCAGTATGCCTATATTTTAAACGAAGAAGCCCATGCAGAGTATTTCTCCACTCTGCTTACCGAGACATACAATAAGCTCCACGCTTAAGGAACCCGTTAACCAAGCAGTGAGACGAACGCATGAAAGATTTAAACATTTCTTACATTGCCGGTCTTGTGATCCGTGCCCAGCACAGCGACTCGGATGCCTTCGCGGAATTGTATGCTCTTACCTATAATAAAGTGTACAACTATACCAGGCATTATCTGAGGGATGATTTTCTCGCTCAGGATGCCATGCAGGAGGTCTACATACTGGCTCTGAAAAACATCGGAAAACTGAATGATCCTACTGTTTTTATTGCCTGGCTGAATCGCATCTGCTTCCATGTCTGCTACGATATGACCCAGAAGCAGCGGCCGCAGAACGACTGTCAGATCTTCAATCAGGAGATTCTCGATATCGTACAGGATCCTCATCCGGATGCCAATCCGGAACTGCATTACCAGCAGAAGGATGAACATTCCCGGCTGAAGGAAGCCTTAGAACAGCTTCCTTTCAATGAAAAACAGGTCCTGATCATGCGCTACTATAACGACATGAAGCTCGAAGAGATCGCTGCCGCCATGGAAATCAGCCGCAGCAGCGTAAAGCGCTATATCGCCTCCGGGCAGGAGCATCTGAAAGCCAGCATGAGAGGATAGAAAGGATAAGGATAATACAGTTATGTTTTTTCATAAAAAGAACCGTTATGAGTTGGACATGAACACTGCAAACAATGCTCTGCAGAATATCCTGTCCACCTGTAACCAGCCGGTCAATACCATTCCTTTTGACAAGCTGGTACTTCGTAAAAAAGTCAATGCAGCTTCCTATAACCGTCTGATCGTGGCTACTGCTGTGATCTTTGTGCTGACTTTTCTGTCGCCCTTAGTCATCGTTCCGCTCTCCGAGTTTAACGAGAAAGTGTTTGCTCCCGCTCCCGCGGAGCTTACTTTGGATTATGTGGAGAATAACGTTTTAAGCCTTAAGTTTACCGGAGATAACATTCTCTATGACGAGGCTTTTATGGAGACGCTGTCCGGAGAGATCATCGAACCGCTCTCCGTGGACAGTACCAAAGGTGTGATCAGTTTTCCTTTCCTTACGGAGGAAGCCAATATTTATATTCCCGTAAGGGGAGGCGAGACGATACATCTCCTCTTTACCCCCACTGATGTCACGGGAATGACACAATAACAACAGGACGTTGATGTTTCTATGCAAATACCCGGATCCTTTGCGCGGCTGCGCATTTTATTAATTACATATTGTATAATGGTCGGGTTATGTGCCTGCGGCTCCGAAGCAGCCCAAAGCCCCGTGAATGCTCCTGCCAGAGAGTCCGAGAGTGCTCCGGTCACAGAGCACGGGCGGGATACCACACCGGGTACCGGCGCTGTAACGGATGCAGCGGCTTCCCCGGGAATGGACAGCACTGCTCCTGACGTACCACTGCGGGATGCCACTCCGGTATGTCTCGTTCCGAAAGCGGATGGCACCCAGGTCACCTCTAACGATGTGGCGGTCATCGATTATTCCCATATGTCGGACGGATATATCTGTGCCAGCTATACCGGCACCTGCCCGAAGGTCAAGCTGCGGATCACCGGTCCTGACACCGTCGTCTATACCTACGATCTGCACGGGAACGGCTATGATACCTTTCCTTTGTCCTCCGGGGATGGTTATTATGATGTAACGATCTATGAGAATATCTCCGGTACGAACTATGCTACCTGTCTGTATGCGGATCTGGAGGTACAGATCACCGATACTTTCGGTCCTTTCCTCTATCCGAACCAGTATGTGAATTTCAATGCGGACAGCAAAGTTGTGGCGAAAGGACAGGAACTTGCCGAGGGTGCTTCCTCGGACCTGGAAGTGATCACCCGGATCTACGACTATATCACACAGAATATCACTTATGATTATGCGAAAGCTTCCGATCCCCCCACCGGATATACTTCCGATGTGGATTCTATCCTGACTTCCGGAACCGGTATCTGTCTGGACTATGCCGCCGTTATGGCGAGCATGCTCAGAAGCCAGCGGATCCCCACCAGACTGGAAGTCGGCTATGCCCAGGATGCTTACCATGCCTGGATCAGTGTATATACGGCGGATACGGGATGGCTGAACGGCATTATCGAATTCGACGGCAATGTATGGACACTGGTGGATCCCACCTTCGGTGCCAACACCGATGACAAGACTCTGAAGAAGTTCATCGGAGACGGCACCAATTATATCCTTCAGAAAATGTATTAGTGAAAGGGAACAAATCGAAATGAAGACTACAGAGAAAAAATTACTGTCCAACGAAGAGATTGCTTCTTTCTGCAGCCAGGCAGCCATGCTGTTCCAGGCGGGAATTCCCCCTGTGGAAGGTATGGCGATCTTACAGAGCGATGCCCAGTCTCCGGAGGGAAAAGAGATTTTTGATGAGATTCTTACCGTCTGCAGACAGGGAGAAAGCTTCCACAAAGCACTGGAAGCTACGAATGTTTTCCCGGATTACTGCCTCCACATGATCACATTGGGAGAAGAATCCGGTAATCTGGATGTCTGTATGCTTTCCCTGGCGGATTATTATGAGAAGGAAGAGGCCATCTCTCACAGCATCCGGGATGCCGTGACCTATCCTTTTATTATGATTGCGATGATGGCTGCCGTCATTGTGGTACTGGTCAGCCGCGTTATGCCGATCTTCGAGCAGGTCTATGTGGAACTGGGCAGTGAGATGACCGGATTTGCCGCTTCCCTTTTGCGGGTGGGCAATCATCTGAACCGCTATTCCTTTGTATTTGTAAGTATTTTATGTATATTGCTTCTGTTATATCTGTTCGCCACCAGAACCCAGACCGGTAAACGTGTCACCGCCCGGTTCTTAAACTGGTTCCCCCTGACGAGAAATTTTTATGAAAGTGTTGCCTGTGAACGCTTCGCCAGCGGTATGGCACTGACCTTAAGCAGCGGCATGGATACCTACTCCAGTCTCGACATGGTCGCTTCCCTGGTAGGCAATGAGAAAATGAAACAAAAGATTCTCAGCTGCAAGGAAGCCATAAATGCCGGTGCTAATTTTGCCGAAGCCCTGACCGGTGCCGGCATTTTCAATCATCTCTATTCCCAGATGGTATCCGTTGGTTTCCGCAGCGGTAATGTAGATGTCGTACTCAAAAAAATTGCCGACCGCTACGAAGAGAATACCAACCGTAAGCTCCAGTCCATCATCGCTGTCTTAGAGCCCACACTTGTCATCATTCTCTCTGTTATTGTGGGATTGATTCTGTTATCGGTCATCCTGCCCCTGATGGGTATTATGACCAGTATCGGATAGGAGCGCT
Source organism: Bacteroidaceae bacterium (assembly GCA_963630275.1). Classification (GTDB taxonomy): domain Bacteria; phylum Bacillota; class Clostridia; order Lachnospirales; family Lachnospiraceae; genus Acetatifactor. The sequence continues at coordinate 2,397 of CAVGMD010000106.1, read as the reverse complement.
GCTTATGAATCGTTTTGAACAAAAAAACCGGTCTCTCTGGCAGAAGCTGATCTACCTGCTTCCGATCCTGGCATTCATAGTGCTATTTGTTCTTTTTCTGCAGGGCATCAGATCGGTCAGCGAATCTACCTTAAGCAAACAACAGGAAAGTCTGGAGACGGCACTGGAGCGAAGCATCTCCCAGTGCTACGCCGTGGAGGGCTGTTATCCTCCCTCCCTGGAATATCTGAAGCAGCATTACGGGCTGTTATATGATGAGGACAGCTTCTTCATTGACTACGAATACTATGGCAGCAACCTTCTGCCGGAGGTCACGGTACTCCGCAGAACCGGTGCCCGTTAAAGGAGTTCTGACATATGAACCATAAGACACAGGAAAAACATTTTATTGTGGATATCTTGTTCGTTTTGGCGCTGTTCGGTGTATTTGCCGTCTCCGCCCTGGCTCTCGTCACTATCGGAGCAGACGTCTACCAGCACACGGTGGAAGATATGAGTGGGAACTATGACAGCCGGACTGCAGTATCCTATATTATGGAAAAGGTGCGTCAGAATGATACCGCAGACAGCATCTCCTTAACCACATTAGAGGATGTTCCGGCACTCTGTATGCTTTCTGAGATCGATGAAGATACTTATTGCACTTATCTCTATTATTATGAGGGACATCTGAGGGAACTCTTCATGCGACAGGGCACTTCCCTCGGCGGACAGCTCCTGCCTGCCGGTACGGATATTTTGGAACTGACGGATCTTACCTTTTCCTATGCAGGCGACGATCTGATCCGGGTCTGTTTGCAGACGCCCTCCCGGGAGATCCATACCTTTTACATTCATGTACATTGCAGTACTACGGAATAGAAGAATAGAATGACGGAAAGGATTCGGAATTTATCATGAAACACTCCAGATCCAGTTTATTTTTAATGGAAATGATCATAGCGATCCTGTTTTTCTCCCTTGCCAGCGCTGTCTGTATTCAGCTGTTTGCCAAATCGCATCTGCTGAACACACAGACGGTCAACAAAAATCACGCCGTTATCTGGGCACAGAATCTGGCGGAATCTTATCTGGCTGCGGAGGGCGACCTTGATGCCATGCTGGATCTGTTCTCCCCTTCACAACAGACAGCGGAAAATACCATGACCCTATACTTCGACAGTCAGTGGAATCTGTGTTCCTCCGGTGACAATGCCGATTTTTCAGCCGAGCTTACACATACCCCGGATCCGGGAACCGGTATTATGGAAGCACAGATCAGCGTCAGAGAGATTTCTTCCCCGGATTCTCCCATTTATACGCTTTCTGTCATGCACCACGCAGCAGAAAGGAGGGGCTTACATGAGTAACTTTTCTAAGAAAAAACAATTCGGCATGAATATCGGATCTGCTTCTATCCTGCTGGTATTCGTGATCCTGTGTCTGGTATCCTTTGCGGTGCTGTCCATCGTCAGTGCCAATGCCGACAGTAAGCTAAGCAACCGGGTACTGGAACGTACCACCGCCTATTATGATGCCTGCAATCAGGCCGAACAGTCGTTAGCCGGAATGGACAAGACATTACAGCGTATCTATGCTTCCTCAGACAGTGAAGATGCCTATTTCGCTTCTGTGGGCCATGGAAAGTCCTACGTGATCCCCATCTCCGATCTGCAATCCCTGCAGGTGACCATCGAGATCCTCTATCCACAGACCGATGAGGATACCTTCTACCGCATTACCACCTGGCAGGTACTGAATGTCGATGAATTACAATAACTATGGATCTTAAACTATTGATTTTAATCGAGTAGGAGACGGTGACTAACCGCCGTCCTCTCACACCACCGTGCGTACCGTTCGGTACACGGCGGTTTCAATAGTTGACGTGCACAGACTGATAGGCTGTGGCTAAATCATAAAAGCCTCTGTTTATCAGTCTTTCTTTTGTCATGGCTTTCTTGACTGTCGTCAGATTGGCACAATACCAGTGTCCCCTTCGGCAATTTGCCGCCATGTTCGCATAGTATTCATGGATTCCCATTTTTATCAGATTTCTCTTCTTTGTTCTGGGCAATTTCCATTGTTTCCATATACACATGCGTATTCTGTGATAGAGCCATCCGTTGATGTCATCTATGTTGTTCTTCATACTTGCAATTCCGTAATAGTTAAGCCATCCCCTCGCGTACACCTTGATTTTCTCAAGGCTTGGCTTGATTGACTGACATCGCTTACGGGAAGATAACTCCTTCAGTCTGGACTTAAATTTCTTCCATGACTTCGAATGAACTCGGACATAAATACCTTTTCCATTCCTTCCCAATGCAAAGCCAAGGAATTTAAAATTTCGGATTGCAAACACGCTGACAGTACGGCTCTTTTCTCGGTTGACTGTAAGTTTCAGCCTCTCCTCAA
>CAVGMD010000105.1:0-8141 GCA_963630275.1 Bacteroidaceae bacterium | reverse complement strand
GACCTTACGACCGTCCGGGCTGTTGCCGCCGCGGCTCTCCGGATCGTAGGTACAATGTACTTCCACGACCTTGCCGTTCTCATCCTTGACACAGCCGGTGCACTTTACAAAATAAGCACTCATCAGGCGCACTTCGTTGCCGGGGAACATACGGAAATATTTCTTGGGAGGCTCTTCCATGAAGTCCTCTCTCTCGATATATAATTCCTTGCCGAAAGGAACCTCACGGCTGCCCAGTTCCTCGTTCTCCGGATTGTTCACTACGGGCAGCATCTCGGTCTGTCCTTCGGGATAGTTGTCAATGACAAGCTTCACGGGGTCCAAGATCGCCATCATGCGGGGTGCCTTTGCCTTCAGATCCTCACGGATACAATACTCTAACATTGCATAGTCTGCGGAGGACTGTGCCTTGGAGATACCGCACAGCTCTACGAACTTCTTGATGGATTCCGGTGTGAAACCTCTTCTGCGCAGTGCGGCGATGGATACCAGTCTGGGATCATCCCAGCCGTCCACGATGCCCTGCTCTACCAGCTTCTTGATATAACGCTTACCGGTGACCACATTGGTCAGGTACAGCTTTGCGAACTCGATCTGCTTGGGAGGATGAGGGTATTCCAGCTCTCTTACCACCCAGTCATATAAAGGTCTGTGATCCTCGAACTCCAGCGTACAGATGGAATGGGTCACGCCCTCGATAGCATCCTCGATGGGATGTGCGAAATCATACATAGGGTAAATGCACCATTTGTCTCCGGTGTTCTGGTGAGACATATGTGCCACACGATAGATAACGGGATCACGCATGTTGATATTGGGAGATGCCATATCGATACGGGCACGCAGTACCTTGGTGCCGTCCTCGTATTTGCCTGCCTTCATATCCTCGAACAGTGCCAGATTCTCTTCTACGGTTCTTGTGCTGCCGGGATCTTCCTTACCGGGCTCGGTCAGGCTTCCTCTGTACTCGCGGATCTGCTCTGCACTTAAATCGGAGACATAAGCCTTGCCCTTTTTGATCAGCTTTACCGCTGCTTCATACATCTGGTCAAAATAGTTGGATGCGAAGAAAAGTCTGTCTTCCCAGTCTGCGCCCAGCCACTTTACATCTGCCTTGATGGACTCTACGAACTCTGCCTTCTCCTTGGTGGGGTTGGTGTCATCAAAACGCAGGTTGAATTTACCGTTGTACTTCTGGGACAAGCCGTAGTTTAACAGAATACTCTTGGCATGTCCGATGTGAAGATAACCATTGGGTTCGGGAGGGAAACGGGTGTGTACGGTATCGTATACGCCCTCCGCCAGATCCTTGTCGATGATCTGCTCTATAAAATTCTTAGACTCCTTCACTTCTGCGGAATCTACGATTGCTTTTTCCAGTTCGCTCATGGTAATGTCCTTGCCTTTCGTTTGCTTAATACTGTTTTCGTAACCTTAATCTTACCACACAAGAAAAATTTTATAAACCTTTTTTTGTGATTCTTATGCCATCTCTTCAAAATAATTCCGCAGATTCTGTCCGGACACAATGAACATATTGTGAAGATCATCCTCACTGGCAGCCAGATAGTCTCCCACTCTGCCTGTCATATAGCCATCCTCGTCCCAGACAGGGAACACCTTTACCCCCTGCTTCAGCTCTGTAGCATAAATACAGAAAGCATCCGTAGGCATGCTCATATGTACGTATTCCGCCAGCAGATGATTGCTGCCGTCTCTGCCGTCCTTCACTCTGGGGATATAGCCCATATCGCTGCAATAATCCTCCGGCAGAGAAAGATCTGTCCGCTCCAGGATCCGGGGGAATCTCTCCCCGGCGATCCTGTGCAGTTCTCCGCTTCTCTCCAGTGTATAATAAACATTCTGCCTCGTATCGATATCCATAGTACCGTTCTGGGTACGGACGGATACAATGGTGCCCAGCGGTGCAAGATCCGACGCCCGCAGACAGGCAATGGGATTTTTCCTTCTGCGGTATTTCACAGCATCCTCTGTCCGGAATTCTCTGTCCTGTGCATATACGATCTTAAAATTATCAAAATACTGGGTCATCCGGTTATTGAAATAAGCCTCGGAATGCAGGGTCGGATATTTTTCCTCATACAGCTTCATACTGATGTAGCCGCCCGCCTTCTCATAATGTCCGCCACCGGAACCGATACCCTCCGACAGATAGTCCGACAGTTCGCTGGCATTGACCTCGCGGATACAGCTTCTGACGGAGAATTTATATCCGCCGCTGTCCTCGTTATAGACCGCACAGGTATTGACCCCCTCCACCTGTAAGAGGAAATCGCTGATCAGGCCAAGGACATTGGGATCGCAGGGCTGGGAATGGATCACGGCGAACTGATAATCGTCATTATAGTTGCGGCGCAGCATTGCCACACCGGCGATCTCCAGTTCTTTCAGTGAAATATTGGAATTACGGAACAGGGAGATCAGATTCTTATCAAAGTTCAGGCTCTCACGCATATCCATATCAATAGGGTTGGATAATTCGGAGAACTGGTTCGTATCCATGAACAGACCGTAGTACAGCGCCGTTCCCAGATCCTTATTTTTCTCCACCGGATAATGCATCTCCTGAAGCATGGTCCACACCAGGGTCGCACAGCTTCCCATGCTGGGCTGTAGGCGCATTCTCTCGGTACAGATGATCTCCAACGGATGATGGTCGATCACCGCGATCTCCTCCGCAGGGATCTTCGTCACATTCCCGGCGCCGTACTGGCAGTCCACGGTAATGAGCAGCCCTTCCACCGCATCCTCTCCGGGCTGCGGCAGGTATTCCAACGGAATCTGCAATCGCTCCACCATCAGTTTCAGATTCGCTTTGCGTAACTTATTCCTTCCGGCATACAGGAGTCTCACATCCTTGCCCTGATCCCGGAAAAAGCAATACAATCCAAAGCCGGAGGCTATGGCATCCGCATCCGGATTGTCGTGGCACTGGATCGTCACACGGTCATATCCCATCAGTTCGTCCAGCATCATTTCTCTGCTTTTTTCGTTCCCTCTTCTGTCCATAATAGCCCTTTCCGTTTTTTCTAAAATCTTCTTCTAAAATCAAAGACAGGCAGGTTCTGAACACAGCCCTGCCTGTAACTATCTGTCTTAGTGGTGGAACAGACGGATGCCTGTAAATGCCATCACCATATCGTATTTGTCGCAGCATGCGATAACATCGGCATCACGCACGGATCCACCGGGCTGTGCGATGTATTTTACGCCACTCTTATGTGCTCTCTCGATGTTATCGGAGAAGGGGAAGAACGCATCACTTCCCAGAGTCACATCCTGCATTTTATCCAGCCATGCTCTCTTTTCCTCTCTGGTAAATACGGGAGGCTTTACCTTGAAGATACCTTCCCAGGTGCCATCTGCCAGCACATCCATGTACTCATCGCCCATGTAGACATCAATGGCATTGTCACGGTTGGCTCTGCCTAAGCTGTCTACGAACTGCAGACCCAGCACCTGAGGAGACTGACGCAAGAACCAGTTGTCTGCCTTGCTGCCTGCCAGTCTGGTACAGTGGATACGGGACTGCTGTCCTGCGCCGATGCCGATGGCCTGACCATCCTTGACATAGCATACGGAATTGGACTGGGTATATTTTAAAGTGATCAGTGCGATCTTCATATCGATCAGAGCACTCTCCGGGATCTCCTTGTTCACGGTCACGATGTTGGACAGCAGGTCGCCGTTGATATCCAGTTCGTTACGTCCCTGCTCAAAGGTGATGCCGTATACCTGCTTGTGTTCGATGGGAGCGGGCTGGTAGGAAGGATCGATCTGGATGATATTGTAAGCACCCTTTTTCTTCTGCTTTAACAGCTCCAGCGCCTCGTCGGTATAGCCGGGAGCAATGACACCGTCGGATACCTCTCTCTTGATCAGTCTCGCGGTGTCCTTGTCGCAGACATCAGACAGCGCGATGAAATCACCGAAGGAGGACATCCTGTCCGCGCCACGGGCTCTTGCATAAGCACATGCCAGAGGAGACAGCTCTCCCAAGTCATCCACCCAGTAGATCTTTGCCAGGGTATCGCTTAAGGGAAGTCCTACCGCAGCACCGGCGGGAGATACATGCTTGAAAGAAGTGGCTGCGGGAAGTCCCGTAGCTTCCTTCAGCTCTTTTACCAGCTGCCAGCCGTTGAAAGCATCCAGAAAATTGATATATCCGGGCTTGCCGTTCAGCACGGTCACCGGCAGGTCGCTGCCGTCTTCCATGAAGATTCTGGAAGGCTTCTGGTTCGGGTTACATCCGTATTTTAACTGAATTTCGTTCATTCTATTTTTCTCCTATTCTACGATATTAACTATTCAGAACCTACATTCGCAAAACGCGTTTTCACGGCTTACTTTACATATTCTTATTCACGATCTTTGTCTCATATTTGCCGGTCTCGATGTCAATGTAGCGAACGAACAGGGAGACTTTGTTGTCCTCATTTAAGCTGTTCCACAGCATATCGGTAAAAGCATCCATGTCATCGGGGATCTCCACCAGCTTGGGCTCACCCTGGAAGCTGGGCAGAGGATTGCCGTCATGCATGTAAGTATGAATGAAACGTCCCTCTCCGGGAAGGGGATTCTCATAAGCATAGGTAAAGCGCAGGCAGGAATCGGGGTTGCCGTTGTCACTCTTCAAAATGGACATGGCGTAATTGTACTTGCCGTTCTCGATATGCATGATACCAGAAATTCTCGGTGTGTAGTTCGGTCCGTCCGGCTCGAATTCTCTGCTGCGCAGGGACTGTTCAAAGGTTAACTGTTTGTCCATTCCCTCGTAGATGGTATCGGTCTGATCGCCGTTGGTCACGATGGTCTTGTTGCCCAGGACACGTACCGGCGCATAGATAATCAGACTGGGGTCTTCCAGTTTGGAAGGATCGAAAGCCTGGGTACGGATTCCCTCTCCTTCTGTCACGAACACACGATTGCGGCTGTTGGCGCTTCTTCCCATGATAAAATAAGCGGTTACGGCGTATTTACCGTTGGCAGAACGACCGATCACGATACCTCTGCCGGGATAAGCATTGCTCTTCAGTTCCTGTTCCAGTTGTAACATAGTTTTTCCTCCGTTTGTTGAATATCGCATAACTATTCAGAACTTCATTCGTAAAATCGCATCTTCGATGCTTTCCTTTTACTCATTGAGGTTACTTCGCCAAAAAAACCGCCTAAGCACCACAAATAGACGGTGCCCAGGCGGTCGGCTTTCACTATTCTACACTCCCTGTGGGTATCTCCACTGCAGCAGGCTGCGTTCCGCCAGTCGTGTAGCTGTAATTATAGTAGCATGTCTGCCCTCATTTTGACAAGGGGATTTTTAGCATTTTACAGTTCAGCCCAGATTCATTCATAAAAGCGTCTGCTGCGCAGCCGGCGCTGCCTTGCAGCTCACCTTTTACGAATGCTCTGGGCGCTCCGCTCATAGAATGACAAAACCAGTGCTTTGTGTGCCAGCACCCAAGCACTGCTTCTGGCATTCTATGGCTGAACTGTTACTTCACATATTTTGCTTCAAACGCATGTCTCTCCATGGGGCGGTCAAAATAGTATCCCTGAATGTATTTGACTTTCATGCCCTGCAATACTTTGAACTGCTTCGGAGTCTCGATGCCTTCCACACAGACGCTGACACCGATGGTCTCCGCCAGCTCCGCTACCATCTTGATAAAGGACTGGGAGTAGGCATCCTCCGCCAGGTCTTTTACAAAGCTCTGATCCACCTTGATGACATCAATGGGAATCTCCCGGATATGGTTCAGGGAGGAATAGCCGGTACCGAAATCATCCAGTGCCAGAGAGACGCCCAATTCCTTGATTCGGTTCAGGATCTCCTTCATACGTTCCATATCGTTGATGGCAAGGCTCTCCGTCACTTCCAGTGTCAGGTTCTTCGGGGACAGTCCGGTGTCTTTTAGTGCCTTTTCCACCGTCTCCACGATGTCCGGCTGCAGAAGCTGTACCACGGAGAGGTTAACATTGACCTTGTAATTCGGATAACCGGATTCATTCCAGCGCTTACAGCGGGTGCAGGCTTCCGTCAGCACATAATTGCCGATGGGATTGATCAGCCCCAGGTACTCTGCCAGGGGAATGAATTCCGCCGGAGAGATAAATCCCAGCTTCGCACTGTTCCAGCGGATCAGTGCCTCAGCGCCGGCACAGACATCCTTTCCGCCCTGGATATCGATGATGGGCTGGTAATAGACCTCGAACTCACGGTAGCCTTCCGCCGTGGCATCTCGCATGTTCTTCTCCATATCCAGACGGCGTCCTGATACGGAATCAATACCCTCACGGTAGGTTGCCACCCGGTTCTTACCGGTCTTTTTCGCTTCATACATGGCAATATCCGCTTTTTTGATCAGGTCTGCCACGGAATCCCCGGCATCCGGGAAGGTGACGATACCCATACTCATGGTACAGTAATAATCCGCATCCTTCAAAAACCAAGGTTTGCTGAAAATCTTCTTAATATCCTCCACAATATCTTCAAAACGGCCATAGCTGTCGGGCGGAATCACTATGACAAATTCGTCGCCGCCCATGCGGTAACAGGTATTCTCGATCCCATTGACCCGTTTTAATGCATGGGAAATGGATTTCAACAGTACATCACCGTACTGGTGCCCCAGTCCGTCATTGATATGCTTGAAATCATCCAGATCCAGGTACAGCAGAGCACCTTTTCCGCCGATCTTCTTCGCCTGGTCGATCTGTCTCGCCAGATCTCTCTCACAGCACATACGGTTGTACAGTCCCGTCAGGAAATCTGTGTACGCCTGCTGCTCGATCCGGCGCTGGTACAGCTTTTTATCCGTAATATCATACAAGGAGTACAGGTTGGCTTTTTTGCCGTCCACCCAGGCGATCTCCTTGCACAGCAGATCATACCAGTTCTCCTTCTCTGCATGATACACTCCGCTGACTGCCTTCGATCTGTCCTTGCGGACGCTGGACTGCAGCAGGGCATCAAAATTATGGTCCATCAGTTCCTTGGCAAAGGTATTCTTCAGGATCTGGTTGGCGAACAGCATCCTGCCCGTGTTCTGATCCGTCACATAGATGGCACAGCCAACATTGTCCAGAATCTCTTCCAGTGCCGCATAGGAACCTGCCAGGGAATTTTTCTGAATCCGTCTGGTCAGAATACTCTGTAAAATTTTCACTGCATCCGCCGTGAACTTGATCTCCGCCATGCTCCATACATGTCCCTGTTTTCTATGGTTCAGGGACAGCACCATATTGCCGCTCTCCTGCTTCAGAATCGGGAAGATCATCACAGCCTTCATGCCGATCTCTTCGATCTCCTCTGAGCCTGCCTTCCCTAAGCTGTCCGTAGATACTACCAGTGGCTTCTCCGTATGGAGAAAAGAATACACCGGAACGCCTCCGGTCTTGTCGAAATAGGAAATTTCCCCCGGTGCCCGCCATTCGCAGACCACATTCATAGCATCGGTGCCGGAATGCAGCTGGAAAATCTGCGCCGTGTCCACCTGAATATGTTCCGCCAATATTTTCAGCCATTTGTTCATGGCAAGTTCAATCTGTTCATCGTTGTCCAGGAGCTGCACGATCTCCGTGGTCGCTTCTATGGTATGGAGATTCCGCCCCATCTCTTCCTCTGCGGAACGGCTTCTTCTGCTCTCGGCTTCCGCACTGAAGCAGGACACACGGTCTCTGTAGATATCCGCACTGGTATCCCGCAGCAGATCCAGGATCTGGTAAAAAGATATGGTGTCGATCTTCTTCAGATCATATACCTGCCAGTACAGAATAATACTGTTCTCCACGCTGACGGCAACCGCTGCCACATGTCCGCCGTCTGGCAGTTCTTCCACCACCTGTTCCTCCAGTGATCCTTCCTGTACTCTGTCTAACGCCTGTGCTGCTTTTTTTCGATATTCCCCTAAAATCGGATCTTCCCCATCCGGTCTTCTTAAGGTCTTATCGATGTAGGGCTCCGTCACGGCTCTGCCTTCGTTGTCCACGCAGACCGCCGTCACTCCCGTCACCTTACAGAACTCGTTCTGCAGATGCTGCAGCCGCTTTTCATCAATCAATTCACGTAATGCAATGTCAGCCACTTTTTGCTCCCCTGCTTCTCTTTTCGTTCTTTGACT
>CAVGMD010000104.1:0-8251 GCA_963630275.1 Bacteroidaceae bacterium | reverse complement strand
TGATTACACAGTGTAAGGAAGACGGAACCCTGGATCAGCATGTTCGTTGTATCATTACGGATATTGAGATGCCTGAGATGGACGGACACAGATTGACCAAGCTGGTTAAAACAGACGAAGCAACCAAGGATATTCCCGTAATTATTTTCTCTTCTCTGGTGAACGATGATATGAAGAGAAAGGGAGAGGCACTGGGAGCAGATGCACAGCTCTCTAAGCCGGAGATTGGTAATCTGGTAAGAATCGTAGATGAACTGGTAGCAGAGAAACATTTGGACAGATAAGGCATTTAGAAAGCAAAAAGGCTGGGATAGTCCCAGCCTTTTCTTGTAATATCGGAGCAGATAAAATGGATGACAGAACAAAAGAGATCCTTCAGAAAATAGAAGAAGCGGAATATGTATTAGTAGGTCTGGGACAGGAGTTTGATATAGAAAACTTCCTGGCAGGCAGTCCGAAGTACGGAAAAATGCGGGAACAATTACAGGAAAATAACGCATTATGGCTTCTGCCCTACGTCGAAGAGCAGTTCCGGAAGCAGCAACTCCCCAAAATGGAGGAAGAGATCCGGCAGGGACTTGTGAATCTGGCTTCCGTGTTGGAGAAAAAGAGCTATTTTGTGGTATCGTCGGCTACAAATCCGATACCTGCGCAGATTCCCTGGAAAAAGATGCTGTTAAAAAAGGATCGTTATGTAGCACCCTGCGGAGACTTTCGTAAAAAGCAATGCCCGGACAGATGTGAGGAAGGAATTTCAGAGGTTACGGAGACAGACAGAGAGAATTTACGACACTGCTATGAAGAACTGCAGACAGGCAAATTCTCAGTTCCCGACCTTGGGAAATGTCCGAACTGCGGGAAAGACCTGATCCTGAATAATGTGTATGCAGCAAAGTATGATGAAAAGGGATATCTGGAGAACTGGACAACTTACCAGACCTGGCTGCAGAATACGATGAATCATAAAATGGTACTGCTGGAGATCGGCGAGGGGAATCGTTTCCCTTCTATTATCAGGAACCCCTTCCAGAGGATTGCCTTATTTCAGCAAAAAGCAGATCTGTATTGCATTGATGGGGAACAAAATCCCATTGCCTGGCTGCTTGGCCTGTGTTAAACTTAACATGCTAGTAACTTGTGAGAAAGCGGAGGAATGACAGATGCCTTCACAGGAGGAATACCTGGATAATTTATTAAAGGGAATTGAGAATTCAGAAAGTTTAGATAACTCGGAGAATTCGGAAAATACGGAAGAGATGGAAGAAGCAAAAGCTCCGGAAATGGCAGAGCAGGATGCACCGCAGATCGATATGAGCGATATGGATAAGCTGCTGCAGTCCGCACTGAACGCACAAAAGGAAGATGCACCGACAGATACTGCTTCGGAGAATGCGGCAATTCACCCGGAAGAGACCGTATACATGTCGGAAGACGAAATTGACCGCCTGTTGCAGCAGAACAGAGAACAGGCAGAGGAAGCACCGAAGCAGGGGACTGCCGATGCAAATGATGACCTGATCAAAATGCTGGAAAGTGCAGATGAGGAGGGATTATCCAAGCTGTTGGATCAGGTAAGTCCACAGCCTGCCCAGGATACCGCGGACGAAGAAGCGGCCGAAGAGCAGGAAAAGGGCAGGCACGGTCGAAAGAAGAAAAAAGAGAAGAAAGAAAAGGGCGAAAAGAAGCCGGGATTTTTCGATAGGTTCAAGAAAAAACCGAAGGAATCTGTGGAAACGCAGGAGGATCTGCCTGCGATGGAAGAGTCATTGTCGGAAGCCGGTGTCAGTGAAGAGGCTGCTGATATGACGATACCGTCAGAACCTGTGGAGGAGAATCCCGTACCGGAAGCAACGGAACCAGAGCAGACAGGAACTTCCGATGATGAACTGGATGCTTTGCTTGCGGGAGCATTCCCCGAGCAGCCGGACAGTGCGGAAGGAATCTCCGCAGAACCGGAGTCAGCGGATGTCATGGATATCCTGAAGGCAGCCGGCGCGGATATCGTGGAAGAGTCGGAACAGAAGAAAGAGAAAAAAGGCTTTTTTGCCAAATTGTTAGACCTGTTCACCGAAGAGGATGAGGAGGAAGAAGAGAGCGATCAGCTCCAGTTGTCCGATGAAAATAAGAAAATTCTCGAAGAGATGGACGGCAAAAACAGCAAAAAGAAAGAGAAAAAGCAGAAAAAAGAGAAGAAACCCAAGAAAGAAAAACAGCCGAAGAAGCCGAAAAAAGAAAAACCGAAAAAGGAAGCTGCACCGGCTGTACCCGAAAAAAAGCTTTCGCCGAAGAAAATCATACCCATCGTGGTGGTATGTATTTCTCTGGGAGCTGTAATACTGATCCTCGGGAACTTCCTGACGGAGTATATGTCTAAGCGAAGTGGCAGAGAAGCATATTATGCAGGAGATTACCAGACCTGCTATCAGAATCTGTTTGGCAAAGAATTAAATGAGACCGAACAGGTCATGTACAGCAAATCCGAGAGCATTCTGACCATCCGGATGTGGCTGAGAGAATACGAAGTATTCGTAAATGAAGGTTCCGAACTGGAAGCATTAGACAGCCTGCTGCAGGCAGTACATGACTATCCTTCCCTGTTAGATTATGCGACGCAGTGGAATGCACAGGATGAGGTGACTTCTGCATTTGGAGAGATCTTGAATATTCTGTCACAGAAATATCAGCTGAGCCAGGACGAGGCGCAGGCGATTGCAGATATCTCGGATGATGTGGAATATACGAAAAACGTAATGATGGTTCTGCAGAAGCTGGGACTGGGATCCTGGGAATTACCGCAGACCACCCAGACAGAGACGGCAAACCCTGCGCAGAACACAGAAAACGTACCGGAAGAATTGCCGGATCCGCTTCCGGAAGAAAAGGAGATACAGCAATGATCGCAGTTCTCGACTATGATGCTGGCAATATAAAGAGCGTAGAAAAGGCGCTAAACTTTTTAGGAGAAGAGGTAAAAATCACCAGAGACAGAGAGGAAATCCTGTCCGCAGACGGTGTGATCCTGCCGGGGGTGGGAGCCTTCGGTGATGCCATGGAGAAATTGCACCAGTATGGACTGGTGGAGGTTATCCGGGAAGTAGTGGACAGACAGACCCCCTTTTTGGGAATTTGTCTGGGATTACAACTGATGTTTGAAAGCAGCGAAGAGACTCCGGGAGTTGAGGGACTGCACCTGTTAGACGGTAAGATCCGCAGGATCCCTGCGGCACCGGGACTGAAGATTCCCCACATCGGCTGGAATGATATTGCGTTTCCGAACAGCGGGCGGCTTTTTCAGAGCATAGAAGAGCATTCCTACGTGTATTTTGTACATTCTTATTATCTGGAGGCAGCAGATCCTTCCATCGTTACCGCCACCACAGAATACGGAACGCTGATCCATGCATCTGTGGAGAAAGATAATATTTTCGCCTGTCAGTTCCATCCGGAGAAAAGTTCCGGTGTGGGTCTTAAGATCCTGCAGAATTTTATAAATGTCACGAAAGAATTCCGTGAGAAAAACGAGCAGGGAGGAAATTGATATGCATACAAAGAGAGTAATTCCCTGCCTGGATGTGAAGGATGGCAGAGTAGTAAAAGGCGTGAATTTTGTAAATTTCCGGGATGCCGGAGACCCTTCCGAGGTAGCGGCAGCCTATGACGCGGCAGGCGCAGATGAGGTTGTATTTTTGGATATTACGGCTTCCGCAGACAGCCGTGCCACACAGTTGGAGTGGGTACGGAAGGTAGCCAGCAAGGTATTTATTCCATTCACCGTAGGTGGAGGAATCCGTACCGTGGATGATTTCAAGGCGATTTTAAGAGAGGGCGCGGACAAGATCTCTGTGAATTCCGCAGCCATTATGAATCCCAGACTGATTAGCGATGCAGCGGAGAAGTTCGGCAGCCAGTGTGTGGTCGTGGCTATTGATGCCAAAAAGCGTGCCGACGGCAGCGGCTGGAACATCTATAAAAACGGCGGCCGTGTGGACATGGGCATGGACGCGGTGGAATGGGCGAGAACCGCAGAAAAAATGGGCGCTGGAGAGATCCTGCTGACCAGTATGGACGGGGATGGCACGAAGGAAGGCTATGATCTGGCGCTGACCAGAGCCGTGGCAGAGAGCGTAAGCATTCCGGTCATCGCGTCCGGCGGCGCGGGACAGCTGTCTCATTTCTACGATGCCCTGACAGAGGGAAAGGCAGAGGCAGTTCTGGCGGCATCTCTGTTCCATTACAAAGAATTAGAGATCCGACAGGTGAAAGAATACCTGCGGGAAAAAGGAATCAGTGTCCGACTCTAGGGTCGACAGGGAGGATTAGATTATGGCAATGATCACGAATGACTGGCTGACAGCTTTGGGCGGAGAATTTCACAAGCCCTATTACAGACAGCTTTTTGAATTTGTCAAAAATGAATATAATACCACTGTGGTATTTCCCCCAGCAGATGATATTTTCAATGCGTTTCATCTGACCCCGTTAAGCAAGGTAAAAGTGGTGATTATCGGACAGGATCCTTATCACAACGTGGGACAGGCACACGGTCTGTGCTTTTCCGTGAAGCCGGATGTGGAGATACCCCCTTCCCTGGTGAATATCTATCAGGAGCTTCACGATGATCTGGGCTGTTATATTCCCAACAACGGCTATCTTGTAAAATGGGCCGAACAGGGTGTGCTGATGCTCAATACAGTGCTTACGGTGCGGGCACACATGGCGAATTCCCACCACGGAAAAGGCTGGGAGGAGTTCACCGATGCAGCCATCCGGGCGCTGAATGCGCAGGATCGTCCCATTGTATTTATTCTGTGGGGCAGACCGGCACAGATGAAGAAATCTATGCTGAACAATCCCAATCACCTGATCTTAGAGGCACCCCATCCAAGTCCCCTGTCTGCTTACCGCGGTTTCTTCGGCAGCAGACCTTTCAGCAAGACCAACAACTTCCTGAAAGAACACGGCGTGGAGCCTATTGATTGGCAGATAGAAAATGTATAAAGAATGAATGCGAGAGCTACGGTCATGCCCGTAGCTCTTTTTTTGACATCTTTTCTCAATAATCATTTCCCCTATTGACAAAATAAGGAATTCTTACTATAGTGTTCCTATAAAGGACTACTAAAGGAGCGCCTATGGAAGAAGCGGCAATCATAGAACAACTTACCCTGTTCGGACTGAGCAGGCAGGAGGCAGCGATCTATCTGTGTCTTCTTCAGAACGAAGAACTGACCGGATACGAAGTGGCGAAGCTGACGGGAATCTCCCGGTCGAATGTCTACAATGGACTGGCATCTTTAGTGGAACATGGCGCCGCTTACGTGATCGAAGGCAGTGCTTCCAAATATCTTGCGGTATCGTTAGAAGAGTTCTGTGACAACAGACTCCGTTATCTGACGGGTGTGAAGGATGCGCTGATCGCCAGTGGACCGAAGAAGTCCCTGCCGAGGGAAGGCTATATTACCATCGAAGGGTACGATCATATCTGTGACAAGATTCGACATATGTTGCAGGATGCCCGGATGAGGATCTACTTTTCCGCCCGGGGAGAATTCCTCGAAGCATGGAAGACAGAGATTGCAGCCCTGGTGGCTGCCGGGAAAAAGGTCGTGCTGATCTCGGAGGATAACAGAGAACTGTTCCCGGAGGATATAGAATTAAAGTCCGGAATCATAGAATATCTTGTGCCGGAGCATTTCAGAGAGCCGGAGGAAGAGGAACAGCAGTCAGATCAGATCCGTCTTATCATAGATTCCGAGTATATCCTCACCGGTGCGGTGACGGGGAAGAGCGGCGATGCCTGTCTCTACAGCGGGCAGAAGAATTTCGTCAGAGTCTTCAAGGATGCCATGCGCAACGAGATCGCCCTGATCAAAATCGCCCGGAAGGAATAAAGTTTACAACACTTTTTCTGTTGTGGAAGAATAGAAAAGGTGTTTCAATATGCAAATAATTTATAAAAAGAAAGGGATAGAAAAATGAGTATCAGAGTCGCAATTTTAGGTTACGGTAATTTAGGAAGAGGAATGGAATGCGCAGTAAAGCAGAACGATGACATGGAGCTGGTAGCAGTATTCACCAGAAGAAATCCTGCCACCGTGAAGACTTTAACAGATGTGAAAGTATACAACGTAGACCAGTTACTGTCCATGCAGGACAAGATCGATGTCCTGGTGCTGTGCGGAGGTTCCGCCACCGATCTGCCCAAGCAGACCGCAGAGTATGCAAAATATTTCAATGTGGTAGACAGCTTTGATACCCACGCGAAGATTCCCGAGCATTTTGCACAGGTAGATGCCGCAGCAAAAGAAGGCGGCAAGGTAGCCATGATTTCCGTAGGCTGGGATCCCGGTATGTTCTCCCTGAACAGACTGTATGCCAACGCAATCCTCAGAGACGGCAGCGCTTATACCTTCTGGGGCAAGGGTGTCAGTCAGGGTCATTCCGACGCTATCCGCCGTATCCCCGGTGTCAAGGATGCCAAGCAGTATACCATTCCCGTAGAATCCGCACTGGAGGCTGTCAGAAACTGTGAGAATCCGGTACTGACCACCAGACAGAAGCACACCAGAGAGTGTTTCGTCGTAGCGGAAGAGGGCGCAGATAAGGCACAGATCGAAGAGCAGATCAAGACTATGCCCAACTATTTTGCAGATTATGATACCACCGTACATTTCATCACCGAGGAAGAGTTGCAGAGAGACCATGCGGGCATCCCTCACGGCGGATTTGTACTGCGTACCGGCAAGACCGGCTTAAACGGCGAGCACAATCATGTGATCGAGTACAGTTTAAAGCTGGATTCCAACCCGGAGTTCACCTCCTGCGTACTGACCGCTTATGCAAGAGCAGCTTACCGTATGAATCAGGAAGGTCAGAAGGGCTGCAAGACCGTATTTGATGTGGCACCCGCTTACCTGAGCACTCTGACTCCGGAAGAGATGAGAAGTACTTTATTGTAATAAAAATAGACTTAGAGGAGATACTTATGGAAAAAAAGGCATTTGTTACCAAAGAAATGATTGAAAAGATCGCAGAAAAATATCCCACACCGTTTCATATTTATGATGAAAAGGGAATCCGTGAGAATGCAAAAGCGTTGAAAGAGGCATTTGCATGGAATAAGGGTTACAAGGAGTTCTTTGCAGTGAAGGCGACGCCCAACCCTTTCCTGATTAACATTTTGAGAGAATACGGCTGCGGATGTGACTGTTCCTCTCTGACAGAGCTGATGCTGAGCAATGCCATGGGTGTAAAGGGAGAGGACATTATGTTCTCCTCCAACGATACCCCGGCGCATGAATTTGAATATGCGGCAAAAATCGGTGCCACCATCAATCTGGATGACATCACCCATATCGATTTCCTGGAGAAGACCATCGGCTATCTGCCCAAGACCTTAAGCTGCCGTTACAATCCCGGCGGATATTTTTCCATCAGCAATAACATCATGGACAATCCGGGCGATGCCAAATACGGCTTTACCACGGAGCAGATGTTCGAGGGCTATAAGATCCTGAAGGCAAAAGGCGTGGAGAATTTTGGTATTCATTCCTTCCTTGCCAGCAACACGGTAACAAATGACTATTATCCCACACTGGCGAGAGAGCTCTTTGAACTGGCAGTTAAGCTGAAAGAAGAGACCGGCGCGCATATCACCTTCATCAATCTGTCCGGTGGTATTGGTATTCCTTATCGTCCGGATCAGGAGCCTAACGACATCAGAGCCATCGGCGAAGGCGTGCGTAAGGTATATGAGGAAGTGCTGGTACCCGCTGGTATGGGCGATGTGGCAATCTACACAGAGCTTGGCAGATACATGATGGCGCCTTACGGACATCTGGTGACCCAGGTCATCCATGAGAAGCACACTCACAAGGAATACATCGGTGTGGATGCCTGTGCCGTGAACCTGATGCGTCCCGCCATGTACGGTGCGTACCATCATATTACCGTACTGGGCAAGGAGAACGAGCCCTGCAACCATAAGTACGATGTGACCGGTTCCCTGTGCGAGAACAACGATAAGTTTGCCATCGACCGGATGCTGCCGAAGATCGATATCGGTGATTACATTGCCATCCATGATACCGGTGCGCATGGTTTTGCCATGGGTTACAATTACAACGGCAAGCTGAAATCCGCAGAGCTTCTGCTGAAAGAGGACGGCAGCGTGGAGCTGATCCGTCGCGCTGAGACTCCGAAGGATTATTTTGCAACCTTTGACTGTTTTGATATTTATAACAAGATCGAC
>CAVGMD010000103.1:0-8361 GCA_963630275.1 Bacteroidaceae bacterium | reverse complement strand
GTAATATGTTTCTTCGTGAGACACTTTATTCCTTGCTCATATGTAAAATATGGGCCAGAGACCAAAAGGAGGTAACTAACATGAACAAGTACGAATTAGCCGTTGTTGTTAGCGCTAAGATCGAGGATGATGAGAGAGCAGCCGTTGTTGACAAGTGCAAGGCACTGGTTGAGAGATTCGGCGGCAACATCACAGAAGTGGACGAGTGGGGCAAGAAGAAGCTTGCTTACGAAGTTCAGAAGATGAAAGAAGCTTTCTACTACTTCATCAGATTCGAAGCTGAGAGCACTGTTCCTGCTGAGATCGAGAGCCGTGTTCGTATTATGGACAACGTGATCAGATACTTATGCGTTAGACAGGACGAGGCATAAACAGAAAGCGAGAAGCGAAATATGAATAAAGTAATTCTTATGGGACGTTTAACAAGGGATCCTGAGGTGAGATATTCTCAGGGAGCTACCGCAACAGCGATTGCTCGTTTTTCCATTGCAGTAGATAGAAGATTTAAGCGTGATGGCGAGCCGGATGCTGATTTTATTAACTGTGTAGCGTTTGGTAGGACTGGCGAGTTTATCGAGAGATACGGTCACAAGGGAACGAAGTTCGTTGTGGAAGGACGTATCCAGACCGGCAGCTATACCAATAAGGATGGACAGCGTGTGTACACTACCGATGTAGTGGCTGAGAACGTAGAGTTCGCAGAGAGCAAGAACGCATCTGCCGGCAACAATGACGGTGGATACCAGAACGCTGGTTTTGGTGGTGGTAATAATGCCCCCGCTCCTTCCGGAGCAGGTGATGGCTTTATGAACATCCCTGACGGCATCGATGAAGAATTACCCTTTAACTAAGTTTCAGTGACAAGCGGAGCTGACACCCGCCTCTGCCCTGACAGATTCCGATAGGAGGTAATAATAATGGCTTTTAATAAGACTGAGAAGACCGATTCTCCGATGAGAAAAAAAGGCGGTATGCGTAGAAGAAAGAAAGTTTGCGTATTCTGCGGTAAAGATAACGTAATCGATTACAAGGATACAGCTAAGCTGAAGAAGTACGTTTCCGAGAGAGGTAAGATCCTTCCTCGTCGTATTACCGGTACCTGCGCAAAGCATCAGAGAGCACTGACCGTTGCTATCAAGAGAGCACGTCACGTGGCATTGATGCCTTACGTAGCTGAATAATTCAGACTAAGATAGTATTAAGAGACCAGTCGCGAAAGTGGCTGGTCTTTTTAGTAATTTTAGTAATGTAAGAATGGAAGGGTTATATTATAACGATGAGAATACTACCGATTACGGATTTACATACACCGGAGTTGGAAATCTATAATGAACGCAGGGAAGTACAGCTGCTTCGCTATTACGAGCCGGCACCGGGACTGTTCATTGCGGAGAGTGCGAATGTGATCCTGCGGGCATTGTCGGCGGGATACGAACCGTTGTCTCTTTTGATGGAGCAGAGAGAGGCGGATTCCGGGAAGGGCAGAGAAGTCCTGGGGCGGATCATGGAGATATCTCAGGGAATCCCCGTCTACGTGTCATCTAACGAAGTTTTATCCCAGATCTCAGGTTTCAAGCTGGCGCGGGGCATGCTCTGTGCTATGCGGCGAAGAGCTTTGCCGGAGATGGAGGAACTGTGCCGGGATGCCAGACGCATTGCCATCCTGGAAAATGTGGTGAACCCCACGAACGTAGGAGCCATTTTCCGTTCCGCAGCAGCACTGGGGATTGATGCGGTGCTTTTGACCGCGGGTTGCAGCGATCCGTTGTACCGTCGTGCGGCGAGAGTCGGCATGGGGACGGTATTCCAGGTACCCTGGACATTCCTGGGAGCGGATGACTGGGCAGACCGAACCATGGAACAGCTGCGTGGCATGGGATACCGCACCGTAGCCATGGCGTTAAAGGATGACAGCCTGCCGCCGGATGCTCAGGTATTACACGAAGCGGAAAAACTTGCCATCATTCTGGGCACGGAAGGGGAAGGTTTGGCAGCGGACACCATCGCAGAATGCGATTATACCGTGTGTATCCCCATGGCAAGAGGTGTGGATTCCCTGAATGTAGCGGCAGCCAGCGCGGTAGCGTTCTGGGAATTATGCAGATAAGAGCGATTTTAACCTGAAAAGCTGACAAAAAGCACAAATTTGACAGAGGAATATTGTCTATTCGTCAAAATAATATGGTGGCGGAGCGCTTTATTATTTGTTATAATAGAAGTTGTCGAACGCAAACATTGAGAGGTGTTCTTTGATGAAAAAACGAATCAGACTGAAGGGCAGAATCCGTACATATATTCAGTTCACTCTGTATCTGGGGCTTTTGCTGCTGGCAATTGATGCCGCGGTATTTATGCTGGATTTCCGTGCCGGACTGCTTACTTTCGGATTTACGATTTTCTATTTTGCCATTACGCTGACATTGTATTTCTACAATAAGCCCATCATTATGAACGAGCTGATCAGCTTTGCCACGGAATATGGTCAGATCCAGCGAAAGCTGTTACGGGATCTGGACTTGCCGTATGCACTTTTGGACGATTCCGGCAAAGTGATCTGGACGAATATTGCTTTTGAGAATGTCGTACATCAGCCCAAGGGCTACAGCAAGTCCATCACCTCCCTGTTCCCTACCATTACCAGGGACAGGCTTCCGGATGATTCCGGCGTGGATGAGGCACAGTATGAGCTGGAATACGAGGGTGGCGAATATGTGGCAAAGTTCCGCAAGATCTCTCTGAAGGAGATGGCGGAATACAGCGATATGATCGATGCGGAAGGGTACAACGGCTATCTGATTGCCGTGTATCTGTTCGATGAGACCGCGCTGCACATTGCATTGCAGGAAGTAGATGATCAGAGCCTCACGGTGGGAATGATCTACCTGGACAACTATGAGGAGGCGCTGGAGAGCGTGGAGGAAGTCCGCAGATCCCTGCTGATTGCATTGATTGATCGTAAGGTGAACAAATACATTGCTTCCCTGGACGGCATCAGCAAAAAACTGGAGAAGGACAAGTACCTCGTGATCATGCGGAAAAAAGCGGTGGCACAGCTGCAGGAGAGCCGATTTGATCTGCTGGAAGAAGTGAAGACCGTTAACATCGGTAACGAGATGGCAGTGACCATCAGTATCGGTATCGGACTGGATGGTCTGACCTATGCACAAAATTATGAGTTCGCCCGTACCGCCATTGACCTGGCGCTGGGACGTGGCGGTGATCAGGCGGTTATCAAGACCCCGGAGAGCATTACCTATTATGGCGGCAAGAGCCAGCAGGTAGAGAAAAATACCCGTGTCAAGGCGAGAGTAAAAGCTCACGCCCTGCGGGAGATCATCACCGGCAAGGATCGTGTCATCGTCATGGGACACCGGATGCCGGATGTGGACAGCTTCGGATCTGCGGTGGGTATCTACCGGATTGCACAGACTTTGGGCAGAAAAGCCCATATTGTACTGAACGAGGCAACGACTTCCGTTCAGCCGTTGGTAGAGTTGTTTAAGAATAATCCGGAATACGATGAAGATATGATCATCACAAGCCAGCAGGCAATCGATATGGCAGGCAGTAATACCGTACTGGTAGTTGTGGATGTCAATAAGCCGTCCATTACAGAATGCCCGGATCTGCTGCGCTTCTGTAAATCCGTGGTGGTACTGGATCACCACAGACAGGGCACGGAGACCATTGAAAATGCCACATTATCCTATGTGGAGCCTTATGCATCTTCCGCCTGTGAGATGGTATCCGAGATCTTACGGTACACCTATGACAACATTAAGATCCGTACGGAAGAGGCGGATTGTATGTACTCCGGTATCATGATCGATACCAACAACTTTATGACCAAGACCGGTGTCCGCACCTTCGAGGCGGCAGCATTCCTGCGCAGAAACGGCGCAGATGTGACCCGTGTAAGAAAGCTGTTCCGTGAGGATGCCGCAGAATACAAGGCGAAAGCAGATGCCGTCAGCCAGGCAGAGATCTACAAGCAGTTCTTCGCAATCTCTCTGTGTACCGCAGAGGATCTGCCCAGCCCTACGATCATCGGGGCACAGGCAGCCAACGAACTGTTGAATATTAAGGGAATCAAGGCAAGTTTCGTGCTTACGGATTATCAGGGCAAGATTTATGTCAGCGCCAGATCCATTGATGAAGTCAATGTACAGATCATCATGGAGCGTATGGGTGGCGGCGGTCATATGAACACCGCAGCCTGCCAGATGGAAGGCGTGGGACTGGTGGAAGCCATCGGCGTATTGAAACATACCATTGACGATATGCTGGAATCCGGAGAGATTTAGAGATAGGAAAGGCAGGTTACTATTATGAAAATTATTTTACTTCAGGATGAAAAGAAGCTGGGCAAAAAGGGAGACATCATCGAAGCCAGCGAAGGATATGCAAGGAACTATATTTTACCGAAAAAGATCGGTGTGGAAGCAACTTCCAAAAATATGAACGATCTGAAGCTCCACAAGGCAAACGAAGAAAAAGTGGCACAGGAGAACCTGGATGCTGCAAAAGCACTGGCTGCAGAGCTGGAGACCAAGCAGGTCGTAGTGAAGATCAAGGCAGGAGAAGGCGGCAGAACCTTCGGTTCCGTATCTTCCAAGGAGATCGCAACCGCATGCAAGGAACAGCACGGTATTGAAATCGATAAGAAGAAGATTCAGCTTCCCGAGAGCCTGAAGAACTTCGGATCCTATGAAGTGACAGTGAAGCTTCATCCCCAGGTGGCAGCGAAGCTGACGGTGAAAGTTACGGAGGCATAGAAGACCCCATGCCGGCAATGGATGAAAATGTAATCAAAAGAATAATGCCCCATAGCCTGGAGGCGGAGCAATCAGTGATCGGATCTATGTTCATTGATGCAGAAGCTATTGCAACGGCGACGGAACAGATATCGGGTGATGATTTCTACAATCGTCAGTACGGCATCGTGTTTGATACCATTGTGGAGTTGAACAACGAGGGGAAACCCATCGACTTCGTAACCCTGCAGGACAGGCTCAGATCCAAGGAAGATGTGCCCCCAGAAGTCAGCGGACTGGACTTCCTTACGAATCTGATTGCAGCGGTACCCACCTCAGCTAACATCAAATACTATGCGGGAATCGTGGCAGAGAAGGCTACATTACGACGCCTGATCCGCACCAATGAAGAGATCGCCAATACCTGTTACAGCGGCAAGGAGAGCCTGGATGTGATCCTGGAGAGCACCGAGAGCAAGATCAACGAGGTGGTTCTCAAGAAAAATGTCAAGGAATTCGTGCCGATCCGTACGGTAGTCATGAATGCCATGGACAAGATCGAGAAGGCATCCAAGCTTCATGGAACGGTTACAGGTATTGCCACCGGATTCATAGATCTGGATTATCGTACCGCCGGAATGCAGCCCTCCGACCTGGTGCTGATCGCAGCCCGTCCTTCCATGGGTAAGACGGCGTTTGTACTGAATATCGCGCAGCATGTAGCCTTCAAGCAGAATCTGCCGGTAGCCATATTCAGTCTGGAAATGAG
The DNA here is from genome assembly GCA_963630275.1 of Bacteroidaceae bacterium. Taxonomy (GTDB): domain Bacteria; phylum Bacillota; class Clostridia; order Lachnospirales; family Lachnospiraceae; genus Acetatifactor. The sequence continues at coordinate 2,838 of CAVGMD010000103.1, read as the reverse complement.
TAAGGAGCAGCTGATCAACCGTATGTTTTCCCTGGAATCCAGCGTGGATGCACAGAAGCTCCGTACCGGTCAGTTAAATGACCAGGAGTGGGAACGGCTGATCGAGAGTGCCGGTGTCATCGGCAAATCCAAGCTGATGATCGACGATACCCCGGGTATCAGCATTGCAGAGCTCCGCTCCAAGTGCAGAAGAATGAAACAGGAAAACGGGCTGTCCATGATCATCATCGACTATTTGCAGTTGATGTCAGGCAGCGGCGGAAGAAGCAGCGACTCCAGACAGCAGGAGATCTCGGATATTTCCCGTTCATTAAAGGCGGTAGCCAGAGAACTGTCCGTGCCGGTACTGGCACTGTCCCAGCTGAGCCGAGCTGTAGAGCAGAGACCGGATCACAGACCTATGTTGTCCGACCTGCGTGAATCCGGAGCTATCGAGCAGGATGCCGACGTGGTAATGTTCATCTACCGTGATGATTATTACAACCATGATTCGCCGGACAAGGGCATCTCAGAGATCATCATTGCCAAGCAGAGAAACGGTCCCATCGGAACGGTACAGCTGGCATGGCTGCCGGAGTACACCAAGTTCGCCAACCTGGAGAACGACAGGAAAAAAGACTTTTAAATATTACGCATATAAAATACGAAAGAGAACAAGTAAGGGAAATTTCCTGCCTGTTCTCTTTTTTATTGCATTTTACAGAAAATGATAGAAAAGGAGAGACTATGGGAGAGTATTTATTGATTTCGGATGCAGCAAAACAGGTAAAAGTGGAGAGTCATGTGCTTCGTTACTGGGAGGAAGAACTGCACCTGCCCATTAAACGAAACGAACTGGGGCACCGCTATTATACGAAGGAGGATGTAGAACGCTTCAAAGAGATCAAGAGCATGAAAGAAAGGGGATTACAGTTGAAAGCAATCAAAATGATATTAAAGGATGGGAAACTAGATGTACTGCCGGAGGAAAAGACAGAAAAAGAAGCGCCTGTCACACCGCGCATGGCGATCGAGATCGTGGATGAGACAGTGAAGAAGGCAGCACCGGCACCGGCGCAGGAGACTTCATTGTCAGGGGAGAACCGGGAGGAGAAAGTCAAGAGACTGCAGTGGATATTACAGCAGATGATCCGCGAGGCAGTGCGGGAGAATAATCAAGCACTATGCAGAGAATTAAAGGAGAGCATGGTCAAAGAACTGGATTATCAGTTCCGCAGCAGAGAGGAACGGGAGGAAGAGAGAGACCGCAGGCTGGAACAGCGCAGCGAAGAATACTATCAGAAGATGGACGAGTTGTTGCGGAAAAAGACCAAAGGACGGCTGCAAAAACAGCCAAAAGATGCAGCCGGAGATCTGAAGGATAAAAATAAGGCAGAAAAAAAGAAAAGGCATTTCATTTTCTGAAATGCCTTTCCCGGGTTGCTTTCTAAGTCAGGGAATTAATCCTCTGCGATAGCACCTACAGGGCACTGACCTGCGCAGGAACCGCAGCTGATGCACTTATCTGCATCGATTTCGAACTTTCCGTCACCCATGCTGATAGCGCCAACGGGGCACTGTGCCTCACAAGCTCCACATGCTACACAAGCATCACCAATAACAAATGCCATAATCTTTTCCTCCTATTTTGCGTGTATCAAATCATCTTGTTTGATACAAATTTATCAATATCACTATTAGTATTGTAATATAAATGAGCCTTGAATACAAGTCTTATTTAGTATTTTTTATCATTAGTAGCAGTTGCTTATTTATATTTATTGAACTCCAGGATCTTCTTCGCATTCTGAATTCTCTCTTCGGTGGGAGGTTCTACGCCCTCCAGTTTGTAAGGAATTCCCAGCTCTTTCCATTTGTATTCACCTAATGTGTGATAGGGAAGAACTTCTACCTTCATAACGGTGTCCAGGGTATCAATGAATTCTCTTGTTTTCGTCAGATATTCGTCATTGTCGGTGATTCCGGGTACCAGTACATGACGGATCCACATGGGAATACCCTGCTCGGAGAGGTATCTTGCGCATTCCAAAATGTTTTTATTGGTATGACCGGTGAGCTTTTTATGCTCCTCATCATCAATATGCTTGATGTCCAACATGACAAGGTCGGTATATTTCAGTAATTCGTTGAATTTGGAGAAGAAGGGCTCTTCTCTGGTAAAAGGCTGTCCGGAAGTATCAAGGTTGGTGTTGATGCCTCTCTCATGCGCCTTGCGGAACAGGTCGATCAGGAAATCGATCTGTAATAAAGCTTCGCCGCCGCTGACGGTGATGCCGCCTTCTTTGCCCCAGTAGCTGCGGAAACGCTCTGCCTTATCCAGAAGCTCGTCTGCTGTCATCAGATTGTCAGTGTCGGGATTCCAGGTATCTACGTTGTGGCAATATTGACAACGCATATTGCAGCCCTTGAGGAAGATAAGATAGCGGATTCCGGGGCCGTCTACTGCACCGAAAGATTCTAATGAGTGAATTCTGCCTTTGATCATTGTATAATCTCCATTCTCTGCCGTGCAGGCAGCTGAGGGGTGAGTATAGTTAACACTATTCAGAACTCCATTCGCAAAATCGTTCCTTCGGAACTTTCCTTTTGCTCATGGAGATGGCTTCGCCAAAAAGGGGTCGGACAATACTGCCCGACCCCATGTACATTCTATTATCTTAGAAACCTGTAAGGATTACAGAGCCTTGTGGCAGGTTCTTGCGATAACATCATCCTGCTGCTCCTTGGTCAGGCTGATGAACTTAACAGCATAACCGGATACACGGATGGTGAAGTTTGCGTACTCAGGCTTCTCAGGATGTGCCTGTGCATCTAACAGCTTCTCTGTACCGAATACGT
>CAVGMD010000102.1:0-8408 GCA_963630275.1 Bacteroidaceae bacterium | reverse complement strand
AAAAGGGTGTGATTGCGGTGGAAGGTAAGGGAAGAGGTACAAAATATATAATAAAATAGTATTTTTTTAAAAGCAGTAGTGGTAAAAAATACCATTTCTCAAAATGTATAAGAATGGTCTGTCGGCAGAACAGATAGCCTCCGCCACAGACAAACCGCTGGAGGAAGTGGCAAAAATCATTGCTGAGAAAACATCCTTACAGATATAAAAATTGTGACAGGGCAGGTATTTGACCCATTGAGAGAGTCCATTTTTCTCAATGGGTCTTTTTGCGAATTATCAGTTGTATCCCCAAACGCAATAAGCTATAATGTGAGCATGGTTAGGCGCTTCTAACATTATGCATAAGCATCGGACAAAAAGGAGGAACCTCTTTGAAAATACAGGAAGTTCAGGAAAGAACACCGGAATTATCGGAAAAGCTTTTAAACATCTGGGAGGATTCCGTACGGGCAACGCACTTATTTCTGTCGGATGAGGAAGTGGAGAAAATAAAGGGATATGTTCCCGATGCCATGCGCGGAGTGGAGCATCTGATCATCGCGCAAAATGACGCGGCTCAGCCGGTTGCTTTTATGGGAACCGAAAAAGGTCGGCTGGAAATGCTGTTTCTCTCCCCGGTGGAGAGGGGAAAGGGTCTGGGAAAACAACTGATCCAATACGGGATCCGGAATTACGGCATTCAGGAAGTGACAGTCAATGAGCAGAACCCGCAGGCAGTTGGTTTCTATGAACATATGGGCTTCGAGACCTATAAAAGAACAGATCATGACGAAGAAGGCAATCCGTATCCGCTTTTATACATGAAATTGCAATAGCTGTGAAACGACATTTGGAGAAATGTGACAGAGGAGAAGGCTACATCGCTTACCAGCTGCCGGGACAGAAAGTGGGACTGGTATGCGTCACGGAAGGCTATCAGGGGCAGGGCTATATGCGGAAACTGATGGAAATGGCATTTGTTGAGGGTAACCGGCTTCAGGTTCCGGTGATTCTACGCAGGAAGCAGTACCGGAGGTTCAGCCGGAGCCTATCATAGAACAGAGTGTGTCGGATTCCGATGTAAGTAGCAATGATACGACGGAAAATATAGATAGTACGGAATCAACGGAGACAGAGGAAAGCGAACCGGTGGAAGCGGTGGATCCTGTAGAGCAGAAGGCAGAAGAAATTCTGGCAGGAATGAGCTTAGAAGAAAAAGTCGGACAACTGTTCATCGCCCGTTGCCCGGAGACGGAAGCGGCATCCAGGGTGACGCAGTATCATCTCGGAGGCTATATTTTATTTGCACGGGATTTTACCGGTAAAACAAAAGAAGAAGTAACGGCATCCATTTCTCTACCGATCCATAATATTTTACGCAATGAATTTGGATTTGACGGCGTGATCATTACCGACGATCTGGTCATGGAAGGGGTACGGCAGTTCGCAGGAGATGCGGAGATTGCCGTCCGGGCAGTACAGGCAGGAAATGATATGTTGTGCTGTACCGATTTTGAAGTACAGGTTCCCGCAGTCGTCAAGGCGGTCGAAAACGGTGAAATTACCGAAGAACGCCTCAACGAATCGGTCCTGCGCATTTTGAAGATGAAAATAAAGCTGGGTATCATCGCAGATACTGCGGATGCTCAGGATTAGAGAAGAGTCCGCAGTACTTCCTCGGGTCGGGGAGTGTGCTGCGGATATTTTTCCCGAAGAGGAGCCGCGGCACCGTCCATAATATAGGGATGTCCCACAATATCCAGCATGGACACGTCATTATAATTGTCCCCGAATGCCATGACATCCGCGAGGTCGAAGCCAAGAATCTTGCAGACAGAGCGGACGCCGACACCTTTGTTGGCAAGGGTGGTGTCGATCCAGAAAGGACCCGCCACTGCGCAATTCGCCTGTTCCCAACGGGGAACGAAACGGTCGGCGTAAGCTTCCACGCCATCATGGAGATACACGGAGACTTTCACGATATCCTCCGGAATCTCGGAAGGGTTCTGAATCACCTGATAGTTATTGCCGATAAAACGAATCCGGTTCACCATTCCGAGACCACGTTCCATCAGGTAAGCGGTATTCTGTCCGGAGAGCATGATTTCACCCTGCTCATCACTTCGGTTCCACAGATCCATTGCAATTTCTTCCGCCAGAGCACGGGGCATAGGATTTTTCGCGATGCACTGCTCGTCCTTGTAGATCACGCCGCCGTTTTCACATATGAAAATACAGCAATCCGCTACCGGAGCGAACAGCCTTCGCAGGCTGGTATATTGCCTTCCCGACGCCGGACAAAACAGAATTCCCCGGTCATGAAGCGCCCGGATCTGTTCAAAGATCTCACCCTCTAATTCCTTTTTCCCATATTGCAGCAGTGTACCGTCGAGGTCGCTGCAGATTAATCTGATTCCCATAGTCGGAATTCCTTTCAGTAAAATTATTCAAAAGATTTTTTATAATTCGTTCCCCATTCCTGCATGGCATTGAGGATCGGGCGCATGGTCTCGCCGAGGTCGCTCAGGGCGTATTCCACCCGGGGCGGCACTTCCGGATAGACAGTCCGGGTGATCAGTCCGTCCTCTTCCATGGAGCGCAGTGAGTCGGTCAGAACCTTTTGGCTGATGCCTTCCAGACTTTTCTTCAACTCATTAAATCTCCAGGGGCGCATCATCAGATTTCTCATAATTAACAGTTTCCATTTACTTCCGATCAACTGTACCGTGGTTGCCACCGGGCATTCCGGCAATTCGTCCTTCGCCAACATAGGATTACCTCCCAAAAGTATAAAATATGATGTAAGTATCAAATACAATGTAACATACCGGCGCGCATTCGTCCATAGGTTACCTGAAAGTGCCTATGTAATAAAAAAGTGCGTACTTTTTTTGTCGGCAGTGTCTTGCTATTCTGTAGATGCAACGAGGCGAGAGCCTGAAAATACATACATTACAGGAGGTAAGAAAAATGGCATTAGCAAACATTTTTGGATGGAACAAACAGGACAAGGCACAGACAAGCGCAGCTTGCGGAACAGCATGTGGCGCAGCAGACAAGCCCGAAGAGAAGCCCGCAGCCTGCGGAACAGCATGTGGCGCAGCAGATAAGCCGGAGGAGAAACCGGCAGCTTGTGGCACAGCATGTGGTGCTTCCGATAAGTAAGTAAATCCAAAAGAGAAAGAAGGAGAGGGACAGGATGAAAAGTTATTTTTCTTTTCAATGGCATATTACAGATGAATGTGACCAGCGCTGCAAGCACTGCTATATTTTTTCCGGGGAAGGCTGCAAGGTGTTAAAGAGCATGACCTGGAAGCAGATGCAGGAGGTCGTGGCGAACTGCGAGGACTTCTGCAAGGTTTACAACAGAGTTCCGTATTTCTATATCACCGGTGGCGATCCTATCCTTCATCCGGATTTCTGGAAACTGATGGTTCTGTTGAAAAGCAAGGACATTCCGTTTACCCTGATGGGGAATCCGTTCCATCTGGATGATCAGATCTGCCGCATGTTGAAAGCCTGTGGCTGCGAGAAATACCAGATGTCGCTGGACGGTATGAGTAAGACCCATGACTGGTTCCGCAAGCCCGGCAGCTTCGACCTGACACTGGAAAAGGTAGGGTGTCTCAAACGGGCGGGAATCAAAAGCATTATTATGAGTACGGTGTCAAAGACTAATATGAATGAGATACCGGATATTATTGACGAAGTAGTGAAAGCGAAAGTTAAGGTGTTTGCATTTTCGCGGTATGTGCCCACCGGCGGCGAGGTGGATACCAGCATGACGCCGCAAGAATATCGCAGGCTTCTGGAGATCTGCGATGCGAAATTCAAGGCATACGAAGCAGCGGGATGCGAGACCTATTTTAATAGAAAAGACCATCTGTGGACGTTGTACGAATACGAGACCGGTCAGTTCAAACTGCCGGAAAATGTGTGCGACGGCATGATCTACGGAGGCTGTAACTGCGGCAACTGCCATATCACCATTTCCTCCAACGGGGATATCATGGCGTGCCGCAGAGTCACCGACAGCAGAGTGGCGAATATCTGGGAGGACCGGCTGGCGGACGTCTGGGTCTGCCAGATGGAAAAATACAGAGATTACGACAAATTCAAAAAATGCAGCAAATGTGAACTGAAAGCATGGTGCAGAGGATGCCCCGCTGTGGCAAACGGCACTACCGGAGACTTCTACGGCGCGGATCCCCAGTGTTGGAAGACGAGAAACGAGATCACGGGAGAGGAACTGTAGATTATGGCACTTATGGACATTATCAAGGCAAGACATTCCATCCGAAAATATACCGAAGAGCAGATTCCGAGGGAGGCGTTGGAACAGATTCTGGAAGCGGGGAATTACGCGCCCAATGCCGGCGGCGGACAGCGGAGCATGTTGGTGGCAATCCATAATAAGGAACTGACAACGCGGATCGGGAAAATGAATCTCATGCATTTTGACCGCACGCATCTGGCGGGAAACTACGTGTCCAAAGAACAGCCCAGCACTATAGATGATCCTACGATCCGGAATGGATTCTACGATGCACCCACAGTAGTTTGTGTCTTTTGTCAGGATAATTTTTTGTTCAAAACAGCGGATGCTTTCTGCATGATGGAAAATATGATCTTACAGGCAACGGAGCTGGGCATTGCTTCCTGCATTATATCCAGAGGCTATGAAACATTTGCTTCGGAGGAGGGACAGCGGCTTATGCAGGACTGGGAAGTGCCCGAGGGGTATTCCTGTCAGGGATTCGTGATTCTGGGATATATCGACGGGGAACAGCCCCACAGCAAACTGAGAAGACCCGGAAGAGTGAAGATCGTAGAGTAAGATGGGCAACCGACGGTAATTCAAAATTTAGGTTCGCTGCAATTGTGACAGCGGGAAAGGTATGGATAGTAGAATGGATTTAGCAACATGTTTGAAAAAAATGGAATTGGTGGGGGTGCTGGCATTTGCCACGGTGGACAGCGACGGCGCACCCCAGATCCGCAATATCAGCGCCATTCATTATGAGCCGGATGCCATCTATTTTTTCACTGCAAGGGGCAAAAATTTCTGCAAGGAACTGCAGGAAGATGGCAGAGTGCAGATCCTCTGCTATACAAAATACAAAGAGATGATCCGCATGTCCGGCAAGGCTTACGCTGTGGCGGAGGAGGAACAGGCGAAATGGCGGGATCTGATTTTCGAGGAGCAGCCGTATCTGGCGAATGTCTATCCGGGGGATACGAGGAGCATCGGCATCATCTTCTGCATTGACCGGGCGGAGGTGGAATATTTTAACCTCGGTGTGAACCCTATTTTCCGCGATACTTATAGACTGGGTGGTGGTACAATAACAAAAAAGGGTTATAACATCACTGAAAAATGCATCGGCTGTGGAAAATGTCGCACGAAATGTCCCCAGCGGTGCATAGAGGCAGAAACGCTGTACCGGATCCAGCAGAATCACTGCCTGCATTGCGGAAACTGTTACGAAAACTGTCCGGTGAAAGCTATCATCAGAGAATCGTAGAGGGTATTAAGAACCATGGAGAATTTACAGGATAAAATATAGATTTTACAACAGAAATTAAGAGAGGCGGATGCGGTTGTGATCGGCGCCGGAGCGGGGCTGTCCACGGCAGCAGGCTTCACCTACAGGGGGAACGCTTTGACCAATATTTTTCGGACTTTGCGGAAAAATATCATTTTTCCGACATGTATTCCGGAGGATTTTATAACTACGATACACTGGAAGAATACTGGGGGTATTGGAGCCGGTACCTCTATGTGAACCGCTATAGGGATGCGCCTACGGATCTCTACGATCGACTATTTGCGTTGGTGAAGGACAAGGATTATTTTGTACTGACCACCAATGTGGATCACTGCTTCCAGAAAGCGGGCTTCGATAAGAGCAGACTGTTCTACACCCAGGGCGATTACGGCCTGTTCCAGTGCAGCAAACCCTGTCATCGTGGAACCTACGACAACGAAGAGACCGTGAAAAAATGGTAGTAAGTCAGGGATGCCGCGGCGAAGCGGTATGAGAAATTCATGGAGGATCACAGGGGACAAAACGTCGTATTTCTGGAGCTTGGCGTCGGCTACAACACCCCCGGCATCATCAAATACAATTTCTGGCAGTATGCCTACAACTGGCGGAATGCGTTTTACGCCTGCATCAATAAGGGCGATGCCTATGTCCCGAAGGAGATCGAGAATAAGGCGGTCGGAATCGATGCGGATCTTGTGGAAGTTATTCTTGACCTAAAGCCAACTTTAGGTGATACAATGTCTTCAGAATGATTTTCAGCATTTGGAAAAGAAAAGGAGACAGAGCAGAAATGAAAAAACCATATATTATATGCCACATGATGACTTCCATCGACGGAAGAATCGATTGCGCCATGACTTCCAAGCTTCGCGGCGTCAATGAGTACTACCAGACGCTGGAAGAACTGGATGTGCCCACTACCGTAAGCGGACGTGTGACCGCAGAACTGGAAATGGCGGAGCCGGGAGAATATGTTCCGAAGGATACCACAGCTTATGGAAAGGAAGGATTTTCCAAGAAGGCAGAAGCAGCGGGATATGAAGTCGTTGTGGATTCCCGGGGCAGACTTCTGTGGCCGAGATCCGAGGGGGAAGCAAAACCCTACCTGATCCTTACCAGCACCGGCGTGGCGAAGGAATATCTGGACTACCTGGATCGTCAGAACATCTCCTGGATCGCCTGTGGAGAGGGTCACGTAGACCTCGTAAGAGCATCGGAGATTCTTGCGGAGGAATTTGGTGTAACCCGTATGGGAATCGTGGGAGGACCCAAGATCAATACTGCTTTTCTGGAAGCAGGGCTGCTGGATGAGATTAGCCTGCTAGTCGGCGCCGGTATCGACGGAAGAGGCGGAATGCCCGCCGTATTCGACGGACTGGATCAGGATCATGATGTGACGGGACTGAAGCTTATGGATGTACAGAAATTCGACAGCGATGCGATATGGCTTCGCTATCGCGTATAATAATACAATAGGAATCAAAAAAGGTGCCGATACCGAAAAGCAGGGTGTCGGCACTTTTTGGGCTGTGCGCCTAGCGGCGCACGTTTCTAACGGGTTAAAGTCCTGAATCCGCCCGGTAGTGGGAAGGATATAGCCGAAGGCAAGGGTGTCCATCGTGAGATGGAATCTGAAGGAAGCTGGATGTGAGGAACATACTAACTCACGGGCAAATCTCTGGTCTGACGAACAGAAATCTCATATGAGGTCATGCATGAGGGTAAGATTGCAGTCCAAATTGAAGCCCAATAACTACACGGAATCATGCATGATAAATGAGGCAGATGGATGGAGAGGAAGAAACGTGTGGTACTTAGGGAGGTCTGTGCGGTATGCCTTGAAAGAGGTAACCACTGCTGGAAGCAGTGCTGAACGTACAGAAGTCAGCAGAGGTCATAGTAGCCGAGAGGTGAAGGACCGAATCAGTAGGAGTCTTGAGTATGACCGAGAAAGGAGGAATGACCGTCTATGGCAGAAAACATTGAAAACAATGGCTGTTCGCAAAGAGATAATGCGGAACATGAAGGGTATGTGAAAGCGTCTAGGTCATTCAATCGAATATGGAAAGAAAGAGACAGTGCACAGCCGAGACTTTTGGAAGCGATACTGTATAAAGACAACTTTAACAGAGCGTATAAGAGAGTTAAGGCAAACAAGGGAGCGCCGGGAATTGATGGCATGACCATTGAAGAGGCTCTTCCATATTTAAAGGAACATCAACAAGAGATAACTGACCGCATTTATCGTGGAAAGTATACTCCGTCTCCAGTAAGACGAGTTGAGATTCCTAAACCAGATGGTGGTGTGCGAAAGCTTGGCATACCAACAGTGATAGACCGTACACTTCAACAGGCAATAACCCAACAGTTAGTGCCAATCTATGAACCGCTGTTTGCAGAGGGTAGCTATGGCTATCGTCCGAACAAAAGTGCAAAAGATGCAATACTTAAGGTTAAGGAGTATGCAGAACAAGGCTATACATTTGCTGTAGTCCTTGACTTGTCAAAGTACTTCGATACTCTTAATCACGAAATTCTCATCAATCTTCTCCGAAAGAATGTAAAAGATGAACGTGTAGTACAGTTGATAAAGCGCTATCTGAAAAGCGGTGTAATGGAAAACGGAGTGGTCATTGACACAGAGGAGGGTTCACCACAAGGTGGAAATCTATCACCATTGCTGGCAAATGTCTACCTCAATGAGTTCGACCAAGAATTCTTGAAAAGAGGTGTTCCATGCATAAGATATGCAGATGACATCGTGCTTCTTGCAAAGAGCAAGCGAGCATCAGAGAGACTCTTGGAAAGCAGTACAAAATATCTTGAGGAGAGGCTGAAACTTACAGTCAACCGAGAAAAGAGCCGTACTGTCAGCGT
>CAVGMD010000101.1:0-8612 GCA_963630275.1 Bacteroidaceae bacterium | reverse complement strand
GCAGCTGAGTGTCCTCTCAGGGGCACATCAGGTCATCTGCATCACACATCTGCCGCAGATCGCAGCCATGGCGGATGTGCATTTCGTCATTGAGAAGAGCAGCACGGACGATATGACCATCACGGATATCCAGAAAGTGGCTGACGAAGAAAGTCTGGCGGAACTGGCGAGACTCCTTGGCAGTGATGCCCTCACCGAAGCGGCGCTGTCTAACGCAAAAGAAATGAAAGAACAGGCGAATGCGTTTAAAGAAGCCCGATAAGGGAAAAGCTATAGTGGAATATCGGAATACACGAAAAGGATGAAGAATGACTTCATCCTTTTCTTTTGTGCATATTCAACCAAAATGAGTCATCATATTTGTGAATTAAATTGATTGAATTTGACTGAATATGAAGATATAATAACAACATAAGAACACGAAAGGCAACAGACAGGAGGGTTTTAAATGATTTGTACTGTGACATTCAATCCGTCACTGGATTACATCGTATCCGTGGATGACTTTCAGCTGGGAATGACGAACAGAACCTCATCAGAGCTGATTCTTCCGGGAGGAAAGGGAATCAACGTCTCCATCGTACTGAAAAATCTGGGACTGGATTCCACGGTGCTCGGATATGCGGCGGGATTCACCGGAGACGAACTGATCCGAAGATTGAACGAATTTGGCGTAAATTCCGACCTCATCAAAATCGGTCACGGAATGACCAGAATCAACCTGAAGCTGAAAAGCATCGACGGAACAGAGATCAACGGCTGCGGACCGGACATTGATGCACAGGCGCTGGAACAGCTGATGGAGAAGATCGACCGACTGGGCGAAGGTGATGTACTGGTGTTGGCGGGAAGCATTCCGTATACCATGCCGGATGACATGTATCAGAGGATCCTGGAGCGGATCCAGGGCAGAGGAGTGCTGACGGTGGTAGATGCTACCAGAGATCTGTTAGTCAAGGTATTGCCGTACCATCCGTTCCTGGTAAAACCCAACAACCACGAGCTGGGAGATATCTTCGGTGTGAAGCTTTCCACCAGAGAGGAAGTCATTCCTTACGGTAAAAAGTTACAGGAAATGGGAGCACAAAACGTACTGATCTCCATGGCAGGCGAGGGAGCTGTATTGATCGCAGCGGATGGACAATGTCTGGAAGCCCCGGCACCGAAGGGAAAGTTGGTCAACGGTGTAGGCGCGGGAGATTCCATGGTAGCCGGATTCCTCACCGGATGGATCGAAGAGAAGGATTACGCACATGCCTTCTGCATGGGAATCGCAGCGGGAAGTGCCAGTGCTTTTTCCGAGAATCTGGCAACCAAAGAAGAAGTCCTGCAGGTATTGAAACAGGTAAAATAGCAACAAAATAATAAAAAAGAGAGGATGGGTTACAACATGAGAATTACGGATTTACTGGACAAAAGAAGTATTTCCCTGGATGCAGCTCCTGCTGACAAAAAGGCAACACTGGATATGGCAGTGGAGTTGATGGAAAAAAGCGAAAAGCTTGCGGATGTAGAGCAGTATCGTGCACAGGTCTATGCCAGAGAGGAAGAGAGCACGACGGGAATCGGCGAAGGCATTGCGATCCCTCACGGTAAATGTGATGCGGTGAAGACTCCCGGACTGGCAGCCATGGTCATCAAAAACGGTGTGGATTATGATTCCTTAGACGGCGAACCGGTGACACTGCTTTTCCTGATCGCTGCACCAAATACCAAGGACAACGTACATCTGGATGTACTGAGCAAATTGTCCGTTATGCTGATGGATGAGAATTTCACCGCATCTTTAAGAAATGCCAAAAGTGTGGACGAATTTTTACAGATCATCGATGCAGCAGATGAAAGTGCCAAGAGCATTGACGACAGATTAAGTGATACCGGCATTACCACCGAAGAGAAAAAGAGCTTTAAGCTCCTGGCAGTAACCTCCTGCCCGACCGGAATCGCTCACACCTATATGGCAGCGGAAGCTTTGGAGAAGGCAGCAAAAGCAGCAGACTGCCAGATCAAGATCGAGACCAGAGGCTCCGCAGGTGCGAAAAATGTACTGACTGCGGAAGAGATCGCCGCAGCAGACTGCATCATCGTAGCAGCCGATGCGAAAGTTCCCATGGATCGTTTTGACGGCAAGAAAGTCATCAGCTGTCAGGTATCCGACGGTATCAGCAAAGCAGATAAATTAGTACAGCAGGCAATAAGCGGTGAGGTAGAAGTATTCCACGGAGAGAGCGGTGAAGTGAAAGCAGCGGTAACCGGCAAGGAGAGTGCAGCACATAAGATCTACACCCAGCTGATGAACGGTGTATCCCATATGCTTCCCTTCGTCGTAGGCGGCGGTATCCTGATTGCCATTGCTTTCCTGATCGATGGATTGAGCATTGATATCAATGCATTACCCGCAGATCAGAGAGGTAACTTCGGTACCATCACTCCCATAGCGGCAATGTTCAAAAACATCGGTGGCGTGGCATTCGGGCTGATGCTTCCGGTACTGGCGGGCTTCATCGGCATGGCGATCGGCGACAGACCGGCACTGGCACTCGGCTTCGTGGGCGGCATGATGGCAGCGAACGGCAAGTCCGGATTCCTGGGAGCACTGGTGGCAGGATTCTTAGCAGGCTATCTGATCCTCGGTCTTCGCAAGATCTGTGATAAGCTTCCCGATGCCATTGAGAAACTGGCACCGGTACTGATCTACCCAGTAGTAGGTATCCTGATCATGGGTCTGGCAATGAACTTCGTAGTAGAACCGATCATGGGTGGTATCAATACAGGATTGAACAACTTCTTAAGCGGTATGGGAGACTCCAGCCGAATCGTACTGGGACTGATTCTGGGCGGCATGATGGCAATCGATATGGGCGGCCCCTTCAACAAGGCAGCTTATGTATTCGGAACCGCAGCAATCACCGCAGGCAACTATGACATTATGGCAGCTGTTATGATCGGAGGTATGACTCCTCCCTGTGCTATTGCATTGGCAACCCTGTTATTCAAGAATAAGTTCACCAAGGAAGAGAGAGATGCAGGTCCTACCAACTTCATCATGGGTCTGGCATTCATCACGGAAGGTGCCATTCCTTTTGCGGCATCCGATCCCTTACATGTACTTCCTTCCTGCATCATCGGTTCTGCACTGGCAGGTGCTCTGTCCATGGCATTCCACTGCACACTGATGGCTCCTCACGGCGGAATCTTCGTATTCCCTGTAGTGGGAAATGCACTGATGTATCTGGTAGCGCTGGTGGCAGGTACGGTGGTATCCGCATTACTGCTTGGTGTATTAAAGAAAAAGGTAGCGTAAAAACGGAATAAGTTTTAAAATAGAAAAGGAGAATGACAATGAAAGAATTCAAATATGTTATCACAGATCCCGAAGGTATCCACGCACGTCCCGCAGGAGAACTGGTAAAGGCTGCAAAGGAATTTAACTGTGCAGTTACCCTGACCAAGGACGGCAAGACCGGAGACTGCAAGAGAATCTTCGGTATCATGGGTCTGGCAGTCAAAGCCGGCAATGAGATCACCCTTACCTTCGACGGTGAGGATGAGGAAGCAGCTTACGGGGCAGTAACTGAATTCGTAAAAGCAAATCTCTAGAACAAAGTAACCGGAATCGTCAGGAGAGGAGAAGAGTCATGGAAGTCTACCAGGGAAAAAGCGTATTCGGTGGAATCGCCATCGGCAGAATCAGTGTTCATAAAAAGGATGAACAGCAGGTAAAACGTGTCAAGATCGACAATCCCGATCGGGAGATCGAACGGTACAGACAGGCAAAGCAGACAGCCATGGAGCAGCTGCAGGGGCTGTATCAGAAGGCTTTGAAAGAAGTAGGAGAAGCCAACGCAGCTATTTTTGAGATTCATCAGATGATGCTGGAAGATGATGACTATAACGAATCCGTGGAGAACATTATCCGTATGCAGCAAGTAAATGCAGAGTACGCGGTGGCTTCCACCGGAGATAATTTCGCCCAGATGTTTGCTTCCATGGAGGATGACTACATGAGAGCCAGATCTGCGGATGTCAAGGATATCTCGGAGAGGGTATTAAGCGTACTGGGCGGAAGAACGGCTGGTGCGGTAGCCTCCGAAGAGCCGGTAATCATCGTGGCAGACGACCTGGCTCCCTCCGAGACGGTTCAGCTTAACAAGGATCTGGTACTTTCCTTCGTGACCGTACATGGTTCCGTGAACTCCCATACGGCGATCCTCGCCCGTACCATGAGTATTCCGGCACTGATCGGCACAGATATTCCTTTAAGTGAGGAAATTGACGGGAAGCTGGGAATTGTAGACGGACGATGCGGCTGTATCTATGTGGATCCCGATGAAGAGACTTTAAGCAAAATGCAGCAGTTAAAGCAGGAGGAGCAGGAGAAGAAAGAACTGCTCCAGACTCTGAAGGGAAGAGAGAATGTCACTATTGATGGTAAAAAGATCATGCTCTATGCTAACATAGGCAACAGTAAGGATCTGGCAGCCGTACTGCAGAACGATGCCGGCGGTATCGGACTGTTTCGAAGTGAATTTATCTATCTGGAGAGAGAGACCTTCCCCACGGAGGAAGAACAGTTCCAGATTTACCGTACCGTGGCGGAGACCATGGCGGGTAAGCCCGTAATCATCCGTACCCTGGACATCGGAGCAGATAAAAAGTGCGATTATTTCGAGATGGAGCCGGAGGAGAATCCAGCAATGGGATGTCGTGCCATCCGTATCTGTCTGACCAGACCGGAGATTTTTAAGACCCAGCTGCGCGCACTGTTCCGTGCCAGTGCCTTCGGCAACATCTCCATCATGTATCCCATGATCATCAGTGTGGAAGAAGTACACCGGATTAAGGAAATCGTGGCAGAAGTGAAGCAGGAACTGACAGAGCAGGGCGTGGCATTCGGAGAGCCGAAGCAGGGCATTATGATCGAGACTCCGGCGGCGGTTATGATGAGTGAAGAACTGGCAAAAGAAGTGGATTTCTTCAGCATCGGTACCAACGATCTGACCCAGTACACTCTGGCAATCGACAGGCAGAATCCGAAGCTGGATGCCTTTTACGATCCTCATCATCCCGCAGTATTACGCATGATACAGATGGTGGTGGACAATGCGCATAAGGCAGGCATCTGGGCAGGCATCTGCGGAGAACTGGGTGCGGATCAGACACTGACCAGACGGTTCCTTGCCATGGGCGTGGATGAATTATCCATGTCTCCCGGAAGCATTCTTCCCGTGCGGAAGATCATTCTGGAGACAGATGTGACAAAAGAAAGAGAAAACAATACTCTATGCTGACAGAACAACGTTATGACATCATTTTGAAATTGCTGGAAGAGAAAAACAGCATTACGGTGGCGGAAGTTAAGGAACTGTTAAATACTTCCGAATCCACGGTACGCCGCGACATCACGGCACTGCACAATGCCGGGAAGCTGGTGAAGGTATTCGGAGGCGCAGTAACGTGTGACCGCACCGTTGTGACCCACGAACCTACCGTAGAGCAGAAGGCAGCAGTCAATGTGGAAGCCAAGCAGCTGGTAGCAGCCAAGGCAGCATCCCTGATCCAGCCTGAGGATTTCGTCTATCTGGATGCGGGAACCACCACGGCGTGTATGCTTTCGCATCTGACGGAGAAGAGTGCGACCTTCGTGACCAATGCGGTAGCCCATGCCAAAGCACTGGCAGCGGCGGGGTTCCGTGTCTATCTGGTAGGTGGAGAACTGAAAGGTTCCACCGAAGCTGTGGTAGGCAACCAGGCACTGGTGAATTTACAGGGCTATCATTTCACCAAAGGATTTTTTGGCACCAACGGGATCAGCAGACAGAACGGTCTGACCACACCGGATATGAATGAAGCCATGGTGAAAAAGACAGCCATGGGACAGTGCAGAGAATGTTTTATTCTGGCGGATCATTCCAAATTCGGTAATGTCAGTTCCGTGACTTTCGGTTCTTTTCAGGGCGGTACGATCCTCACGGACAGCTGCCCCCAGGAGTATAAGAACAGCAGTAACGTGATCGTATGTGGATGATCTGGATAAAACTGTAAGATACGTTTTCTCATGATTTCAGGTTAAAAATACAAATGCGAAGCACACTATACCCTATACAGCAGTAACGCAGAATGCAGTGGGGGAATGTGTATGAAGCTTTGGATTACAGAGACGGAAAAAGTAAAAAGGCAGGCAGGTGAAGATGCAGTCGTTATTTTGCAGCACTGGAAACAAAAGGTGCGCAGATTGCGGATTTACCGGGTCTGCCTTTGTGTTACGCTGCTGTTGACAGGCACAGGGCTTATGGGATACGGCTATTATCTGGTGGACAGCAGTATTCCTTCTGTTCTGCATGTAAGGGCGGGATCGGAAGAAGCACTGGAACTGGATATTCCCGCCAAAGGTGAGATCTTAAACGTCAGCAGACAGGGGCAGAGCAATATTCCGGAAGGCGCTGTGAGTGTGGATTTAAGCCAGCCGGTGACCATGAAGACCGGCAGTCTGGACACGATTCAGATGCAGGTGAAGCTGTTCGGGATCCTGCCGCTCAAACAGGTAGGCATCCGGGTGATTGAAGATCAGGAACTGATCCCGGTGGGGGTGCCCATCGGCATCTATGTGAAGACCGAAGGGGTACTGGTGGTAGGTACCGGTGAATTTCGCTCTGCGGGCGGAGAGAAAGTATCACCGGCAAAAAATATTGTAAAAAGCGGTGACTATGTGCTGAAGTTAAACGGTGAGGAAGTTACCGAAAAAGACGACCTGATCTCGCGGATCGAAAACGGGGACGGTGCAGAACAGATCCTCACAATCCGCAGAGACGAAGAATGCTTCGATGTGAAGATCTGTCCGGAGAGGGACCAAAGCGGAAAATATAAGATCGGTGTCTGGGTCCGGGATAATGCCCAGGGCGTGGGCACCATGACTTATATTGACAGCCGGGGGAATTTCGGAGCCCTGGGGCATGGAATCAACGATGTGGATACCAGTACCCTGATGGAGATGAATGACGGAACCCTGTATCAGACGGAGATCATATCGATCCAGAAGGGA
This sequence comes from Bacteroidaceae bacterium, assembly GCA_963630275.1. Classification (GTDB taxonomy): domain Bacteria; phylum Bacillota; class Clostridia; order Lachnospirales; family Lachnospiraceae; genus Acetatifactor. The sequence goes on along the minus strand of CAVGMD010000101.1, from coordinate 1,570 downwards.
ACCGCCGGGCATCCGGGGGAGATGACGGGAATGATCGTCTATGCCGATGACCGGATCCTGGGGGACATTACCAGCAACAGTGTTCGGGGAATTTTTGGTAAGTGTAATAACAAAGCTCTGGCACTGGGCACAGAAGAAGCACTGCCCATCGGACTAAAACAGGAGATCGAAAAAGGCCCTGCACAGATCCTGTGTACCGTGGACGGCACCACCAGATATTACGATATTGAGATCACGGATGTGCACTTGGATCATGACAACGTAAACCGGGGAATCGAACTGAAAGTCACCGATCCGGAACTGATTGCTCTCACCGGAGGCATCGTCCAGGGTATGAGCGGCGCCCCCATTATTCAAAACGGGAAATTCATCGGAGCCGTCACCCATGTTCTCGTGCAGGACAGCACCAGAGGGTACGGGATTTTTATAGAAAATATGCTGGAGAGATAGAACGTCGCAGGGTTGCTGTCCTTCTTACAACATGGTAAAATAAAACAAGTAAAAATAAAGGTGAAGAGCGGTGACGGGGAGCGGAAATACACCGGAGCGGAAAGCAGGACAGCAGATTGACTTTTACGGAATTTGTACAGAACTATCACATACAGTTAAACGAACAGCAGATGCAGGCGGTACAGGCGACGGAAGGTCCGGTGCTGCTCCTGGCGGTACCCGGCAGCGGCAAGACCACGGTGCTGGTCAGCAGACTTGGCTATATGATCTACTGTCTGGGGATCCGCCCGGAGGAGATCCTGACGGTGACCTATACCGTGGCGGCAACGAACGACATGCGCAGGCGTTTCGCGGGGATGTTCGGCGAAGCGGACGCAGAACGGCTGGAGTTCCGTACCATCAACGGCATCTCCCAGAAGGTGTTGCAATATTTTGCCTGGCGCACCGGCAAAACGCCTTTTCAGGTGGCAGACAAGGAAGCTTCTGCGGCGATAAAACAGTCTTTTCTGGAAGTGACGGGAAAATACGCCACGGAGAATGACATCAAGGAGACACAGTTAGATATTACCTATACCAAAAACATGCGCCTGGCACCGGAGAAGATCCGGGAGATGGACACGGATGTGGAGAAGTTCCCGGAGATCTTCCGCACCTATAATGCGAAGCTGCGACAGATGCAGATGATCGATTACGATGACCAGATGATTTATGCCCTGCGGATCCTGGAGCAGTATCCGGAGGTGCTTTCTCATTTCCGGGAGAAGTACCGGTATTTCTGCGTGGATGAAGCGCAGGATACTTCGAAGATCCAGCATGATATGATTGATTTGCTGGCGGCACAGAGCCGGAATCTGTTCATGGTGGGAGACGAGGATCAGAGTATCTACGGATTCCGGGCAGCTTACCCGCAGGCACTTGTGTCTTTTGAAGACAGGCATCCGGGGGCGAGAATCCTTCTCATGGAGACCAATTACCGCAGCAGACAGGAGATCGTCCGGGCGGCGGATTCCCTGATTCAGCGAAATAAAAACAGACATCCGAAGAAGATGACCGCAGCCAGAAAAGGCGGCGGTTGTGTCACGGAGATCAAAGCCGTGTCCAGACAGGGCCAGTACAATTA
>CAVGMD010000100.1:0-8914 GCA_963630275.1 Bacteroidaceae bacterium | reverse complement strand
CCGGAATGGGCTTATACATTTCATGGATCACACCCAGTGCCGCATAACAGTCCTTCACCGTCTCCACGATAATACGTACGGCGAAGAGATCATAGATCTGATCCAGCGTTTTATGCTGGTTCTTCATCTTCTTGTAAATACTGAAAAAATGCTTTACACGGCCATCGACTTTTGCATCGATCCCCGCATTTTTAATATGTTCGCTGACCTCGTCCACGATGCCCTGGATGTATTTTTCACGGACGCTCTTACGCACCGCAATCTTATCCACCAGATCATAATAGATATCCGGTTCCAGATATTTTAAGGACAGGTCATCCAGCTCGATCTTCAGCTTGCTGATACCAAGTCTCTGGGCAATGGGACAATATATCTCCAGCGTCTCCTTGGCGATCCTCTGCTGGCTCTCCGGCGTCTTGTATTTCAACGTACGCATATTGTGCAGACGATCCGCCAGCTTGATCATAATGACACGGATATCCTTCGCCATGGCGAGGAACATCTTACGCAGGTTCTCCGCCTGCATCTCCAGCTTGGCATCCGACTGCTCTCCGTTACCGGACAGAGGGATCTTCTCCAGTTTCGTCACGCCGTCTACCAGAAGCGCCACGTCATCTCCGAATTCTCTCCTGAGGTCATCCTCCGTCATCACGGTATCTTCCACTACATCATGCAGGATACCTGCCACGATGGTCTCCTTATCCAGCTTCAGATCCGCCAAGATAATAGCAACATTCAACGGATGAATGATATAGGGTTCCCCGGACTTGCGGAACTGGTTCTTGTGTGCCTCGCTTGCCACCTTATAGGCTTTCTCGATCATGGAAATATCATCACTGGGGTGGTATTTCTGCACACAGCGAATAAGCTCCTGATACAGTTCATCGGGATTCACGAATTCTTCTGATTTACTTATCTTGTCATCATCGAAGATGACTTCGTTCTTCTCTTCTGTCATAGACGAAACGGCTCCATGTTAAATATTTTTATTTTCCTTCATAGCAGATTGCAGACTCCAGGCGATATCCGTCTAAGCGCTCACGCCCCTTTAATCCTGCCAGTTCGATCAGCACCACGATACCGGCTACCTCACCGCCTAAGGACTCGATCAGTTTGATCATTGCCTCGGTAGTACCGCCGGTAGCGATCAGATCATCCACGATCAGAACCTTCTGACCGGGTTTGATGCTGTCCTTGTGCATCTCAATGGTAGCGGAACCATACTCCAGGTCATAAGTGGTGGATACGGTCTCTCTGGGAAGCTTGCCCTGTTTACGGATCAGTACAAAGGGCTTATGATTATTGTATGCGATCGGTGTTCCGAAGATAAATCCGCGGGACTCGGGACCGACTACCACATCGTAATCCAGATCCTTGATTTTCTCCTGCATGGTATCGATTGCCAGATGCAGTCCGTCGGCATCCTGCAATACACTTGTCACATCACGGAAAATAATACCTTTCTCCGGGAAATCAGGGATACTCTTTACATATTCTTCCAACTTTTTCATGATTCTACACACCTTTCTCTTATTTAACGAATTAGATCTGTTTTTCTGCTACTTCAATCTGTTTTTTTATAAAATATTTGATGATCTCACTTCGGGTGATGATCCCGATGAATACATTTCTGTCATCGATCACCGGTACAAAATTCTGCATCTGCGCCTGTCCCAGCAGTTCTTCCATATTGGTATCGATACATACCGGACGGATCTTGCCGCTCTGGATAATATCCCGTATCGACAGCTTCTCCAGACTCTTCATGGTAATGGTATCCAGCTCACTGTTGTGGCTTAAGATATTCCACAGAAAATCTCCCTCACTGACTATGCCCACATACCGGTCCTCGGCATCGATCACCGGTACCGCCGTGTAACCGTAGCGCTTCATCTTCTCCAACCCCTGCCTAATGGTCATATCGTCCCGAAGAAACGTAACTTCTTCCTTCGGAGACAAAAAAGATGCAATGTTCACAATGTTCCTCCTGCCAGTTTCTCTTCTTGTATGCTGTTTATTTTTCAGAAGTTATCTCTTCATAAGTGCCTTCCACTGCTTCCTGTTCCTGCTTGAATCTGCGTAACTTCTCCGCAAAATAAATGGTGGAAAAGCAGTCGCTTGCACCGCTTAAGATCAATCCCACACCCAGGACACGGAATAACAGGATCGCTGCCTTAAAAGGATTGCAGATCAATACGATTCCCAGAATAATATTGATGACTGCCACAATGAGCATCCCTACCCAGCTGCCGTAACTTAATCTCTTCAGATCAATGGCATCCTGTAACTTGCTGCATCCGCTGAACAGTACCAGGATTCCCAGAATAAAGGGGATCAGGGAAATGATCACTTCCACCTTATACAGCACTGCCGCGCCTACTACCATACCTACCAGACCGAATACGAACTCATTGTGATAATAGTTCTCTCTGGCATCTCTGAGCAGATAGCAGATGATGGAAATGAGACCTGCCACAATCAGTACAATACCGATGAGATACCCCAGTGTCTTCTGCATGGTCTCGGGGATCACCAGTGCCACGATTCCTAAGAGGATGTACAGAACACCGGTAAGAATCGCTTCCCACTTCAATTCTTTCAGCATTTTCATATGTAACCCTTCCTTTCCTAAAACTCCTAAAACGAAAAAGGGGCTCTCTGCAAATCTGCGGAAAACCCCCTTTGTGTTCAATTTACTTTCTGCCGCAGCACTTTTTATACTTCTTGCCGCTTCCGCAGGGACAGGGGTCGTTGGGATAAACCTTCTGCTCCTTCACAATCGTAGTGGAAGACTTCTGCTCTTTGTAGAGTTCCTTGCGGGTCTCCTCGTCGAAAATAGAGTTCCACTCTTCCAGATTGTACAGCCAGTCAGCCTCTGCTGCTACCATGTTCTTGTACAGGAGAGCCTTGTCGAAGCCTAAGTTTACCTCTGTATCCTCTTCCAGATCATCGATAGGGTTCTGCTCTACCAGGCTGTCGTTGATACCATCCAGGAATCCGGTCATGGTCATCAGAGATACTTTGAATTTGTCAGCCAGTTCCTTCACAGTACCCTTTACTACTTCATCGGGGTTCTTCAGAAGCTGTGCGTAAATCTCCTTCTCCTCCTGAAAATAAGCTGCCCAGAGTTGCTGCAGCTTCTCTTTACCGGTTGCCTCATTATATGCTACTGATCTCCACTGTTCCATTAAATTCATAATTGTAATACCATCCTTACATAATTTTAATAATACGATTTCTCCGCCCTTCGAGCTCTCAAAATCGTTACATCCATTCGCAATCCGGACTAAACGTCCTTCTTGCTCATGTCTGTTTATCCGCGCAATAGATAAACTGCCTAGCCTGCAAGCAGTCAGGCAGTTCACTTATTGGCAGAATTATTAATCATAGTATATAACAACTCGTCCTCAAAAACAACAAAAAAATATCAATCTCAGATGTATAATGGGGCGGATCCCGGGCAGACTACTACTATCATCGGACCCCCTCCTTTGATCTTACGGAAGATACGATAATACTTAATCCTCCCCTTTTGAAAAGAGGCATCCGTGGGTGCCTCTTTTTTATAAAGGAAGCCTCTCTCATCTCCGAGGACACCTTCCTGCCGCAGGCATACACCGCAGTAACTGCGGTTGTACAGCCCCGTTCCGCTTCTTCCGCATTTAGCGGAATGTGTCCGCTCTGTACCACTTCATGATACCCTTCTCCGTTCGTATTCTTCTCGAAGATCCGGGATTCCCAGCCGGGGATCACATCCCCTAAAATATCATGCAGTGTCGTAAACAGCTCCTTTATTGTCCAGCCGCTTTCTAGCAAAAACCACGACTAACACCGTCCAGGCGCATTGCAGGACAATATACAAAAACAGTCTCTGTGTTGCAGATCTTTCCAGGTTATCCAGTACGTTTTCCAGATTATGGGCCAGGATCACTAACGTGCCATCACCACTGCCCGAAGGCTTCGGACCGTACGACTCCTCATGGTATTGAAAAAACAGAATAACAACGTACTTTTTATGTATGTAAAGTTTTACCACATTTTTCTCTTAATGACAACGGTACATCCAAAATCCGCTGGTTTTCCGACCCACGAAACGCCAGTCGCAGGTTCCGGTACTCTTCCATATATTCCCCGTCCACGATTACATCTAACAGCGGCAGAAGCTCTGTGATCACCGGATCCCCTTCTTCCATCCACCGAAGCAGATCTTTGTCAAAATGATATCCCGTATAGCACCAGATGGTCTTCTTGGGATAGATCTCTCTTACCTTTTTCACCAGAGAAAGTACCGTTCCGCGGTTCTCGGGCTCCATGGGTTCCCCACCCAGCAAGCTCAAGCCCCGGATATAATCCGGGGCCAGTGCCTGCAGAATCTCCTGCTCTGTTTCCTCTGTATATGCCTGTCCGTAATGAAAATCCCAGGCTTCGCTGTTAAAGCATCCCTTGCAGTGATGGGTACAGCCGCTGACGAACAGCGACACTCTCACACCGGGACCGTTTGCCACGTCTGTTTTCTTGATTGTCGCATAATTCATAGGACATTTCCTTCCCTTTTCCTATCTGCACATTACAGATGAAGAACTCTTGCCTTGATCTCTTTCGTCTTACCTGCATTCCAGAAGTTCTCTCCCAGATAGCCGCAGGTTCTTCTGGTGACGTTCATCTTCGCATGATCCTTGTTGTGACACTGAGGGCATTCCCACTCCATGTTGTCATTGATCATGATCTCGCCGTCATAACCGCAGACATGGCAATAGTCGGATTTGGTATTGAACTCACCGTACTGGATATTGTCGTAAATAAAGCGGATCACTTCCTCGATGGCTTCCACATTATTGGTCAGGTTCGGCACTTCCACATAAGAGATGGCTCCGCCCAGAGATTTATTCTGGAACTCACTCTCGATCTTGAACTTGGTGAAAGCATCGATCTTCTCCCGGACATCCACATGATAAGAGTTCGTGTAATATCCCTTATCGGTAACATTGGAGATGGCGCCGTATTTCTCCCGGTCGATCCTTGCAAAACGGTAGCACAGTGTCTCTGCAGGCGTTCCGTAGAGGCTGAATGCAATGCCGGTCTCCTCTTTCCATTTTGCGCAGCGATCTTTCATATAATCCATGACACGCAGGGCGAATTCCTTGCCGGGCTCCACGGTCTGACTGCATCCCTTCATAAGATATGTGGTCTCATACAGTCCGATATAACCTAAGGACATGGTGGAATAACCGTTGTGCAGATATTTATCGATGGTCTCGCCCTTCTTCAGGCGGGCGATGGCTCCGTACTGCCAGTGAATGGGGCTCACATCGGATACCACACCCTCCAGTGCCTTATGTCGGCACATCAATGCTTCATAGCACAGCTCCAGACGCTCGTCCAGCAGTTTCCAGAACTTTTCCTCGTTCCCTTTTGCCAGAATACCGATCTGGGGCAGGTTGATGCTGACAACGCCCTGATTAAAACGTCCTTCCCACTTGTACTCTCCGTTCTCATCCTTCCAGGGGGACAGGAAAGAACGGCAACCCATGCAGGAAAATACATTGCCTTCGTAATTCTCACGCATCTTCTTGGCGGAGATATAGTCGGGGTACATTCTCTTGGCGGAGCACTGTGCGGCCAGTTTGGTCACATAGTCGTATTTTCCGCCCTTTAAGCAGTTATTTTCATCCAGCACATAGACTAACTTCGGGAATGCGGGAGTCACATAGACACCCTTCTCATTCTTGGTTCCTTCGATACGCTGACGCAGGATCTCCATAATGATCTGTACGGTCTCTTCCACATATTCATCGTTCTCATCAATATGCAGGAACAGGGTCACAAAGGGAGACTGTCCGTTGGTGGTCATCAGGGTATTGATCTGATACTGGATGGTCTGGACACCGGATTTTAATTCATCGTGCAGACGCATCTGTACGATCTTATCCTTGGCTGCCTGATCCAAGGTATCTCCGAACTCGTCCTCCAGCTGTTTCGCGAATTTTTCCTTACTCTTACGCAGATATTTTCCCAGGTGCTTGATATTCACACTCTGTCCACCGTACTGATTGCTGGCTACGGCTGCGATGATCTGGGTGGTCACGGTACATGCCACCTGGAAACTCTTGGGAGATTCAATCATTTTGCCGTTGATGGAAGTGCCGTTGTCCAGCATGTCCTTGATATTGATCAGACAGCAGTTGAAGATCGGCTGAATAAAATAATCCGCATCGTGGAAATGCAGCACACCGTTGTCATGAGCCATGGCAATATGCTCCGGCAGAAGCAGACGTCTGGTAACATCACGGGACACTTCGCCCGCAATATAGTCTCTCTGGGTGGATGCCAGGCGGGTATTTTTATTGGAATTCTCCTCCGCCAGCTCCTTATTCTCATTCCGGATCAGTTTTAAGATAGATTCATCCGTCGTATTGGACTTACGGAGCAGACTTCTCTGGTAACGGTATACGATATACTTCTTCGCCAGGGTATACTTATTGTGCTCTACCAGATGTTCCTCGATCATATCCTGAATATGCTCCACGGTCTGGGTCTGTTTGCCCTCCTGCTGCACATCCTCCAGGATCTCTTCAATCAGCCCCTCACTGGCACGATACCGCTCCTCCACTTCGTTGTTCGCCTTATGGATTGCTTCCCGGATCTTGTCCTCTTCATAAGACACTACTCTGCCGTCTCTCTTCTGAATCTTCATTGCTGTTCCCTCACTTTATATCATTCCCATAGAAATACGAATCTCTGCATAAGCCGAAAGAAAAGCCGCATCGGAAGCAAGTTCCCGACACGACTCTATCTGCCAATCCTAGTGTTTTACTAGATTTTGTGTTCTTCATGCATTTTCGTATCTACATCTTGTATCTAATATTATAGTGAGGATACATAGAAAAAGCAAGTATCTTTTTTAAAACATTCTGCCGCCGTAACCGCCGAAGCACAGACCGCCCCCACCGCAGCAGAGATTACATACCAGGTTAGCAAGGCAAAGCTTCAGGCACAGATCATTGCCTCCCACATGGGGATAACCGTAAGCTGCCTGTCTGCTCTCATACCACTGACCACCGCTCTGCAGTCTCTGTAACAGCATCTGGTATTCCATATTCTGCGGTTCCAGTGCCACTGCTTTTCCCGCATGTTCCAGGGCTGCCACATTGTTCCCCAGTCCCATATGTGCCACTGCACTGTAGTAATACCAGCGGGCGGTTTTTTCATGCTCTCCCATGCCATCCAGAGTGTTTCTCGCCTCCCGGTAATAGCCGTTTCTGAGATAATTTCCTGCTGCCCGCAGTCTCGTCTCCTCTTCATAACCGGAGGTCTGTTGCTGCCAGCCTGCCTGCTGCCAGAAGTCTCCATAGCCATGTCCGTAATTGGCACCGCCGTAGCTGTAGCCTTCCGTCCGCTCCTTCATGATCTGCTGATACGCCGCCTGAATCTCCTTGAACTTCTCTTCCGCCTGTTCCTTGTTGGGATTGTTGATATTGGCATCGGGATGATATTTTCTGCTCAGCGCTTTATATGCTTTTTTGATTTCTTCCTCGGAGGCATCTCTGCTCACTCCCAGGACACTGTATGGATCATAAGTCATTGCCCGTTACCTCTTTTGCATCGTTTTGCTTCCGTTTCTTCCGCACGATCTCATAACGACACCATACACCGGAATACAGAATATTCCGCAGAATATCCACATTCTGTAAGATAGGAAGCTGTTCAAACTCCCGGCAGCATTCTGACATCATCATGGTCAGGATCTGTCTGCATTCCTCTTCGAAGCCGGGCTCCGCATAACGTTTCTTTAACGGATTGTAGGTTCCTTTTTTGATATCCTGTTCAACATCCTCGTAAGCATCCAGCAGGTAGATAAATTTCCCGAGGAAAAATCCCAGTCTCTCCAGCGTATCCTTCCATTCATCCTCGCGACAGGATACGATCTGCGCCATGACTTTTCCAAACAGTCCCGCCATGGTATCAATGTCCACATTGCCCTGCTTTTCCGCATCGGTAAAATCCTGCATTGCCAGTGCGATATTTTTTACTTTTTCTCCATATATTAAAGGCTTTTTGTGGAATTTTCTCTCCAGAAGCTGGCTGTACACCAGTCCTCTCACACTTTTCTCGTCCTCCCAGTCATCCTCCGCCTTATAACAGGCAAAAAGCACCGTCATATCCGCCACATAATCCGTGAACAGATTTCTTCTCGTGACATGCTTTTCCAGCGGATGTGCCACGCATCTGCACTGAGTTTCCTGCTCCTTCGGTTCATATAAGCCGGTGAGCAGCATCAGGATAAAGGTCATATCGTAATTCAGAGAAAGCTGTCCCAGTACACCGTAACGTTCCTTCAGGCTCTGGCACAATCCACAGTAATAGGATCGGTACACATCATACTCCCTGAATTTCATTTCCGACTGATTGATTACAATATATCCGAACATCTGGCTCACCATCCTTTCTTGCATTTTCCATTTGACTTTCAAATACCGCATCAGGTCTTACGGATAAATTCCTCTCCGCATTTTTTACAACGGATCGCTATTTTGCCTTTGTGTCTGGGCACCCGGAGCTTCTGGCCGCATTTGGGGCATTTAAAAATCTTATAATCCTTACGTCCGGCAAACAGCTTCTTCTGTCGCTGCCACCAGCTGCGCACCTTCATTTCTTTCCGAAGATACCACTGGTTCTCTGCACTTCTCCTGCTCATATCCCTGGAAAACATCCGGTAATAGACATAGACCAGCAGGGCAAGCGCCAGCACATAAAATATTCTCAGACCAAAAAAAGAGAGCGCCAGGCAGACCAAAGCCACAATCATTAAGAACTGATTGAAGCGGTCGTTGCCATAACGCCCCCACATGAAACGCTGTAACTTCTCTTTCATGAAGTACCACCTTTCGTCCGCCACACAGGGACATTTTTAAGC
>CAVGMD010000099.1:0-9169 GCA_963630275.1 Bacteroidaceae bacterium | reverse complement strand
CCGACCTACACCCTTAGCAGGGGCGCCTCTTCAGCCTCTTGAGTATTTCTCCATAATCTGAATATCGTCTCTACCAAATATGTTGTTCGCGTCATTTCGTGACGCAAAAGTTATTATACATAAGCTGCCTGCATTTGTCAATCGTTTTTTTATCAATTGTAGATATTGTTTATGAATATTGTCTAATTGCCTCTTCGATCCTCATTTTTACAAGGTCGGCAATCTCCGGTGTCTTCATTTGTTTATACTCCTCATAACAAATCGGCGGCAAATAGATCAGTTTTACCGTTACCGGAGCTATGGACTTTTCATCAAACGGTTTATAGGAGTCAATCAGAGCACATGGTACAATAGGGCACTTCGCTCTGACTGCGCTTTTAAAGGTTCCTCCCTTAAACGGAAGCAGCTGATTCCCCATACGGCTTCTGGTACCCTCCGGGAAGATCAGAAAGTTCCTTCCCTGTTTTACCTCATCTGTCATCTGATTGATCACCTGAAGTGACTGTTTAATATCCTCTCTGTCTATAGCTATGGCATGCAATGCCCTAAATACCTGTTTCAGCAATATTACATTGCTGACTTCCTTCTTATAAATAACGGAGAACGGAACCGGGCAGGATTCCAGAAATACAAGCGCGTCAAACATGCCCTGATGATTCGGGAAGAAAATAAATCCATTTTCTTTCGGAATATTTTCCACTCCATAGCTCTCTATAGTTACTCTTCCGGCGCGGTTTGCCGCTTTTGTTACTTTCTTGATAAATGCATAATTTTTCTCCAGGTCAAAATTCTTCCTGGTCCCCAGCCACCATATTCTGATCAGATAATACGGCACCCTATAGAACAGTCTTACCACCATCAGTATGATTCTATACATAATCTGCCCCAGTCTACTCTTCGTTATATTCTTTTACTGCTGTCTCATACAGATTATTTCCCTCTGCATCGATTACAACAATAGCAGGAAAGTCCTTAACCGTCAGCTTACGGATTGCCTCTGTTCCGAGATCCTCATAGGCGATTACCTCCGAAGAAGTAATTGCCCGGGACAAAAGTGCTCCTGCACCTCCGACCGCAGCAAAATATACTGCACCGTTACGGACAATCGCATCTATTACTGCCTGTGATCTTTTCCCTTTCCCGATCATTCCCTTCAGGCCCAGGTCTAACAGGTTCGGTGCATACTTATCCATACGGCTGGCTGTGGTAGGCCCTGCGGAGCCGATCGGTCTTCCTTCTCTCGCCGGTGACGGTCCCATATAGTAGATTACATTATTCTTTATCTCCATCGGCAATGCTTCGCCCTGCTCCAGGGCCTCCTGCATTCTCTTATGCGCCGCGTCCCGGGCAGTATATATAGTTCCCGTCAGATACACATAATCTCCCGCTTTCAGAGAGTGGGCATCTTCGTCACTGAGAGGTACCTTTATATATTTATCCATGCTTTTCATACTCCATTTCTGATAATATCAAACAATATCCTCAGATTTCTCTGACTGCGTGCCGGTTCACATGACAACAGATATTAACCGCTACCGGTAAGCCGGCGATATGTGTGGGATAGGTATTGATGTTCACTGCCAAAGCAGTGGTGGAACCACCCAGTCCGCCCGGTCCGATACCCGATTTGTTAATCTTCTGCAGCAATTCTTCTTCCAGCTCTCTGACATAAGGTATCTCCGAATGTTCATCCACAGATCTTGTCAGTGCCTTCTTCGCCATAAGTGCACACTTTTCAAAAGTACCACCGATACCGACTCCGACGACCATAGGCGGGCATGCATTCGGTCCCGCATCTTTTACTGCCGTCAGAATCGCATTTTTCACACCTTCTATACCATCTGCCGGTTTGAGCATAAAAATTCTGCTCATGTTCTCGCTGCCGAAGCCTTTCGGTGCCACAGTGATCTTCACACGGTCTCCCGGAACAATACTGTAATGAATGATAGCAGGCGTGTTATCCTTCGTATTCTCCCGGTAGATAGGATCCTTCACCACGGATTTGCGCAGATAACCATCCACATATCCCTGTCTGACCCCTTCGTTGACAGCATCTTCCGCGTTGCCTCCCACCAGGTGTACATCCTGTCCTACTTCCAGGAACACCACCGCCATTCCGGTATCCTGACAGATTGGGATCATATCCTGTGCCGCTATTTCCATATTCTGCTGCAGTTGCTGCAGGATCTGCTTTCCTAACGGTGCTTTCTCCTGCTCCCCGGCTGTTACAAATGCCTTCTTCATATCCGGTGACAGGAAATGATTTGCCTCTATGCACATTTCCCTGATATTCTGCGTCAGTACGTTTACATCTACCGTCCTCATAGTTTCTCCCTGCTATTCTGTAATGGTTTTGCGAATCTCTTCCAATTCTTCCGGTGTGCTCTCTCCCGGATTCCATAAAATATGCTGTCCGTCGTTCTCATAGCGGGGAATCAGATGCATATGAAAATGCTTTACCGTCTGTCCTGCTGCCTCGCCGTTATTCTGTACAATGTTTAATCCGTCGCACTGTAACTTTTCCGCCATTTTCGTTGCCATCTTTTTTGCCAGCACAAATGTCTTTGCCGCAGTATCCTCCGGCAGTTCATACAGGTTGTCCGCATGTTCCTTCGGGAGAATCAAAGCATGCCCTCTGGTAGCAGGTCCCAGATCCAGTATCACACGGAAGTCCTCATCCTCATATAAAGTTTTGGAAGGAATTTCTCCATTTGCAATTTTGCAGAAAATACAATCGTCTTTTTTCATTTTCAGTCCTACACTCCTATCTGTTTATCTGTCTTTTTCTTCAAAAGGAAACATTTGATCCAAAGTTCTTAAGATTCGGAAGTCTCCCTTCATCCGTTGCATAACTCCGGACATAAAAGCTCTCTGAAAAGTCATTCTTCCATTTATAATATCTTCCATCGCAGCACGGGTCAGTGACATTTCCACATTGGGATTCGATGTCTCTCCGTAACCGCACTCTACAACAGGACCTTTTACCGTGATCCACATAGGATTCTTTTTTTCTTCTATATTAATAGAATACGCTGCTTCAAATCCCGGTTGCGGAACAAAAGCCTTCTTAAATTCAGAAACATATTCCTCTTCACTGTCTGTTCCGCTGTTATCTAACATTCCGCGGAACATACTGGTCAGCTCCTGAATATCTTCCTTCTGTCTCTGTACATAACTGTCATCCGACACATACTCCGACAGCTGTTCCGTCTCCTGCGGCGTAAGATTAATGGATTTCGGAATGGTGATCTTCTGCCGCATGACCTTGTTACTTGCCGGGAAACTGGCAAGCTTCTGATTGATCGTGCGGTACATGTTCTCCGCTTTCTTCTCAATAATCTGAACATACTGTTCATTCATTTCCAGAGACACTGTATTTTCTATGTAGCCGCAGATTCCGCTGCAGGGCAATCCACCCAGGATCTCCCATGCGGTAGCAAGATTCAGCTTGCCTTCTCTCTCTCCATAGGTAGTGGACATCACTACCGGGCACATATAGATACCGGAGATTGCTTCCTTGTCACCATACAGCCAACAGGCATCCAGAAACTGCTGCATATATCCGCCGATCCCGTACCATTCCACAGTCGTTGCCAGGATAATGCCATCGGTTTCTTTTAAAGTCTGCGGCAGCGTGGTGATATTCGTCTTACCGTCATAGAGGTTATATCTCTCTACATGAACACGCAGTTCCTCCAGGACCTCCTGCATTTTGTTAATAACATAGATGGTAGGGTCATCGATGATTCCCCGGCCTCCGTAATAAATATTGATATTCAAGTCTACACCTCTCGATTTCTTTTTCGTCTTCTCAGTGCACAGAGAAGGGCTCCCGCCGCGAATCCGGTCAAAAGTCCTCCCACATGGGCTGCGTTATCTATATTCTGCGCCGTAAATCCGCTGTAAAGAGATAATACGATCATAAGTACCACTCGTCTGGGGGTAACATCCGGCATATCTTCCCTGTCAAATAAGATCCATGCCAAAAGTACACCATCCAATCCAAAGATCGCACCGCTCGCTCCCACGGAAGCCATACTGTCCATAGCTATCACTTTATACAGCAGCGAGCAGATATTTCCACCAATTCCCGACAACAGATATATCAGCAGCAGCTGAAGATGTCCTGTCACTTTTTCTATCATTGCACCCAGGAAAAACAGTATTACCATGTTATTAAAAAGATGCTCTATTCCGGCATGTAAAAACATGCAATAAATGATTCTCCCGTACTCTCCGCGAAGCAGCACAGCCGCTGCATCCAGTTCGCCTATATTATATAACAGACCGCCCGTAAAAGTACATATCAGATATACAATAACATTGACCGCTACAAGTATTCCGCTGACGATCGGCAACTCCTGCCCTCTTTTCATACGGTATTCCTCCCGGGATATTTTCTGTCTCTATCAATATTTAAAATGTACCACCGTTTGCATTGTCACGTCAACCAAAAGGACTTTGGTCCGGCATTTAACGATATATCAATGTTCTTTTCCCGATTGTGATCTCATCTCCCTCCTCAAGCTTCCTCTTCTCATATGGTTGCAACCGAAGCCCGTTTTTCAGAGTCCCGTTGGTAGAATTCATATCTTCCAGATAATACCCATCCGTTTCCTTTACAATGCGCGCATGAAGTCTGCTTACAGACGGATCCTCCAGCACCAGATCCGCTTCCCCTCTCTTCTTACCTATTGTATAAGCATCCTGTTCCAGCGATACCAGCAATTTTCCTTCTTCTGTCATTAGTCTGTGACGAGTCTCTCTGGTCTCCGGCTGTTCTTCCATGTATACCGTCTTCCCCATGTCATCCTCTTCATATACCGTCTCTTCCGCCACAGCATATCCGCTCATTGTAAGCTGAAGATTTCTGCTATAGTTTTCTCTTTCCTGCTTTTCCTTTTTCCGGCGATTCTCCCACAGTGTAAACAAGCCCTTTTTCTCTGTGACATGTCCGTTCTCTTCCCACCTGCGATCTTCTTTTGTTACTTTTTCCTCCGGCAGCTCCTTCTCCTGTTGCTCCTTATTTTGTTCGGAGGGCAATTGTCTGACCGTTATATCATCAGGCTCCGGAATCACTTGTTTCTGCGGCACTCTAAGACATTCCGCATCCTCAAAAAACTTACTCTGCAGGTATACCTCCCCAGCGGTCTCATATTGTTCATATGCTTTGTACAGATATTCCGCCATCTCTTCATCCTGATAATCGACATGTTCTATCAGATATTCCATCAGATCCCGAAATCCTGTATCCTCGCTGCAATATGGGATATAAATAAAGTGAAAATCATTCTTCTCCAGATCCTGATAAATATGCCCCGGGAGCCACACAATGTTCCCTTCCTCCAGGAGAAACCTGGACATTTCCATACGGACTCTTCGCATGCTCCACAGAAAATCTGTCAGCCACTGCCTCGTTATAACCTTTTTATCAAATAGCTGCGCTATATTCTGCCGGGATGTAATATCATAATACAGATAGGCATTGCCGTCGATATATCGCAGACTGCAGGGCAATAATCCTCTGATGCCTCCCCGGCTGATCATGCAATACTGGTATCTTTTTTCTTCCGGTTTTTCCCCCAGCAATAACCTCTCGTAGTTTGCATTTAAGCTTCTGATGTATTCTGTATTTAACATAATTTTTTCCTTCCTGCTTTCGTTAATCTGTATTCTCTTCTGTATTTTCTTCTGTTTTATTTTCTAACGCAGCAATCCTTCTGAGATAGAATACCGGAGAACTTCGATCCACCCGGAAAGAAGCCTTGGCACTCCAGTTTTTCTCGTTGGTACCCAGTCCCGAAAAAGGATATTTCAGTCTGCCCGCTTTCTCCACGACAATATCGTTTTTCTCCAATATCCACCGTGCCGCTTCTCCTTCCCATGCGATGTATTTCTCTTCATCAAAGTACATAGTCTCTTTTTTCATATATTCATCCAGTTCGGACTTGGTCAGGGTCCATTTCCCCGCATTCAGAACTATTGCCTTTCCGACATCCTGGTCCAATAGGCACCGATCATATTGAAAAAACAGCAAATATACCATTAATACTATAACTGTCAGCACCATCGGATATAGAATTGCTGCTTCCACGGTAAAAAAGGCTCCTGCCATTCCGCCGGTCATTTTCTTGCGCTTTTGGTATGTCATATCACATCCACTCCCCTCTCTATAGGATCCATGTCGTTATATACGCTATCAGTAAAAAAGGAATATAGGGAATACGTCTTTTCAGATCTTTTTTAGATATGTAAAGAATCATAGAATACAGAAAAATATAAATAAGGCTCAGGCAGAGTAGAAGCCATATCCTTCCATCTGTGCAGGCATTGCCTAACAGCATCAGAACAATGCCGTCCGCCTTACCGACGGTATTCGTCAGCAAAGACAGTAAAAATAATATCGCCCCCGGAAGCAAAGCTGTGATAATACCGGAATTCCATCCATTTCGCAGCAATCCCAAAAACACCGGCAATCCCCCGACAGCCAGCATCCACAGAGGAATTGCCTTTTTTCGAATATCACACAGGCTTAACCAGCCCAGATATCCACACCATACCATCTTCTCTATCCATACCATATTTTACATTTTACCTGTCTTTCCTTCATATTCCCTGCATCTGCTGCATTCTTCGTAATTTATAGCATCCTCTGCCGGAATCTTACGCACAGTTCTTTTTATCCCCGGGCAGTCGCGATAGCTATGATAGCAGTCGCCGCTCTCCGGAACAAAATAAATGCTATTCCCCTGTATCCCGGATAAACCATCTACGCCATCCATACATTTCTCGCAGGGTCTGTACTCCTGCGGTATCCTGCTGCCTTCCATCGGCTCCACAGACAGGCGGATATGGGTGCATGCTTCGTTTGTATGGTATACTTCCGAGTTCTCCGTAACATACACATAGTCTCCCTCCTCTTCCGTTCCCGGGATGCGGTAGCCACTCCATCTGTGCCCATAGTACCGATTTGCCATCCGGAATCCTCTCCATCCCGG
Organism: Bacteroidaceae bacterium; assembly: GCA_963630275.1. Lineage (GTDB taxonomy): Bacteria > Bacillota > Clostridia > Lachnospirales > Lachnospiraceae > Acetatifactor. The sequence goes on along the minus strand of CAVGMD010000099.1, from coordinate 2,171 downwards.
AAATGAGAATGGAGGACGGACTCTGTAGGTCATATTGATCTCATAAATATCCCCATCCATGGTGCTCTCCAGGAATTGCAGACCGTCACTGCCTCCATCCAGAGGGGCATCCTCCAGGTATTCCCTGCCCAGTTGTTCTTCAATCTGTGCCTTTATTAAGGTATAGGCTATCACTACCGCTTCCGGCCGATTCTCACCATTCTCCCGGTCGGCAGACAGAGATCCGTAAATACTGAATTTCCGTCCGGCATCCCACAATGCCACTTCCAGATTATTATGCAGCCGTATCATTTCCATAGCGCTTCCCATAGTCATCAGAAAAAGACAGAATAAAGGTACCACCAATGCCGCTTCTACTGTCATGCTGCCTTTCAGGCAGTATCTCCGGAGAGTGGGCAGTGATATCCTCTTTATGTAACTGGCCAAAAAGGAAAAGACTACGGGGAGAATCTTTTTACATGGGTTAAGAACTTTTCTTATTTTCTTTCTTAATTTCGGAGAAGGTCTCATGTATTTTTTATTAACGGTTACCTGCCATTGTTTCCATAAAGAGGACATCACTACCCACCTCCCTTCTTCATACCTTGCTTTGTGTCTATTGCTCTGCCACAGAAACTTCTGCTTTCGGCGATTCCGTGTAGGATTTCCTGCGTCTGATTTCCACTTCATAGCCGTAGCGGCTTTTTACTTCTACGTTCATCTCTATCTCCGTAAGACACGCATCCAGTCGAAACGCACTGTTTCCCGCTGTATTCCGTATATTTTGCTCGACCACATTCATCGCCCGGAATGTCGCCTCACGGGAATCGGTAAGGAAAAGAAAAACCCTCAGATAATCCTCATAACTCATTCCCTCTGTCTTACCTGTCTCTTCAGAATCGGATGCTTCCACCAGATCCCCCTGCAAAATTCCCTGTAATCCATAATGCCAGCTGTCATCATTTTTCAATAAGGGAATTCTTCCTCCCGAAAGTAATGTCTTCACATCATATACGCTTTCCGCAAATGCCCATCCAAGGACCAACGATACGGTAAATAATTCTCCGAGTTCCGGAACCATCAGGGCTGCTGCGAGCACTTCTCCCAAAGCCTTTGCCATAGCATAGTTTTCTTCACTTCCAAACAGATATATTGCATTCGCAGCTTCCCTGACCGCAAAAATACGATTGATCACATATCGTAGATTTTCCCGATCACTCTGTTCTCCACCGATGATGTATTCGACTTCGTACCAAAGAGGATTTTCTTCCTTTTCCGCACTGTATCTTCCCATATAGCGCAGCAGATATTCGTGGAATAGGATTCTCTGTGTCGTCTCCTCCCATCCTTCCAGTTGTGATATGTCGATGTTTCCATGATTAACCGCATTTTCCTTTATTCTCGCCGCAATCAGGGCTCCCTCTTCCATCTGCCGATCGGAAATATCTTCTTCCGGCAGAACCAGCGAGAGTAGTCCGCCACTCCGCTTTTCTTCTAACGCTTTTGTGGGACTTTCGAGATGCATCCCCTCATATTCTTCGATCTGCGCATCTACTGCCTGTTTCTCTTCCGCGACATTCCGTTCCTGCAATCCCTCGGATTCTATGATCTGCAGCCATTCGGTTACCTGTTGCACGATTCCAATTCCGACATCGTCCTCCAGGGCATTCACCGCCATCTGGCGGAATACCTCCCCTTCCGCGTCCGTCAGAAACACTGCTTTTGTCATCTCCACCTCTTCCGCTTTTAATGCAAAGAAATCACGATACAGAATCTTATCTAGGAATATATCCTTCAGTGAGAAATTATGATTCATATATTCCAAAAGTCTCTGTTCCGTCGCCTTTGTCGTACCGTTGGCAGTCCCGTAAGAACAGTCGATGGCAAACAGGTTATACTGTCGGAACAGTTCCCGGTGGTACTCTGCCAGCAGACTGTCCATTCCGATATCCATGACGCATTCCGTCTCCAGACGGATTCCTCCGTACCGACAGCCTTCCGTCAGTGCAAGACACAGTGAGATCAGTACTCCCAGCGTGAGCGCAAGATACACCGTCATATATCCGTTTTCTTTCATATAAAAATGCATCTTATATTTTCTTGGTCTGATTCGTGATCTTGGTAAAAATAGAATTGACGATGTCTGTGATCTTCTCTTTAAAAATCACCACGAGCCCTACCAGCACCACGAT